>NZ_JBVIXO010000012.1:0-222242 GCF_055593565.1 Streptomyces sp. NPDC040718 | reverse complement strand
GGTACTGCAGGGGGGACCCTGTGGGAGAGTAGGACGCCGCCGAACAATCATTGTGGGAAAGCCCCGCACCTTCTGGTGCGGGGCTTTTCTGCGTTTACGGGACTTTATTCGTGAGCGGCCGAGCCGAAGCGGGCCACGTAGTGCCAGACACGCTTCAGGGCCTGTTCGTCGTAGCGGCCCGTGCGTGCGGCTTCGCCGAGGATGCGCGGAGTCAGGACGTCGTCCACGGCGATGGCGGAGCCGAGGTCCACGAAGTCCTGGCCGCGGTAGTCGGGGTGCCGGCGGAGTTCGGCGACCGTGAGGAGGAAGCCCGGGTGCCATTCCGTGGGGCAGGGGAGCTTCGCGGCGGCGGCCTCCACCTCCGTCCCGCGGTGGCTGGGGTCCAGTACGAGGGCCTCGACGTCGTGGGCCAGCCGTACCGGAGCGTGGACCTGGGCCTCGATGTAGTCGTCCAGGGCGTCCTGGTCGTCGGCCAGGGCCAGGGGGATCAGCGCCATGCGGTCGGCGACCCCGAAGTGCTCGGGCTCCAGGTAGCTGTCCGGATAGCAGAACGTGGTGCGGGACAGGGCTTCCGGGCGGAGACGGAAGTGCGCCGAGCCGAAGCGGGGGGCGGCGCCGGCCGGGTTGTTGCGGAAGTTGAGGGCGCCGTACACCGGGCGGTCCTCGGCGGGGGATTCGTCGTAGGCGCCGCCGAAGATCTGGCTCTCCCACTGCCAGCGGGCACCGCCCGGGCGGGCGGTCAGGCCGCCGTTGCTGGTGCCCGTGACGAACTGGGAGCGGTAGACGCCCTCCTCGGCCAGGGCCGTGAGGATCGGTCTGTCCTCGGTGATGCGGTCCGGGTGGAAGTTGAGCGTGACCGAGAGGGTCGGGTCCAGCGGGGGGCCCGAGGAAAGCGCGGAGACGTGGGCGAGAGCCCGGGCGTGCGGATGCATGGATGCAGTGTGCATCAAGCGGGTGGTTAGGATCCCGGATTATGGATCAGTACGTGGTGCGGGCCGTTCGGGCCGAAGAGTGGCAGCGGGTCAAAGCCTTGAGGCTGGACGCCCTGCGGGACCCGGCGGCGCCGGTGGCCTTCCTGGAAACGCTGGAGCAGGCCGAGGAACGGACGGACGGCTTCTGGCAGGACCGGGCCGCGGGAGCCTCGTCCGGGCGGGCCGCGCGGCAGTTCGTCGCCGAGGGGCCCGACGGGGCGTGGGACGGCTCCGTGAGCGTGCTCGTCGAGGAGCAGGGCAGCAGCGACTTCTTCGGCCTGCCCGTGGAGAAGACCCAGGCGCACGTGGTCGGCGTGTACGTACGGGCCGAGCGGCGGGGTGCCGGGCTGGCCGAGGCCCTGTTCACGGCCGCAGTGGAGTGGGCCCGGGGGCTGAGGGCACCGGCCCCGGCACGCGTACGGCTCTTCGTGCACGAGGAGAACCTGCGGGCGGCGGCCTTCTACCGCCGGTTCGGGTTCGAGGCGAGCGGGCACGTGGTGAAGCTGGAGTCGGGGGCCGAGGAACACGAGTACGTGATGGACACCCCGGCCTAGCCGTCGAGGACGCAGCGGCCGGGTACGCCGGTGGGAACGGCGTCTCAGCCGATCCCTTCCGAGGAGCGTGCGGCGTGCGCGTCCCGGGTCCCGGATGCAGGTTCATCCGGTGGCGTCGAGGGGCGTGTGCGGCCAGCGGGAGCGGGCTTGTTCGCGGCTGCGGCAGAGGGCCAGGAGGGGGAGGGCCTCGTCCTGGAGGAGGTCCGGGAGCTGGGGGACGGGGGCGACGGCCGCCACGTCCTCCAGGACCAGGGTGAGTGGTGGGTCGAGCCGGCCGTGGGATGACCGTGCGGCCATGCGGCGGCCGTGCTCGACCACGTCTGCGGCGAGCGCGGTGAGGAGGGGCATCGCACCCGGGCGGGTGCGGGGGTCCTCCAGGGGTTCACCCAGCACGTAGAGGGTGCCCCCTTCGGCGGCGAACGATGCCAGGGTGAGGGAATCCGTTCGGTTCGGGTTGCAGGCCTCGCGGATGTGGATCGAGGTCAGGCAGGACAGGGCACGGGCGGTCAGCTGCTGGGCCTGGTCGCGGCGTTCGGGGTGGGCGGTGAGGGCGCTTTCGAGTTCGCCGGCGGCGCCGGGGGCGGCCTGGGGGTGGGTGCGCAGGGTGCGGACGGGGTCCTGGGCGCCGTTGCCCTGGGCCCAGCGGGCCAGTTGCTTGAACGGGAGGCCGTCGAGGGCGGCGGCCTGGAGCCAGCTGCGCAGCAGGGTTTCGGCGGTGTCGGCGAGGGCGCTGTCCAGGCGGGCCTGGGGGCGTACGGGGGCCAGCAGGGCGATCGCCCGGGCGGCGGCGGTATCGCGGTCGGCGCAGCCGTCGGCGGGGTTCCAGTGCATCCGGGCCGGGGTGTCGCACAGGTGCGAGGGGTCGTAGAGGAGGACCGGCCCGAGTTTCGCCCGGGCGTCCTTGGTCTCCGCCCACAGCGCGGGGGACGACGTGACCACCAGGGCGGCGCCCTCCGCGGCGGCGAGGGCCCGGGCGGCGAGGCGGTGGCGTTCGGCCGGGTCGCCGTAGGCGAGGCGGGGGGCCGGGGTGGGGGCCGCGGACCTCGCGGGGGCGTAGCCGAAGCCGTAGCGGTAGGCGTCCTTGGCGGGGGCGGGGGTGTCGCCGAGCGAGGTGTAGCGGGCCGGGCTCGGCCTGCGGGGCGGGGTGCCGGCGGCCGGTGCGTGTGCGGGTGCGTGTGCCGGTCCGGGGGCGGGGGCGGAGAACGGGGCGTGCACCGCTTCCGCCGACGGGGCGTGTGCCGGTGGGGCGGTGTGGGCTTCCGTGCGGGCCGGTCCGGGGAGCCGGTCCGGGGTGCGGGGCTCGACCGGCGTGCCGGTGGTGTCCGGGGTCCGGGGCCGGTCCGCGGGGGCCGTCCCGTCCGGGGTGCGGGGTCGGGCCTTGGCCGGGGCGGGGTCCGCCGGGTCGGCGTCGGCCGTCGGCCGGTGGCCGGCTCGGGTGCGGCGGGCCTTGGTGCGGGCGACGACGCCCAGGGTGAAGATCGTGAGGACCAGCAGTACGAGGAGCTGGCTGATGAACAGGCCCCAGAAGAGGCCCCACCCGGAGAGGGCGGCCGGGTCGGTGTCGGGCCAGGCCCCCGCGAGGTCGTGGGGTTGCGTTATCAGGGCGCGGACCGCGCCCGGGGTGCGGGTGAAGGTGACGGTGGCCGGCCAGGCTCCCTTGGTGAAGAGGGCCGCGAGGCCCGTGGCCGACCAGACCAGGACGGCGAGGCCGAGGAGGAAGGCCAGGAGGCCGACGAGTACCCCGTCGGGGACGCCGCCGGCTCGCGCGGGGGGCTCCGTACGTCTCGCGTCGGGCATGGTCAGGCCACCGTGGTCGCTGATCCGGGGCCGGAGCCCCGCTGGCGTTCGATGTACAGGGCTCGTTCCTCCGCTTCGAGTTCGGCGGCCAGCAGGTCGTCGGGGAGCTGCTGGGGGGTGGAGGACTCGGTCATCGCGCGGTCGGTGTAGACGAGGGGGCGTTCGGTTTCGGTGATCAGGTGTTTGACGACCTGGACGTTGCCGTTGACGTCCCAGACGGCGATGCCGGGGGTGAGGGTCGGGATGATTTCGACGGCCCAGCGCGGGAGGCCGAGTACGCGGCCGGTGGCGCGGGCCTCGTCGGCCTTCTGGGCGTAGATGGTGCGGGTGGAGGCCATTTTGAGGATGGCGGCGGCCTCTCGTGCGGCGGCGCCGTCGACGACGTCGGAGAGGTGGTGGACGACGGCGACGAAGGACAGGCCGAGGCGGCGGCCGAACTTCAGGAGGCGCTGGAAGAGCTGGGCGACGAAGGGGCTGTTGATGATGTGCCAGGCCTCCTCGACGAGGAAGATGCGCTTCTTGCGGTCGGGGCGGATCCAGGTGTGTTCCAGCCACACGCCGACGATCGCCATGAGGATGGGCATGGCGATGGAGTTGCGGTCGATGTGGGAGAGGTCGAAGACGATCAGCGGGGCGTCGAGGTCGATGCCGACGGTGGTGGGGCCGTCGAACATGCCGCGCAGGTCGCCGTCGACGAGGCGGTCGAGGACGAGGGCCACGTCGAGGCCCCATGCCCGGACGTCGTCTATGTCGACGTTCATGGCCTGGGCCGATTCGGCTTCGGGGTGGCGGAGCTGTTCGACGATGTCGGTGAGGACGGGCTGGCGGTCCTGGATGGTCTCGACGGCGTAGGCGTGGGCGACCTTGAGGGCGAAGCCGGAGCGTTCGTCGAGTCCGTGGCCCATGGCGACTTCGATGATGGTGCGGAGCAGCGCGAGCTGTCCGGTCGTGGTGATCGCCGGGTCGAGGGGGTTGAGGCGGATCCCGTCGTCGTTGGCGGCGATGGGATCCAGGCGGATGGGGGTTATCCCCAGCTGCTGGGCGATGAGGTTCCACTCGCCGACGCCGTCCTCGCCCTGGGCGTCGAGGACGACGACCTGGCGGTCGCGGAAGCGGAGCTGGCGCAGGACGTACGTCTTCTCCAGGGCGGACTTGCCGTTGCCGGATTCGCCGAGGACCAGCCAGTGGGGGGCCGGGAGCTGCTGGCCGTAGAGCTGGAAGGGGTCGTAGATGTAGCCCTTGCCGCTGTAGACCTCGCGGCCGATGATCACGCCGGAGTCGCCGAGGCCGGGGGCGGCGGTGGGCAGGTAGACGGCCTGGGCCTGGCCGGTGGAGGTGCGTACGGGCAGCCGGGTGGTCTCGACCTTGCCGAAGAGGAAGCTGGTGAAGGCGTCCGTCAGCGCGGACATGGGATCTCGCATGGCGACTGTTCCCTCCAGCTAGCGTCGGATGCCGGTGGCGAACGGCAAGGTGTTGACGAAGGCGCGGTGGTGCTCGCGGTCGCACCATTCGAGCTTCAGGTAGGACTTGCCGGCGGAGGCGCGGATGGTGCGCTTGTCGCGGGCGAGGGCTTCGGGTGAACGCGAGGACACCGTGATGTACCCGACGATGTTGACTCCGGCAGCGCCGCTGGCGAGATCTTCACCCCTCTGGTCGAGGCGGCCGTGGGCGGCGATGTCGCGGGGGTCGACGGTGCGGTTCATCTTGGCGGCGCGGGAGGCGTCGGCCTCGTCGTTGGTCTTCTCGGTGAGCATGCGCTCGATGGCGATCTCGGTGGGTTCGAGGTCCATGGTGACGGCGACGGTGCGGATGACGTCCGGGGTGTGGACGAGGAGGGGGGCGAGGAAGTTCACGCCGACCGGGGTCATCGGCCATTCCTTCACCCAGGCGGTGGCGTGGCACCAGGGGGCTCGGGTGGAGGATTCGCGGGTCTTGGCCTGGAGGTAGGTGGGCTCCACGGCGTCGAGCTCTGCGGGCCAGGCGTTGCGCTTGGTCATGGCCTGGATGTGGTCGATGGGGTGGTCCGGATCGTACATGGAGTGCACGAGGGAGGACAGACGTCCCTGGCCGAGGGGCTGGCGGACGCGGATGTCGGCTTCGGCGAGGCGGGCGCAGATGTCGGTGAGCTCGCGGGCCATGACGATGGCGAGGCCTGCGTCGCGGTCGAGTTTGCGGCCCTTGGTGCTGCCGGCGCGGGCGATGGTGTTGGCCTCGGCGGCGAGCTCGCGGGTGTAGTGCATGCAGGCGACGAGGTAGGCGCGGTGCTGCTCCGAGGAGGTGGAGACCATCGACTGGAGCTGGTCGTAGGAGTCGCGGAGCCAGACGGGGGCGGTCGCGTCGCCGCGCTGGGCGACGTCCTTGGCGTGGGCGTCGGGGTCGGCGGGGAGGGTGCGGGCGAGCATCTGGAGGCGGGTGACGAAGCCGTCGCCGTTGGCGACGTGCTTGAGGAGGGTGCCGAAGCGGTCGACGAGGGCTTCCTGGTCCTCGCTGTCGCGCAGGCCGACGCCGGGGCCTTCGATCTCGATGGCGGCCGTGACGGTTCTGCGGTCGGCGTGGAGGAGGACGGCGATCTCGTCGGGGCCGAAGGGGGCGGCGAGCCAGTTGATGCGGCCGATGCCGGGGGGCGGGCCGACCTCGACCTCGCGGCCGTCGGCGGCGCGGGTGCCGGCTTCGACGGCGCCCGAGCGGTACGTCGTACCGCGTCGCAGGGTGCGCTTGTAGCTGCGGCTGATCTCGAACCACCGGTAGAAGGTGCGGCCCTTGTAGGGGAGGTACACGGCGGCGAGGGCGAGCAGCGGGAAGCCGACGAGGGCCACGATGCGCAGGGTGAGGTCGGGGACGAGCAGTCCGCTCATCATGCCGAAGAAGGCGCCGGTGATGATCAGTGCGATTTCGCCGGTTTCGCGGTTCTTGCCGACGATCGCGTTCGGCCGGGCCCGGCCGATGAGATACGTGCGGCGGGGCGCGACCGGGTGGAGCTGGTGGGACTGGGTCGTCAACGCCCGTCACCTCCTGTGTTCCTCGTACTCGAGCCAGTGCGGGGCGGGGGTGCGGCGGAGGGGACATTTCCGCCGCCGGACCCGCTGCCGGAGCGGCGGCTGCTGTGGGCGGCCATGCCTCCGGAGATCTGGTTGGCGTCGCCGCCGCCGGAGCCGCCGCCGGCGCGGTGGGCGCCGCCGCGGCTGCTGTGGGTCTTGATGCCCTGGGAGACGAGGGAGGCCGGGGAGCTGATGACGGCTGCGGCCTGGGCGCCGTCGGTGGCCTTGGAGCGGTTGTTGCGGGCGGAGGCGATCTCGTCGCCGAAGCCGGGGACGAAGCGGTAGATCATCGCGGAGGCGAAGATCGCCAGGAGGATGATGGCGAGGCCGGAGACGACGGCGGAGAAGGCGTTGGGGCCCTTGTCGCCGGCGAGGGCTCCGGCGAGTCCGAGGACGATCACGATGACCGGCTTGACGAGGATGACGGCGATCATGATGCCGGCCCAGCGGCGGACGTGGCCCCACATGTTGCGGTCGACGAGTCCGGCGTAGACGACGGTGCCGAGGAGGGCGCCGACGTAGAGCAGGGCGGCGCGGATGACGAGCTCCAGCCAGAGGACTCCGGCGGCGAGGACGGTGACGAGGGCGACGACGATCAGCATGATGGGGCCGCCGCCGATGTCGTCGCCCTTCTTGAGGGCTTCGGAGAAGGAGCCGAAGAAGACGTCGGTCTGGCTGCCGGTGGCGGAGGCGATGACCTCGGTGATGCCGTCGGTGGCGGAGACGACGGTGTAGAGGATCAGCGGGGTGAAGGCGGAGGCGAGGACGGTCAGCCAGAGGAAGCCGATGGCCTCGGAGAGGGCGGTGGTGAGGGGGACGCCGCGGATGGCGCGCTTGGCGACGGCGAGCAGCCACAGGACGAGGGTCAGGACGGTGGAGGCGGCGAAGACGACGGCGTATTGCTGGAGGAAGGCGGGGTTGGTGAAGTCGACGTTGGCGGTGGACTTCACGGCTTCGCTGAGCTTGCCGACGATCCAGGCGGCGGCGTCGGCGCAGCCCCTGGCCAGGGAGGCGAGGGGGTTGATGGCGTCACCCGCGCCGTCACTGGGGGCCAGCCCCGATCCTGTTCCCCTGCCGGTTCCCTTGTCCGCTTCGCAGTACTGCTTGGCGGGACCGTCCAGCAGGGCGCAGGGGTCGTTGCTCGCTTGGGGGCTGGGCGTACCCGAGGGGGCCGGGGTGCCCGTGGGGCTCCCGGAGGAAGGGGGGGTGGGGGTGGGGGTCGGGGCGGCGTAGGCGCGTGTGGCCAGGGAGACGAGGGCGACGTGCACGGAAGCGATCACGCCCAGCCTGCGCGGGAAGCTAGCGGGCATAGGTGAACCCTCCGAACTCCTTGATGGCCTTGCTCATGTCGTCAGACGTCGAGACGGGGACATCGCCGGGGACCGGGGCCGGTCCGTCCTGCTGTGTGTCATTGACGACCCTCCAGTCGTCGGCCACCCAGCTCAGTTCGAAGGTCCAGGTCTTCCAGGTGGTGCGGACGGGGTCCGTGGACTTCTCGCCGGACATGCCGATCACGCCCGTGTACCAGACCGCGATCTTCGCGGTGGTGGGGCTGTAGCTCTCGACGCGGGTGCCGATCGGGATGGTGCGGGTTACGAAGGTGTTGCCCTGGGGTGGTGTGCCGTTCGCGTCCAGTCCGAGCCTGGCGAGGAAGGCAGGGCTGTAGGCCGCGTCCTGAGGTGCTTTCAGGGCTGCGGCTGCCTGGGGTGCGTAGATTCCGTCCACGAGGGCGTGCCGGGCGTTCTTGTTGAACATCGCGTCCGAGCCCAGGGCCACCGCGTAGTTGGCGGCTGCCGATTGGGCGCCCTGTTCGTCGTGGGCGAAGCCCTTGGGGATGCCGGCTGTCTTGGTGGTGACCGGGGCGGTGCCCGTGGGGGCCGTTGAGGTGGTGTCCGGGGCCTTGTCCGCGGTGGTGGTGTCCGGGGTGTCGCCCGAGCGGTTCGCGAAGGCGATGGCGGCGATGAGCAGGACGACCACCCCGACCACCGTGATCAGGCCGCGGGAGGCGCGGGGGGTGCGGCGGGGGCCGCCGTACGGGTCGGAGGGCGGGTCCGGGAGCCGGGTGCGGGTCTGGCCGGTGCCGCCGACCTCGGCGTGGCCGCTGCCGCCGCCGTACTGGTCGTCGTTGCTCATTGCGTGTCCGCCCCCTCCGCGTCGTACGACGGTAGCGCTCGTTCCCGCTCAGGCGCGGTGTGGTGATTCCTCATCAGGGTGCGGCCGGGTGCTGCGGTCCGGCCCGGCTAGACGGCCATCCCGTAGACGATCGTGAAGAGGGTGCCGAGGGAGCCGATGATGAAGACTCCGGTGAGGCCGGCCACGATCAGGCCCTTGCCCTGTTCCGCGCTGAAGGTGTCGCGCAGGGCGGTCGCGCCGATGCGCTGCTTGGCGGCGCCCCAGATGGCGATGCCGAGGCAGAGGAGGATCGCGACGGCCATGACCACCTCGATCATGACCTTCGCTTCGTTGCCGAGACTGCCGAACGGCCCCCAGTTCGGGGCGATTCCGCCGATGATGGTGGTGATGTCGCCCTTTTCGGCTGCCAGGATCATGTAACTCACCGCCCCGTATGGGTAGTTCCGGTAGCCCGTGCCCGACGGCAGGGGTCACGCACTATCTTCGCTGATGAAACCGGCGCCGTCGTCGACTTGGCCGGTCTCTTTACCCGTTCTCTCGGCCCGCGCCCCGTATGCGCACCCTGAGCAGGTCACTCTGTGTATCACGGGGGGTGACCCCGGGCAATGATTGTCGGCCCGGCGTGCGCGGGGCCGTGTGAGGGGCGGCCGTTCGGGCTAATAGGGGGAGGTCGCGGCAGCGGGGGAGCGTACGGAGGCGTGAGGGGCGCATGGGTGCCGGGCGGGCGCCGGGGCGTTGGATCGTCCTGGCCGTAAGGGGAGTTACGCAGCCCAGTGCGCGGGGCGGGTGAGGTGCGGGGGGATGCGGGTGTCGGGGGTGCCCCGGGCGGCGTTGACCTGGGCCTGGGTGAGGAAGAGGGTGTCGCGCAGGTCGGCTCCGCGCAGGTCGGCGTCGCGGAGGTCCGCGCCGATCAGGTCGGCTCCGCGCAGGTCGGCGCGGCTGAGGTCGGCGGCGATCAGGTAGGCGCCGCGCAGGTTGGCTCCGCGCAGGTCGGCGCCGGAGAGGCGGGCGCCCATCAGGTCGGCTCCGCGGTGGTTCTTCTTGCGGCCGGGGGCCTTGGCGCGGACCAGCTCGCTCGTTTCGAGGAGGAGGGCGTTGATCTCCTGGCGCAGGGCCGGGACGTCGAGGGCGGCGAGGGTGGCGGCGTCGGCGCGGGTCAGGGCCTCGGTCTTGGCGAGGGCGGTGCGCAGGGCCGGGTGGACGGGGGCGGCCGCGGGGCGGGTGAGCGCCTCGGCGGTGTAGAAGAGCAGCTCGTGCAGCTGCCGCATGACCGGGAAGGCCTCGAACATCGCCGCGCGGGTCTCGGGGTGGGTGCGCCAGTCGCGGCCCTCGAAGGTGACCTGGGAGATCTGCTGGCCCGCGCCGAAGCAGTCGAAGACGGTGCAGCCCTGGAAGCCCTTGTCGCGGAGCCGGGTGTGGATGCCGCAGCGGAAGTCCTGCTGGAGGTTCTTGCAGGGGGTGCCGGCGGCCTTGTTCACGGCGAAGTCGGTGGACTTGGCGAAGGGCAGCGCGACGCAGCACAGGGCGAAGCAGTTCGAGCAGTCGGCCTGGAGGAGGGGCAGCGGGGTGGTGGACACCCCTCCATTGTCACCGGAAGCTCTTGATCCGCGGGGAGGGGGCGGGGAGCATCCGTGCATGACAGAAGTGATCGCAGTTGCCGTCATCACCCTGCTCGCCGTGATCAGTCCCGGCGCGGACTTCGCGATGGTGGTCAGGAACAGTTATTTGTACGGGCGGCCCACGGGCCTGTTCGCGGCGGCGGGGGTCGCGGCCGGGGTGCTGGTGCACGTGTCGTACACGATGCTCGGGGTGGGTCTGCTGATCGCCTCGTCGACCGCCCTGTTCACGGCGATCAAGCTGGCGGGCGCGGCGTACCTGGTGTGGATCGGGATCCGTACCTTCCGGGCGCGGGCGGAGCTGACCGTGGACCTGGAGTCGGGGCCGGGGCTGACGCGGCTGGGGGCGCTGCGGTCGGGGTTCCTGACCAACGTGCTGAATCCGAAGACGACGCTGTTCGTGGTGTCGACGTTCACGCAGGTGGTCAATCCGGGTACGTCCGGGTGGCAGCAGGCGGGGTACGGGCTGTTCATGTCGGCGGCGCACCTGGTGTGGTTCGGGGCGGTGGCGCTGTTCTTCTCGAACTCGCGGCTGCGGGAGCGGATGCTGAAGGCGCAGAAGGCGCTGAACCGGGCGATCGGGTCGGTGCTGGTGGGGCTGGGGGTGGGGCTGGGCTTCGCGCGCTGAGCGGGCCGAAAGGCCTGGCGCACCGGGTTACCTGTGGGTAACGTGCGGCGGCATGGATGCTGAAGACGGGTTCTACGAGCGGCTCGGCGAGGGCCGCTTCCTGGCCACCGAGGCGACGCGCGGGCCGTGGGACCCGGGCTCCCAGCACGCCGGCCCGCCGGCCGCCCTGCTCGGGCGGGCCGTCGAGGAGCGGCCGGGGGCGCGGGCCGACATGCGGATCGCCCGCATCACGTACGAGATCCTGCGCCCGGTGCCGATCGGGGAGCTGGAGGTGACCACCTCGGTGCTGCGGTCCGGGCGCGGCACCGAGGTGGTCGAGGCGGCCCTCGCCCCGGCGGGCGGGGCGCCGGTGATGCTGGCGCGGGCGCTGCGGATCCGGGTGGCCGCGGAGCCGGTGCCGGCGGTGGTCCCGGGGGTGCTGCTGCCGCCGCCCGGCGAGGTGGGGGTCACGCCGTTCTTCCCCGTGCCGTGGGAGACGGGCTACCACTCCTCGATGGAGACCCGGTTCACGGAGGGCGCCTTCGTCGAGCCGGGGCCGGGGACCTGCTGGATGCGGATGCGGGTGCCGCTCGTGGCGGGGGAGGAGGTCCGGCCGCTGGACCGGGTGCTGGTGGCGGCCGATTCGGGGAACGGGATCAGCGCGGTGATGGACTTCGGCCGGTTCGTCTTCGTCAACGGCGACCTCACCGTCCACCTGCACCGCCACCCGGTCGGCGAGTGGGTGTGCGTGGAGGCCCGTACGAGCGTGGACGCGGCCGGGATCGGCCTCGCGGACTCCCGCCTGCACGACGAGAAGGGGCCGATCGGGCGGGGCGCGCAGAGCCTTTTCGTGGCCGAACGCTGAGCCCAACCCCCTTTTCGGCTGGGGAAGTCGGTGTGACACCCTCGTCCGAATGGAGGCCCTGAGAGAGACCGACCCCGCCCACATCGGGGCACAGACCCTGCTGGCCCGACTGGGGGCCGGGGGCATGGGGCAGGTGTACCTCGGGCGGTCGCCGGGCGGCCGCCTGGTGGCCATCAAGGTGATCAGGGAAGAGATCACCGGCCATCCGGAGGCCCTGGCGCGGTTCCGCCGGGAGGCCGAGACGGTCCGCGCGGTCCGCTCCGCTTACACCGCGAACCTGATCGACGCCTCGCTGGCCGCCCCGCCGTACTGGCTGGCCACCGAGTACGTGGCCGGGCCGACGCTCAGTCACGCGGTGGGCGGGTTCGGCGCCTTGCCGGCCGCTTCCTGCCGCAGGCTGTTCGCCGCGCTGGCGGAGGGCCTGGCGAGCGTGCACGCGTACGGGGTCACCCACCGGGACCTCAAGCCGCAGAACGTCATCCTCGGGGCGCAGGGCCCGCAGCTCATCGACTTCGGCATCGCCAAGGGCGTGGCCGAGACGGCCCTGACGCAGGCCGGCACCGCCCCGGGCACCCCCGGCTACACGGCGCCCGAGGTGCTGCTGCGCGGCGAGGTGGCGAACGCGGCGGACGTCTTCGCGCTGGGCGCCACGATCGCGTACGCGGCCACGGGCCGGGCCCCGTACGGCACGGGGGAGCCGACGGCGGTGAACTTCCGCGCGGTGCACGGCGAGATCGACGTCGAGGGCGTGGAGCCGGAACTCGCCGCCCTGATCAGGGCCTGCGTGGCGACCGACCCGGCCGCCCGGCCCGCACTCGCCGAGGTCATCCGCCGCTGCGCGGTGGACGCGGCGCTGGTCGACGACCCGGTGTACGCGGCGCTCACGGCGGCCGGCGGCGGGGCGGCGCAGGTGCCGGGGCTGCCGTCGACCATCGGCCCGGGGCTCGCCGCGGTCCAAGCCGGCTACGTGCCGACGTACGCACCGGCGGCGGGGGCGGCACCGGCGGCGGCTCCGGCCGGCACGGGGGCGCGCACCGCCCCGCGCTGGGCGCTGGCGGCCGTCGCGGGGCTGGTGGCGGGAGGCCTGGTCACGGGCGGGTACCTGCTGGTCAAGGGCGGTGACAAGGCTGCCGGCGAGCGTCAGGCGGCCGCTCCGCCGAGCGGGAACGGGAGCCCCTCCCAGGCGGCGCCGTCCGCGCCGGGGCAGCAGGCGCCGAGCACGCCCGCGTCCGCGCAGGGCGGCGGGGCGGGCGCGGTGCCCGACCACATCGAGCCGAACAAGGTGTCGCGGGACCTGTGGAGCAGCAGTACGGGCGCCTGCAACCTGCCCAATGAGGAGCGGGCGGAGTTCCTGCTCGCGTCCGCCGTCGACGCCGACGACCCGAACGCGAAGACGGTGACGGGCAAGGTGAAGATCAAGGTGTTCCTGAAGGGGCACAACACGGAGAAGGGCGCCTACGCCGTCTCCGTCGGGGTGAAGCCCCCGCACGAGATCGACGAGAGGACCCAGCGGCCCTACGAGGCCGTCCTCGACTACAACCACAGCATCGGCTACACCAGCAAGCCCGTCGATCTCAAGGACCCGGCCACCGGAGGCTCGGTGGAGCTCACCTACCCGGACGACTTCGTCACCGAGCTCGTGGACAACGAGGGGACGCGCAAGAAGTTCCCCGGAATCCCGACCGCCAACGACCCCGGGGACTGGACCGTGCTCATCTACCGGGTCCGTGGGGTCAAGGAGTACAGCAGTGTCTACTGCACCGGCTTTCCGGTGAAATAGTGCCCGGACAGACTGGCGAATGCACTGTCAGGCGACGTGGCATGAGGCAGTGTTGACGGGTGCGCAAGTTCTGGGTGGCAAGCGGGATCGGGATCGGCGTGTGCCTGACCTTCGTCGCGCTGCTGGTCGTCGGCACCTATTCGGCGGCGGCGGGCATCGCGGGCGGCGCCAGAGGGGGCGCGGTCGGGCTGGTGAAGGGTGCGGTGCCGGCGGTGTACCAGCCGCTGGTGGAGAGGTGGGGAAACCTTTGCCCCGCCCTCAATCCCGCGCTGCTCGCGGCGCAGTTGTACACCGAGAGCAACTGGAAGCCCGACGCGCTCAGCCATGCCGACGCGCGGGGCATCGCCCAGTTCATCCCGGAGACGTGGGCCACGTACGGGGTGGACGGCGACGGTGACGGCGACCGGGACATCTGGGACCCCAAGGACGCCATCCCCTCGGCGGCCTCGTACGACTGCCAGCTCGCCAAGGACGTGGCACAGGTACCGGGCGACCGGTCCGACAACATGCTCGCCGCCTACAACGCCGGCCCCTACCGCGTCATCAAGGCGGGGGGCGTGCCGCCGATCAGCGAGACCCAGGGCTACGTGAAGGCCATCCGGTCCCTGGAGAAGAGCTTCGCGCGGCCCGTCGGCCGGGTCGCTCCCGCGCAGCAGGCCGCCGGGGCCGTGTACTTCGCGCAGAAGCAGCTCGGCACGCCGTACCTGTGGGGCGGCAACGGGACGCCGGACCAGGACGGGCGGTTCGACTGTTCCGGGTTGACCAAGGCGGCGTACGAGAGCGTGGGCATCGAGCTGCCGCGCGTGGCGAACGACCAGTACAACGCCGGGTCGCACCCCTCGCGCGAGGAGCTGCTCCCCGGTGATCTGGTCTTCTTCTCCGACGATCTGACGAACTCTCGGGAGATCCGGCACGTCGGGCTGTACGTGGGTGGCGGTTACATGATCAACGCTCCGTTCACCGGTGCGGTCATCCGTTTTGACAAGATCGATACGCCCGACTACTTCGGAGCGACCCGGGTGACCAAGGATGGGGCCGAAGCCCTTCCGGAGCGGTCGGGGTCAACTCCCAAGCCCTAGCCACTCTCCGTGAAGCGCAGGCCCTGAGCTGCGGCGATGAGTCTCTCTTGGATAACGTTGGAGTGATCATTCGGTGGAGAGTGGAACGTCCCAGGCAGAACGGGCGTTCCATGAGCACGGGGGGTCGATCGGCTGGGGGGCTGAAGGGGGCGCACACCGTCGTGCGCCCGCAGGGGACCTAGGCAGGCAAGGGGCCGTGGCGCATGGCTGGACTCACGACCGGTGGGCCGAATGTGGATGTCAGCCTGCTGTACGGGATCAACGCCCTCTCCCGGCACGCCCCGGGCTGGTTCGACCGGGCGGTGGCCTTCGCCGGATCGTACGGACTGCCGCTGGCCATGGTCCTGCTCGTGCTGTGGTGCTGGCGCGGGGCCAGGCGCCAGGACGAGGCGATCGCCGCCGAGTCGTTCGCCGCGCTGGTCTGGGCCCCCCTCGCCGCCGGCGTCGCCCTCCTCGTGAACGTGCCGCTGCGTGAATTCGTGGCCCGGCCCCGTCCGTTCCTCCAGCACGACGGCCTCGAAGTGCTCGGGGGCGCGGGCGCGCCCGGCTCCGGGTTCTCCTTCGTCAGCGACCACGCCACCCTCGGGATGGCCCTCGGCGTCGGGGTGTTCCTCGTCAACCGCCGGCTCGGGGTCGTCGGGATCGGCCTGGCGCTCGCCGAGGGCCTGTGCCGGGTGTACCTCGGCGTCCACTACCCGACCGATGTCATCGGGGGGTTCGCGCTCGGCACCGCCGTCGTCCTGCTCCTCGCCCCGCTCGCCATGGCGGCGCTCGCCCCGGTGGTCGGGGCCGTCGCCCGGTCGCCCCGCTTCGGCGTGCTCGTGCGGGCCCGGGACCGCGTCGTCGCCCGCCCCGTCGAGCTGGCGCAGCGGCCGGCCGAGAGCGACCTCGCCGCGTAGCCCGAGCCGCTACGGGTTCCAGAGCGCGAGCAGGAGCGCCACCGCCAGGCACAGCCCCGCCGCGCCGAAGCACAGCCGCACCGCCGTCGGGCGGGAGCGCGGGGTCACGGGTCGCCGCCCTCGCGGCCCCCGCCCGGATGCTCCGTCTCCGTACCGTCGCGGCGGTAGCGGAAACGCAGCCACAGCCCGGTCGCCACGGCTGCCGCCGTGGTGACCCCGATGGCCAGCGCCACGTCGGCCGGCCCGTCCGCCGAGCCCACCGGGCGGGCCCAGGCCACCGCGGCCGGGGTGAGCACGAGCAGCAGGGCCCACAGGAGGGCGGCGAGGGAGCGTGCGGAACCTGGCATGGAACCAGCGCACCCGCTCCCGGGGCCCCCGGCCAGCCGGGGCGTCCGAACGGAGGAGGAGCGGCGGGCTATCCCGCGGAGTGTCTGCCGGCGTCCCTGCGGGCCAGGTCGCGGGAGCGGCGGGCCGGACCCGTCCAGCCACAGCTGCACACGGCCAGGCAGAAGGAGCCGCGTTCCGCGGTGCTGGTGGAGTGGCCGACGGGCGGCTGGGCCGGTTCCGCGTGGTCTCGCGGCAGGGGCACAGCGGTAAACGGAGCGACCGGAGTCGCCTTGGTGTGCGGTTCCACCCCTCCACGGTACCCGGTCCGGGCGCGTCCGGTACGGCCCCCGGAACTCGGCGGCCCGTTACGGGAAACCCCGGACCTCGTTAACCGGAGCGGGTGGGGGCCTCGGGCAAACAGCTGTCACGCGTTGGGGGTTGGCAGGCGATGGTGGTGCACCAGCACAGGCGACGGAGAAGTCGTGCGGGTGAGGCGGTGCTCGCGGTCTGTGCGGCGGTGGCCGTCGCCGCGCTCAGCGCGTGCGGAGCGGCGAGCGGCACGGGCACCGACGGCGGCAGCGGACCGGGCGGCGGGAGCGCGAAGGGCTCCGGCGACGACCGGCCGCCGGGCGACCCGGCCGCCGCGGTCCGCGGCGCCGCCGACGCGCTGACCGCCGCCGGGAGCGCGCAGACCCGTACGGCGATGGAGATGGCGACCGGCGGCACCCGGGTCACCATCCGCGGCGAGGGCGGGGTCGACTTCCGCAAGCGGATGGGCCAGCTGCTGGTCATGCTCCCCGCCGACGTCAAGGGACAGCCCGAGCACCGGCCCATCACCGAGCTGCTCGTCCCCGGCGCGCTCTACATGAAGAACCGGGGCGCCGGCGTCCCCGACGACAAGTGGGTCCGGCTGGACACCACCACCCTCTCCGACGGGAACCTCGTGACCGGCGGCGCCACCGATCCGGTGGCCGCGGCCGAGCTGCTGCGCGGCGCGCAGGAGGTGTCGTACGTCGGCGAGACCGACCTGGCCGGCACCAAGGTGCGGCACTACCGCGGTACGACGGACATCGCGCGCGCCGCGCAGAGCGCCTCGCCGGGGATCAAGGGAGCCCTGGAGGCGGCGGCGAAAGGGTTCAGCAAGGACAGCGTGCCGTTCGACGCCTACCTCGACGAGGAGGGACGGCTGCGCAAGGTCCGGCACCGTTTCACCTACGTCAAGAATGGCGTGATCGATGTCTCCTCGACCACGCTGCTCTACGGGTTCGGGACTCCGGTGACCGTCGTATTGCCCGCAAGCGGGGACATTTACGCCGGGAAGATCGCCGAATAGCCGGCCGGGCGGGGTGAACCGGTGCCTCCGGGCCATGGCCCCGCTATCCGGAAATGGTCCATCCGTGTCATGCGCCGCGCGGGGCCCGCTCCCTACGCTGGGATGTCGAGCGCCGACGGGCGAGGACTGCAGAGAGAGGTGACACGCGTGACTCCCGCAGGCGGCATGACGGTGCAGGACCACGTGGCGCTCGCCGAGATCGAGCTGTGCGGTGAGCTGATCATCGCGGCCTCGGCGGCGGCCGAGGACCGGCTGAGTCAGGACCGGATCGACGAAGTGCTGATGGGCGTCTGCCCGTAGTCTCCGTGGTCCCCGTAGCGCCCGTCGCCCCCGGGGACTCCGTGGCCTCCGGCGGCTCCGCCCCCGGACCTCGTCCGGGGGTGCCGACGGCGGGCCGGTCGTCAGCTGCGCAGCAGGCGGGCGATGGCCTTCGTGGCCTCTTCCACCTTCGCGTCGATCTCGGTGCCGCCCTTGACCGCGGCGTCCGCGACGCAGTGGCGCAGGTGCTCCTCCAGCAGCTGGAGGGCGAAGGACTGGAGGGCCTTCGTACTGGCCGACACCTGCGTGAGTATGTCGATGCAGTACACGTCCTCGTCGACGAGGCGCTGGAGGCCGCGGATCTGGCCCTCGATCCGGCGCAGCCGCTTGAGGTGCTCGTCCTTCTGGTGGTGGTAGCCGTGGACGGCTCCGGAGCCCTCCGCCTCGATGGTGGTCATCGGTCCTCCCGTGGTCCGGAAAGAGGGGTTATACCCCTCATGGGTATAGGGTACTTCGCCCAGGCCTGGGGGACAGGGGTCCGTAACGCCCACTCTGCCTGATGGAGGACACTGGGGAACCGCCGGTTAGCCGTGGCCGGGGGATGCGCCTAGCATCAGCCTGACCGAATCCAATGCACCCCGAGGACCTCACGTGCGATTTCGTCTGACCCCCAGGGAGACGAGCTTCTACGACATGTTCGCCGCATCCGCGGACAACATCGTCACGGGCTCCAAGCTCCTGATGGAACTGCTCGGAGCGGATCCCTCCGCCCGGGCCGAGATCGCGGAGCGGATGCGGGCGGCGGAGCACGCGGGCGACGACGCCACTCACGCGATCTTCCACCAGCTGAACTCGTCCTTCATCACGCCGTTCGACCGCGAGGACATCTACAGCCTCGCCTCGTCGCTCGACGACATCATGGACTTCATGGAGGAAGCGGTCGACCTGGTCGTCCTCTACAACGTGGAGGAGCTGCCCAAGGGCGTCGAGCAGCAGATCGAGGTGCTGGCGCGGGCGGCCGAGCTGACCGCCGAGGCCATGCCGCACCTGCGGACGATGGAGAACCTCACCGAGTACTGGATCGAGGTCAACCGTCTGGAGAACCAGGCCGACCAGATCCACCGCAAGCTGCTGGCCCAGCTCTTCAACGGCAAGTACGACGCCATCGAGGTGCTGAAGCTCAAGCAGATCGTCGACGTCCTCGAAGAGGCCGCCGACGCGTTCGAGCACGTCGCGAACACGGTGGAGACCATCGCCGTCAAGGAGTCCTGAACCTCGTGGACACCTTTGCGCTGGTCGTGACCATTGGTGTCGCGCTCGGCTTCACGTATACGAACGGCTTCCACGACTCCGCGAACGCCATCGCGACCTCCGTCTCGACGCGGGCCCTGACCCCGCGCGCGGCGCTGGCGATGGCCGCGGTGATGAACCTGGCCGGTGCCTTCCTCGGCAGCGGGGTGGCCAAGACGGTCAGCAAGGGGCTGATCGAGACCCCGCACGGCAACAAGGGCATGTGGATCCTGTTCGCGGCCCTGGTCGGCGCGATCGTGTGGAACCTGATCACCTGGTACTTCGGCCTTCCCTCGTCCTCCTCGCACGCCCTCTTCGGCGGCATGGTGGGCGCGGCGCTGGCCGGGGGGACCGAGGTGATCTGGTCGGGCGTGGTCGAGAAGGTCGTCATCCCGATGTTCGTCTCGCCGGTCGTCGGCCTCGTGGCCGGTTACCTCGTGATGGTCGTCATCCTGTGGATGTTCCGCCGGGCCAACCCGCACAAGGCCAAGCGCGGCTTCCGTATCGCGCAGACGGTCTCGGCGGCCGGCATGGCGCTCGGCCACGGTCTCCAGGACGCCCAGAAGACGATGGGCATCGTGGTGATGGCCCTGGTCATCGCCGACGTGCAGGGTGCCGACGAGGCCATCCCGATCTGGGTCAAGATCGCCTGTGCCGTGATGCTGTCGCTGGGTACGTACGCCGGCGGCTGGCGCATCATGCGCACGCTCGGCCGCAAGATCATCGAGCTGGACCCGCCGCAGGGCTTCGCGGCGGAGACCACCGGTGCCTCGATCATGTTCGGGTCCGCGTTCCTCTTCCACGCGCCGATCTCCACCACCCACGTGATCACTTCCGCGATCATGGGTGTGGGTGCCACCAAGCGGGTGAACGCGGTCCGCTGGGGCGTCGCCAAGAACATCATCCTCGGCTGGTTCATCACCATGCCGGCGGCGGCGCTGGTGGCCGCGTTGAGCTTCTGGGTCGTGAACCTGGCGTTCGTCTAGACGCCGGGACGCGGTACGAAAGCGGGCCGGCTCCCCCCACCCAGGGGGAGCCGGCCCTTTTCTTTCGCCCTGCGGTGGCACCGCCATGCAGCACCGCAGGACGTCCAGGCGGGGTCCGGTCTAGCCGAAGCGGCCCGAGATGTAGTCCTCGGTCGCCTGGACGGACGGGTTGGAGAAGATCCGGTCCGTGTCGTCGATCTCGACCAGCTTGCCCGGCTGGCCGACGGCGGCGAGGTTGAAGAAGGCGGTGCGGTCGGAGACGCGGGCCGCCTGCTGCATGTTGTGCGTCACGATGACGATCGTGAAGCGCTCCTTCAGCTCCCCGATCAGGTCCTCGATGGCGAGGGTGGAGATCGGGTCGAGGGCGGAGCAGGGCTCGTCCATCAGCAGGACCTGCGGCTCGACCGCGATGGCGCGGGCGATGCACAGACGCTGCTGCTGGCCGCCGGAGAGGCCGGAGCCGGGCTTGTTCAGGCGGTCCTTGACCTCGTTCCAGAGGTTGGCGCCCTTGAGGGACCGCTCCACGACGTCCGTGAGCTCGGACTTCTTGTAGCTGCCGTTCAGGCGCAGGCCCGCCGCCACGTTGTCGAAGATCGACATGGTGGGGAAGGGGTTCGGGCGCTGGAAGACCATGCCGACCGTGCGGCGCACCGCGACCGGGTCCACTCCGGGGCCGTACAGGTTCTCGTCGTCCAGCAGCACCTTGCCCTCGACGCGGCCGCCGGGGGTGACCTCGTGCATGCGGTTCAGGGTCCGCAGGAAGGTGGACTTGCCGCAGCCGGAGGGGCCGATGAAGGCCGTCACGGAGCGGGGTTCCACGGTCATCGAGATGTCGTCGATGGCCTTGTGGCTGCCGTAGAAGGCGGAGAGGCCGCTGACGTCGATTCGCTTGGCCATGAGGGGTCACTTCTCTTTCATGCAGTCACTGCGGCGGAGCCGCTGATGGGCTCGCTTCTAGCGACCGGTCTTCGGGGCCTTCCAGCGGGCGATTCCGCGGGCCACCAGATTGAGGATCATGACGAAGGCGATCAGGACGAGCGCAGCGGCCCATGCCCGGTCGTAGGAGGCTTCACTGCCGACCTTGTACTGCTCCCAGATGTAGAGGGGGAGGGAGGACTGGGCGCCTTCGAAGGGGTTGCCGTTGATGAGCTGGGAGCCGAAGACCAGCAGCATGATCGGCGCGGTCTCACCGGCGATGCGTGCCACGGCCAGCATGACACCGGTGGAGATGCCGCCGATGGCGGTGGGGAGCACGACCTTGAGGATCACGCGCCACTTCGGCACTCCGAGGGCCAGGGCGGCCTCGCGCAGCTCGTTCGGGACGAGCTTGAGCATCTCCTCGGTGGAGCGGACCACGACCGGCACCATCAGGATCGACAGGGCCATCGCGCCGGCGAAGCCGGAGGGGCCGAAGCCGAGCATCAGGTTCCAGGTCGTCAGGATGAACAGACCCGCGACGATGGAGGGGATGCCGGTCATCACGTCGACGAAGAAGGTGACGGCCTTGGCGAGCTTGCCCTTGCCGTACTCGACCAGGTAGACGGCGGTCAGCAGGCCGATGGGCGCCGCGATCAGGGTGGCGAGGCCGACCTGCTCCAGCGTGCCGAGGAGGGCGTGGTAGACGCCGCCGCCCTGCTCGAAGCTGGTCACGCCGTTCATGGAGTGGCCCAGGAAGTCCCCGTCGAGGACCTTCATGCCGCGGCTGATCGTGGTGACCATCAGCGACAGCAGCGGGATGACCGCGAGGACGAAGCAGACCCACACGACGGAGGTCGCGACGCGGTCCTTGGCCTGGCGGCGGTTCTCGACGACCGCGCTGGAGACGTACGTGATCACGACGAACAGCAGGGCCGCGATCAGGCCCCACTGGACCTTGCTGCCCAGGTCGAAGACGAGGCCGATGACCGTGCCGAGCACGGCGGAGGCGACGGCGGTGCCGGCCGGCGCCCAGCGGGGCAGGCCGCCGCGGGTCAGGCCGGCGGGGGAGGAGGACTTGCGGGCCCGGACGGGGCGCTGGTCCTGGAGTGCGTGGCTCATCAGGCGTTCGCCCCCGAGAAGTCCTTGCGACGGGCGATGATCAGGCGGGCTGCGCCGTTGACCAGCAGGGTGAGCAGGAAGAGGACCAGGCCGGAGGCGATGAGCGCGTCACGGCCGAACTCGTTGGCCTCGTCGAACTTCGCGGCGATGTTCTGCGCGAAGGTGCCGCCGCCCGGGTTCAGGACGTGCAGCGAGATGAGGAAGCTCGGGGAGAGGACGGTGGCCACGGCCATGGTCTCGCCGAGGGCGCGGCCGAGGCCGAGCATCGAGGCGGAGATGACGCCGGAGCGGCCGAAGGGCAGCACCGACATCCGGATGACCTCCCAGCGGGTCGCGCCGAGGGCCAGGGCGGCCTCCTCGTTCATGCGCGGGACCTGGAGGAAGACCTCGCGGCTGACGCTGGTCACGATCGGCAGGATCATGATCGCGAGCAGGATGCCGACGGTGAAGAGCGAGCGGGCGACGCCGACCTGGGTCTTGTCGAAGACGTAGGTCCAGCCGAGGAACTCGTCCAGCCAGAGGTTCAGCCCGTTCAGCTGCGGCACCAGGAAGAGGGCGCCCCAGATGCCGTAGATGATCGACGGCACGGCGGCCAGCAGGTCGACCACGTAGGCGAGGGGCGAGGCCAGCTTGCGCGGCGCGTAGTGCGAGATGAACAGGGCGATGCCGACGGCGATCGGGACCGCGATGACCATCGCGATGATCGAGCTGACGACGGTGCCGAAGAGCAGGACGGCGATGCCGAAGACAGGGGGGTTGGCCGACGCGTTCCAGTCGAAGGTGGTGAGGAAGTTCCCCTGGTTCTTCGACAGGGCGAGGGTGGCCCGGTAGGTGAGGAAGGCGGCGATCGACGCCATGATCACCAGGAGCAGGACGCCGGAGCCCTTGGAGAGCCCCGCGAAGATCTTGTCACCGGCGCGGCCGGTGGACCTTCCGCTCGTGGAGACCGGCGGAGCCGCGTCTATGTGGGTGGGTGTGGTGGAAGCCATGGTCTTTCCGGTCTGTGTGGGGGGCGGGCCCCCTGGCGGCGGTGCACCGGATTTCCCCCGGGTGGTGGGGGAGGGTCCCGGGCCCCGGGCCGATCGGCGGAGGATCGGCCCGGGCCGGGAGGTGGGACTAGGCGAGCGACTTGATGACTTCGCGGACCTTGGTGTTGATCTCGGCCGGGATCGGCGCGTAGCCGTTCTCGGTCAGGACCTTCTGGCCCGCGTCCGAGGAGGTGTACTCCAGGAAGGACTTCACGGTGCCGAGGGTCTCGGCCTTGTTGCCCTTGTCGCAGACGACCTCGTAGGTCACCAGGACGATCGGGTAGGCGCCCTCGGCCTTGGTGGTGTAGTCGAGCTTCAGGGCCAGGTCGGAGCCGGTGCCGGCGATCTTGGCGGCGGCGATGGCCTTGGAGGCGTTCTCCGGGGTGGCCTTGACCGGGGCGCCGGCGCCGGTGTTCACGTCGACGGTCTTGATGCTCTGCGAGGTGGCGTACGAGAGCTCGAAGTAGCCGATCGCGCCGTCGACGGCCTTGACCTGGGAGGCGACACCGGCGGAGCCGGAGGCGGCCTGGCCACCGGGGGCCGGCCACTTCTTGGAGGCCTCGTAGGACCAGGCGTCAGGGGCGGCGGCCTTGAGGTACTTGCCCAGGTTCTCGGTGGTGCCCGAGTCCTCGGAGCGGTGGAAGGCCTGGATGGCGGTGGAGGGGAGCGTGACGCCGGGGTTCAGCTTCTTGATCGCCTCGTCGTCCCACTTCTTGATCTTGTCGTTGAAGATGTTGGCGATCGTGGCGGCGTCGAGGTTCAGCTTGTCCACGCCGGAGACGTTGAAGCCGAGGGCGATGGGGCCGCCGACCATCGGCAGGTTGATGCCCTGGCCGCCGGTGCAGATCTTCTTCGACTCCTCGACCTGCTCGGGCTTCAGCGCGGAGTCCGAGCCGGCGAAGCCGACGGTGCCCTGGTTGAAGGCGACGATGCCCTCACCGGAGGAGGAGGACTTGTAGTTCACCTCGACGCCGGAGCAGGCGGCCATGTAGTTCTTCACCCACAGGTCGACCGCGTTCTTCTGCGCCGAGGAGCCCGAGGCGAGGAGCTTG
Organism: Streptomyces sp. NPDC040718; assembly: GCF_055593565.1. Classification (NCBI taxonomy): domain Bacteria; kingdom Bacillati; phylum Actinomycetota; class Actinomycetes; order Kitasatosporales; family Streptomycetaceae; genus Streptomyces; species Streptomyces sp. NPDC040718. The sequence goes on along the minus strand of NZ_JBVIXO010000012.1, from coordinate 198,592 downwards.
CCCTTGGCGCCTTCGCACTTGACGTCGCCGGGCGCCGGGGCGGAGGCCTTCGGGGTGCCGTCGGCGCCCGTCTTCGTGTTGTCGTCCGAGCCGCACGCCGTGAGGACCAGGGCGCCGGACACGACGAGGGCCCCGAGGGCGGAGGCACGAAGCCGGTTCTTGCGCTGAAGCTTCACTTTCGGGTGTTCCTTCCGAGGAGCCGCCGGCCGCTTTCTGTATCGGGGCGGCGTGCGAAGAGGACTACGGGGCTGTGGTGGTGCGGCGCCGTGTTTTCCCGATCGGCTCGCACCGTGCGCTATCGAAATTAGGCAGAACAGGTGAAGCGGTCGACCGCGCTTGGTGAACGGGGGGTGAACCATGGCGGACGGCCCGGTGCGGATGGGGTGGTTTGTACCCGGGCGCAATCGGGCGTTATCCGCCCGTTATGCCGCTGTTACCGTCGCGGAGCCGGGGCCCGGGCCGGGCGCGTGGCCGGATTCCGGCGGTGGCCCGTACGGGCGCGGTGCCGGTGGGGTGCCACTGCGCGGGCTGGTCCCCGCCCCCACCCTTCACCCGTTCCCCGGGACTGCGCCCCGAACCCCCTCCCGCGGGCTCCGCCCCCGGACCCCCCGCGCCTCAAACGCCGGCGGGAGCCGGGTTTGGCCGCGACCGCTCGCGGGGCTGGATTTCGCGCAGCGAAGTTCCGGCCCGCGCGGCGATTGAGCGCACCGGGCGCGCAGCGCACGGGTACCGGGGTCCGGGGCGGAGTTCCGGGGAACGGGCGAAGGGCGGGTAGGGGACTGCCCCGCGCAGCGGTGGGCCCCCGGGGTGCGGTCTCTCCCGAAGGGCACCGCCTAGGGAACGGCGGCGGCCGGGTGCCAGATGTGGTGGAACGACAGGCGGGCCGCCTCCACCGCGTGCCGCTGGTCGGCGTGCAGCACGCCCAGGGCGTACGCGGTCGCCGGGGCGATCCTCGGCGTGCGGGCGGCCGTCGCCGAGGCGGTGGCGGCCTCCGAGGCGTCCCGGTGCAGGTCCAGCGCCCCGCCCGCCGCCGAGAGCCGGGCCACGTCCCCGCCGAGCGCCTCCCGCGCGTACCGGTGCACCCGCAGCAGCCGGCGCACCTCGTGCCAGGAGGCGTCCTCGTGCGCCGCGTACGGGGTGCCCTGCGCGGCGGGAAGGGCGGAGACGGCCCCCGCGAGGCGGGTCCCGGTCACCTCCGCCAGCGGTTCGAGCACGTCCCCGACCCGGCCCCGCGCGGCCACCGGGTCCAGCGGCACCTCCGAGGCCAGCACCGCCACCGCGTCCGCCACCGCGTGGAAGCGGGACGACCCCAACGCCTGCAAGGTGGCCGAGTGCGCCCGCGTGCGCGCCAGCGTGAGCTGCCGCTCCAGCAGCGCGCCCGCCCGCGCCGAGCCCACCGTAAGGGCGCCGGACGACCCCGCCCCGCCCCGCGCGGAGGGCAGGTCGGGGGAGCCCGACAGCCGTTGCAGGGCCTCCATCAGCCGCGACAGCCGGGCGGCGTACGCGTGCTCGTCGGCCAGCGTGGACGACAGCCAGACGAGCTCCGTGCGCAGCGAGTCCGCCCAGCGCGACTCGGTGACCGCCCGGAACGTGCTCAGCGATCCGGCGATCCGCCGCGCCGCGCCCCGCAGGCCGTACGCCGCCTCGCCGCTCTCCGCCGAGTCGGCGGCGGAACCGCCCGCCGCGCCCGCGTCGTGCAGGCGCAGCGCGCGCAGGAAAGCGGTGGCCTGGGAGCGCAGGTACACGCCGAGCACGTCACCTGCGGTCAGGTCGTCATGGTTTGGCAGAGCCACGCCGGCGCCTCCGGGCGTCTATGAGCATCTCCTGTACGTGCCGCAGCGGCTGGCCTTCGGCGTCGGTGCTGTGCCGGGTCCATTCGCCGTCCGGGCCCAGGTGCCAGGAGGAGGTGGCGTCGGACATGCCGGTCTCCAGCATCCGGTCCAGTGCCGCGCGGTGGGCCGGGTCGGTGACCCTGACCAGTGCCTCGATGCGGCGGTCGAGGTTGCGGTGCATCATGTCGGCGCTGCCGATCCACACCTCGGGTTCGCCGCCGTTGCCGAAGGCGAAGACCCGGGAGTGCTCCAGGAAGCGGCCGAGGATCGAGCGGACCCGGATGTTCTCCGACAGGCCGGGGACGCCCGGGCGTACGGCGCAGATGCCGCGCACCCAGATGTCGATGGGCACGCCCACCCGGGAGGCCCGGTAGAGGGAGTCGATGAGGGCCTCGTCGACGATCGAGTTCATCTTCAGCCGGACCGACGCCGGGCGGCCGGACCGGTGGTGGTCGGCCTCCTTGTCGATGCGCGAGATCAGCCCGTCGCGCAGGGACTTGGGGGCGGTCAGCAGCCGGCGGTAGGTCTCGCGGCGGGAGTAGCCGGAGAGCCGGTTGAAGAGGTCCGAGAGGTCCGCGCCGACCTGCGGGTCGGCGGTGAGCAGGCCGAGGTCCTCGTACAGGCGGGCGGTCTTGGGGTGGTAGTTGCCGGTGCCGACGTGGCTGTAGCGGCGCAGGGTGTCGCCCTCCTGGCGGACGACCAGGGAGAGCTTGCAGTGGGTCTTGAGGCCGACGAGGCCGTAGACGACGTGGCAGCCGGACTCCTCCAGCTTGCGCGCCCACTTGATGTTGGCCTGCTCGTCGAAGCGGGCCTTGATCTCGACGAGGACCAGCACCTGCTTGCCGGACTCGGCCGCGTCTATCAGCGCGTCCACGATCGGGGAGTCGCCGGAGGTGCGGTACAGCGTCTGCTTGATCGCGAGGACGTCCGGGTCCGCGGCGGCCTGCTCCAGGAAGGCCTGGACGGAGGTGGAGAAGGAGTCGTACGGGTGGTGCAGCAGCACGTCGCGTTCGCGCAGCGCGGCGAAGATGTCGGGCGCGGACGCGGACTCCACCTCGGCGAGGTCGCGGTGCGTGCCGGCGACGAACTTCGGGTACTTCAGCTCGGGCCGGTCCAGGGAGGCGATCCCGAAGAGGGCGGTCAGGTCGAGCGGGCCGGGCAGCGGGTACACCTCGGCGGCGCTGACCTTCAGCTCCTGCACGAGGAGGTCCAGCACGCCGGGGTCGATGGACTCCTCGACCTCCAGGCGCACGGGCGGGCCGAAGCGGCGCCGCATGAGCTCCTTCTCCAGGGCCTGGAGGAGGTTCTCGGCGTCGTCCTCTTCCACTTCGAGGTCTTCGTTGCGGGTCACGCGGAACATGTGGTGCGCGAGCACCTCCATGCCGGGGAACAGCTCCTCCAGGTGCGCGGCGATGACGTCCTCCAGGGGGACGTAGCGCTGCGGGGAGGCCTCCAGGAAGCGGGAGAGGATCGGCGGCACCTTGACGCGGGCGAAGTGGCGGTGGCCGCTGACGGGGTTCCGCACGACGACGGCCAGGTTCAGGGAGAGGCCGGAGATGTACGGGAACGGGTGCGCGGGGTCCACGGCCAGCGGCGTGAGCACCGGGAAGATCTGGTTGCGGAACAGGGTGAAGAGGCGGGCCTGCTCCTTCTCGGTGAGGTCGGGCCACCGGATGAGGTGGACGCCCTCCTCCGCGAGCTGGGGTGCGATGTCGTGCTGGAAGCACGCGGCGTGCCGGGCCATGAGCTCGCGCGAACGGGTCCAGATCAGGTCCAGCACCTCACGGGGCTGGAGTCCCGAGGCCGAACGGGTGGCGACACCGGTCGCGATGCGGCGCTTGAGGCCGGCGACGCGGACCATGAAGAACTCGTCGAGGTTGCTCGCGAAGATCGCCAGGAAGTTGGCGCGCTCCAGCAGCGGGGTCGCGGGGTCCTCGGCGAGTTCGAGCACCCGCTCGTTGAAGGCCAGCCAGCTGCGCTCCCGGTCGAGGAACCGGTTCGCGGGGAGCTCGCCGGTGTCGTCCTTGTCCTCGTAGGCGTCCAGATCGGCGTCGAGGTCGGGATCGAGGTCGACGTGCCCGGTCACGCGGGCGGCGTGGGGCCGGTGGGCGGCTATGGAACCGATGCGGGACTTCGCGTCGCCGCTGCGGCTTCCGGTGCCGGTGCCGGTGCCGGTGCCGGTGCCGGTGGCGCTGGCGCTGGCGCTTCCGGTTGCGGAAGAGTGAGACGTGTGCTGGGCGGGGACCTCGGTGGGGCCTGCGCTGGGCTGGTGGCTCATGACTCCATTCTTCCGCGCACGCGGCAGGACAGGCGCGTCGGAAGTGTCTGCGGTCAGACGGAGTCGGGGCTGCATGTCGGGAGACTCGCAAGCGCGTCTGAATGCCCGGTTAATGGCGTATGGCTTCCTGTCTCCGCCTGGCGCACGGCGGGGTGGGGTGGGGTGGGAGCGCGGGTACGGGGCTTGCGGCGCGGGCGGGCTATCTCCCCCTGGAGGGGTGGGGGTGGGGCGGTGGTTGCCCACGCGCCTGCTCGTCCGCGGGGCGGGGGGCCGGGGAGCGGTAGCCCCTGGGGCGGGATCAGGGCCGGTTTGGGGGTTTCCCGTCAGTCCCATCGTCCTTCCGTGTCGGGCCGGTCCCTCAAGGGCGCTCCCTGCGGTCGCGTCACTTCGTGATCGCCTTCGGCGACCCTTGACCGACCGACCCGCCCCGGAATGCCGAAAGACTGACGGGAAGCCCCCAAAAGAACGGTCACGGGGGAGGAGGGGAGGAGCGGGTTCGTCAGTGACGAGGCGACGGGGCCGGGGCTTGGCCGGCCGGGCATCCGGGCCCTCATGGCAGCTATTCCGGCCCGGGGCGCGCCTATGCGCACGAGAGGCCGACCAGAGCAGCCTGCGGCGCCTCTAGGCGCGCCAGATCGCTACGCGCTCCTGTCGTCTCGGCGTCCGGCCACCGTCCGTGGCTGATACCCGCACCAGAGGTTGATCAGAGCAGCTCAGGGATCGGATGGGCGCGTGAGATCGCTACGTGCTTCTCCCGTCTCGGCGGCCGGCGGCTGACTGGGGCCGATACCTGCACCACATGTTGATCAGAGCGGTCAGTCGAGCTGCGCGAGCATGTCCACCAGTGTCCGGCCTTCGCGGGCCCTTCGCCGCAGCAGGAGGCCGCCGACCTTGTGCAGCTCGGCCCAGGCGTGTGGGCGGCCGACCTCCGAGGCGTCGGAGATGACGCCGAGTGCCGTGGTCAGGGCTGCCTCTGCCTCCCCGGCGCCCGCGTACGCGTGGGCCAGGCAGGACCCGTACCAGGCCCGGTCCCGGAGGAAGGCCGGGGCGAAGCCCGCCAGCCCCGACGTGAGGTTCTCGACCGCGCCGCACCAGTCCCTCAGGTGCAGGTCGGCCATGCCGCGCTGGGCCGCGAACCAGGACTCGCCGTAGAAGTACAACCACGGCGGGGCGTCGGTGGCGTTCCCGATGATCTGCTGCGCCTCGTCCAGCCGGGAGTACGCCTCGCCGCGTTCGCCCTCCAGGGCGCATCCCCGCCCGGCCATCTGTATCGCCATGGCCCTCGTGGCCTCGCTTGCCGCCGACATCGCTGCGGCGGCCTCGCCCAGCCGCGCACAACGCCGCCCGCTCCCGCCGGACCACGCCAGATGGGCCTTCATGCTCATCGTGGTGGCCGCCAAGTCGCCGTACCCGGACTCCAACGCCCAGTCGTAGGACCGGTCGAACCACCCCAGCGCCACCGGGGCGTCGTCCTGGTCCTGCGCCATCCACGCCACCGGCCCTGATCCCGTTCAAGGGGATCCGGCCCCCCGGCCCCCCCCGGCCTGCAGACAAGGGGGCGGGTGGGCAGCCACCGCCCCGCCCGCACCCCTCGAGGGGGAGATAGCGGGCCCGGAGCGGCGGAAGGCCTCAGCTCTCCGTGCGGTACATCAGGTCGATCTCGTGCGTCGCGAACCCCAGGCCCTCGTACACCGCCAGGGCCGCCGGGTTGTCCGCGTCGACGTACAGCATCGCCGTCGGCAGGCCCGACTCCGCCAGGTGGCGCAGGCCGATCGCCGTGAGGGCCTTGCCCAGGCCGCCGCCCTGGGCGCCCGGGCGGACGCCGACCACGTACACCTCGCCGAGCTGCTCCTCGGCGTGGACCTTCGTCCAGTGGAAGCCGACCAGTTCGCCCTCCCGCTCCGCCAGGAAGAAGCCCTTGGCGTCGAACCACGGCTGGGCGATCCGGTCGTTCAGGTCCCGCTGCGTCAGCGCGCCCTGCTCCGGGTGGTGGGCGAAGGCGGCGGCGTTGGCGGCGAGCCAGGCGGTGTCGTCCTGGCCGGGGACGAAGGTGCGGACGGTGACTCCGGCCGGGAGGGCCGGCTCGGGCAGCGGCGGGGCGTCGGGGCCGAGGGGGCGGCGCAGTTGCCGGAGTTCGCGGAACAGGGTGAGCCCGAGTACCTGTGCGAGGTGCCGGGCGGCGGACTTGCCGCCGTGCGCCCACACCCGGATCCGCTTGCCGGAGGCGTGCAGCAGGGCGGTGCCCAGGGCCCGGCCGTGGCCGCGGCCGCGCAGGGCGGGGTGGATGACGAGCTCGGCGGCGGGAGCCTCCACCGGGTCGGTGTCCTCCAGCTGCCCGTACCCGCACAGGCGCCCGCCGTCGGTGAGGAGGAAGTGCCGGATCCCCTCGCGCGGTCCGCCGCGCAGCTGGAGGCGACCCTGTTCGGAGACGGCGGTGGTGCCGTCGGTGCGGGCCGCCTCCCCGATCAGCTCCAGTACGGAGTCGGCCTGCTCCTCCGTCAGCTCTTCGAGGATCTCAATCTGCCGTCCCGGCTCCAGGGCCGCTGCTGCGTCAGTCATGTTCCGAGCCTACGGCGCCGCCGCCCGACGGCCGCGCGTAACCAGCTCGCAACCCGCTACCCCCTGTCGTGCTACGCGCGTTGACCATAGGCTGCGGGCACCTCCCAAAATGTTGTCTCGCTGTCCACAAAGGGGAATAAATGTCAGCGAAGCCACAACGGCACCGTACGGCCCGCCGGTTGACCTTCGGCGCTCTCGCCCTCACGGCGGGTGCCGGCGCGATGGTCGCCGCCGCACTGCCGGCCGGTGCCGCGAGTGGTGGCGGTACGCCTCCCAAGGGCCGCACCGTCGACGTACAGATGCTTTCGTTCAACGACTTCCACGGCACGCTGGAGCCCCCGCAGGGCTCCTCCGGCACCGTGAGTGAACGTCAGGCAGACGGCACCACCAAGGCCATACCCGCTGGTGGCGTCGAGTACCTCGCCACCAGCCTGCGCGAGGCCCGCAAGGGCCACGAGTACTCCGTCACGGCCGCGGCCGGTGACATGATCGGCGGCAGTCCGATGCTGTCCGGTCTCTTCCACGACGAGCCGACCGTCGAGGCGCTCAACAAGCTGAACCTGGACGTGTCGAGCGTCGGCAACCACGAGTTCGACGAGGGCAAGACCGAGCTGCGCCGGATGGCGTACGGCGGTTGTCACCCGACTGAAGGCTGTTTCGAGTACGGCAAGACCTTCACCGGGGCGCAGTTCCAGTACCTCGCCGCGAACGTGACGGACGAGAAGACCAAGCGTCCGCTGATGTCGCCCACCTTCATCTGGAAGAAGGGGGACGTGAAGATCGGCTTCATCGGCGTCACCCTGGAGGGCACGCCGGACGTCGTCACCGCCGAGGGCGTCAAGGGCCTGAAGTTCGGCGACGAGGTCGAGACGATCAACAAGTACGCCGCCGAGCTGAACAAGCAGGGCGTGAAGTCGATCGTGGCGCTGATCCACGAGGGCGGTCTGCCCGCGAACGGCGCGTACAACTACGACTGCGACGTGCCGGGTGCCGGCGCCGGCATCTCGGGTGCGATCGTCGACATCGCCAAGAACGTCGACCCGAAGGTCGACGCGCTGGTGACGGGGCACACGCACCAGGCGTACTCGTGCAACATCCCGGACCCGGCGGGCAACCCGCGTACGGTCACCTCGGCCGCCTCGCTGGGCCGGCTGTACACGGACACCACGCTGACGTACGACCGGGCCACCAAGGACATCGTGCGTACGCCGGCCAAGTCGCCGAAGCCGGTGAACAAGGTCGTCGGCCGCGAGCAGCCGAAGGCCGCGGACATGTCCGAGCTGATCACCCGCTGGAAGGAGCTCGCCGCCCCGGTGGCGAACCGTCCGATGGGCTACATCTCCGCCGACATCCCGGGCCGCGGCTCGGAGTCGCCTGAGAAGCCGCTCGGCGACCTGATCGCGGACGCCCAGCTGGAGGCCACGGCCCCGGCGGACAAGGGCGGCGCGCAGCTGGCCATCATGAACCCGGGCGGGATCCGTTCCGACCTGGCCTACAAGGCGTCGGGGGCCGAGGGCGACGGTGTCGTGACGTACGGCGAGTCGTACACGGTCCAGCCGTTCAACAACCTGATGAACATCGTGGACCTGACCGGCGCGCAGCTGGTCACCGCGCTCCAGCAGCAGGTCAGCGGTACGGTCAACGGCCCGAACCCGAAGATCCTCCAGGTCTCGAAGGGCTTCACCTACACCCTGGACATGACCAAGACGGGCGCGGACCGCATCGTCGTGGACTCGGTGAAGCTGAACGGCGCGGCCATCGACCCGGCCAAGACCTACCGGGTCGTGATGAACGAGTTCCTCGCGGGCGGCGGCGACGGCTTCACCGTCCTGAAGGAGCACAAGAACAAGCTGGTGGGCGCGTCCGACCTGGACGCCTTCAACGCATACCTGGCGAAGTCGACGGCGGCGACCCCGATCGCCCCGCCGGCGGCGGACCGCATCACGGTCGTCAAGTAGTACGTACGCAGTACGCACGTCCCCGAGGGGGCGGTGGGCCGGAGCCGGCCCGCCGCCCCCTCGGGCTTTGGCGGCGGGGCGTCAGAGGGTCGCCAGGAACTTGCCGACGGCCGCGTGGAACCCCTCCGGGTCCGTGAAGGGCACGAAGTGGTCGCCTTCCAGGGTCGTGTACGAGGTCCCCGGGCGCCGGCTCACCATCGCGTCGGCCACGGCCTGGGTGAGCGCCTGGCTGCGGCTGCCGTGGATCAGCAGCGCCGGGCAGGTGCTCGCGGTCCAGGTGTCCCAGTGGTCGCCCGCGCAGGCGTGGATGGAGTCGAGCATGTCCTGCCCGTGGAACGGCAGCCGCCAGCCACTGCCGTCGGGGAGCGGGCGCAGGGCGTCGGCGACGAACGGCAGGGCGGCCGGGCCGACGTCGGCGAGCAGTTCCTCGCGGGTGGGTGCGGTGTACGGGAGTCCGTGGAGGAAGTCGAACCACTGCGGGCCGGCGGGGACGGCGACCTCCACGGTGGCGTCCACGTCGATCAGGGCGCCGATCCGGTCGGGGTGGGCGGCGGCCAGGTGGACGGCGTTGAGTCCCCCGAGGGAGTAGCCGAGGAGGGTGACCGGGTCGGTGAGCCCGAGGTGGTCGAGGAGGGCGACGGCGTCGGCGACGTACCCGTCGCGGCGGTAGTGCGGGGCGCGGTCGGAGTCGCCGTGGCCGCGCTGGTCGGGGGCGACGACCCGCCATTCGTCGCCCAGGGCGGCGGCGAGGCCGGTGAAGGCCGCGGCTTCGGACATGCCGCCGTGGAGGGCGAGGAGCGGCCGGCCGGTGCCGCCGAAGTCCAGGTACGAGAGCGTGCGGCCGTCGATGCCCAGCGTGTCGCGCATGGTTCGTGTCTCCCGTTTTCGTGGCCTGCGGTGGTTGTGGGCATCACTCTGCCAGCAGTTGGGCAAGCGCGCAATACGCACGTCTTGCACGCTTGCCCAAGTCCTTGTCGAGAGCTCGCGGATACCATCCGGACCATGGGAAATCGCGAGGACCTGCTGGCCGGCGCGCGCCGCTGCCTTGAGGAGAAGGGCTACTCGCGCACGACCGTGCGCGACATCGCCTCGGCGGCGCGGGTGAGCATGGCCGCGATCGGCTACCACTTCGGGTCCCGCGAGGCGCTGCTCAACCAGGCGCTGTTCGCCGCGATGGACGACTGGGCCGCCGGCTCCGGCCGGCTCGCGGGCGAGGGCGACACCGCGGCGGAGCGGTACGCGGACACCTGGGACCGCAAGATCCGCGACTTCCTCGACATGCGCTGGCTGTGGATCGCCAACATCGAGGCCTTCGTGCACGCCCAGTCCTCGCCCGAGCTCCTGGCGGTCCTCGCCGAGGGGCAGCGCCGCTCCCGGCGGATGGTGGCCGCGCACCTGGCCGGCGTGTCCGAGGACGCGGTGGCGGACGAGGACGTACGCGCCCTCGGGTCGGTGCACCTCGCGCTGCTGAGCGGGGTGATGGTGCAGGCCCTGACCGACCCCGAGCAGGCGCCGGCGGGGGCCGAGCTCGCCCAAGGGCTGCGCAGGATGGCCGAGTTGCTGGAAGAGCCCGCGCCTACCGACGGGTAGCAAACGCCGGTCCCGCACGCCATAATCCCGTCCCATCACCGGGTCGGCGAAGGGGCGGGGCATGGGCATGGACAGCGGCATGGGCAGGGGTACGGGCGCGGGCAGGCGTACGGGCAGGGGCGCGGGCACGGCACTGGACCGGCGGGCCTTCCTCACCGGGGCCACGGCGGTGGGCGCGGGCGCGCTCCTCGGACTCGGGGCCGCGGCACCGGCCTCCGCCGCCCCCGCCTCCGCGAGGGCCCTCGGCACCCAGGACTGGATGGCCGGCCTCGCCGACTCCACCGCCCTCCAGCGGATGACCATCCCCGGCACCCACGACGCCGGCGCCACCAAGGGCGGCCTCTACGTCGCCTGCCAGAACACCTCCATCGCCCAGCAGCTCGACTCGGGCATCCGCTTCCTCGACGTCCGCTGCCGGGTCACGGGCGGCTCCTTCGCCATCCACCACGGCTCGTTCTTCCAGGACCTGATGTTCGGCGACGTCCTCGCCGCCTGCCGGAACTTCCTCGCCGCGCACCCCTCGGAGACGGTGCTGATGCGGGTCAAGCAGGAGTACTCCTCCGACTCCGACGCCACCTTCCGCGCCGTCTTCGACGACTACCTCGACAACCGCGGCTGGCGCCCGCTCTTCCGGATCGCCGACACCCTGCCCGCCCTCGGGCAGGCCCGCGGCAAGGTCGTGCTCCTCGCCGACAACGCCGGCCTGCCCGGCCTGCGCTACGGCGACGGCGGCGTCTTCGACATCCAGGACGACTACAACACCGAGCCCTTCGCCAAGCGCGTCCGCATCGAGGACCACTTCCGCAAGGCCGTCCGGGAGCCCGGCAAGCTCTTCGTCAACTACGTCAGCACCGCCGCGTACATGCCGCCGCGCTGGAACTCCGACCGGCTGAACCCGCAGGTCCACGGGTTCGTCGACGGCGCCGAACTGGCCGGCCGCACCGGCCTCGGCATCGTCCCGATGGACTTCCCGAACACCCGCTCCGGCCTGGTCGCCTCACTGATCCGGCACAACTGACGGCTGCTCCGACGGCGGCGGCGCCGGCGCACCCGGGATGCGCAGCACCGCCTCCGTGCCGCCGCCCCCGTCCGAGGCCGCCCGCAGCTCGGCGGTGCCGCCCGAGCGGGCGGCCGTACGGGCCACGATCGACAGGCCCAGCCCGCTGCCGGGCAGGGCGCGGGCCGACTCGGAGCGCCAGAACCGCTCGAAGACGTACCGGAGGTCCTCGGGCGGGATGCCCGGCCCGTGGTCGCGCACGGTCAGCTCGCCCGCGTGCAGGGAGACCTCGACCGCACCGCCCGGCGGGCTGAACTTCACGGCGTTGTCCAGCAGGTTGACCACCGCCCGTTCCAGCGCCGCCGCCTCACCCCGTACGTACCAGGGCTCCAGGGCGGAGCCGAACCGCAGCTCGGGTCCGCGCAGCCGGGCCCGGGACAGCGCCGAGGCGGCGATCTCGTGCAGGGCCACCACCCCGAGCGGGGCGTGCGGGGCCGCGTCCGGGCGGGACAGCTCCTGGAGGTCCCCGATCAGCGCGGCGAGCTCCGTCATCTGCGCCTTGACCGAGGCGAGCAGCTCCCTGCGGTCCTCGGGCGGGATGGCCCGGCCGGTCTCCTCGCTGCGCGCGAGCAGCTCGATGTTGGTGCGCAGCGAGGTGAGCGGCGTGCGCAGCTCGTGCCCGGCGTCCGCGATCAGCTGGGCCTGGCGTTCCTGGGAGGAGGCGAGCGCGGCGGTCATCGCGTTGAAGGACCGCGACAGGCGGGCGATCTCGTCGTCGCCCTCGTCCGGGATCCGCACCGTCAGGTCCTCGGTGCGGGCGACGTGCTCGACGACACCGGTGAGCTCGTCCACGGGCCGCAGCCCCGTACGGGCCACCCACAGGCCGGCCGCACCGGCGCCGACGACCCCTATGCCGGAGACCAGGAGCAGTACCCAGGCCAGGGTGGACAGGGGCTTGTCGATGTCGGCGAGGGGCTTGGCGATGGAGATCCCGAAGGTCGGTCCGCCGGTGGTGAGGCGCCGGCCGATCGTGTAGACGCGCATCCTGTCGCCGTCGGCGGTGGTGGCGTCGTGCAGCCTGCCGCTGAGGCGGCCCGCCGCGACGTCCTTGTCGGTCTGCGTGGCGGGCAGGTCCGTCCGCCCGCTCACCCAGCAGCGGCCGCCTTCGGCGGTGACGATCTGCACGGTCGCGTTCAGGTCCCCGGCGATGTCCATCTGGTTCGGCGGCGGGCGCAGGGTGCAGCCCTCGCGCAGGGCGCGGAGCACCTGCTCGCTGGGGTCGGTGGCCATCAGGGACTGGTTCAGCTGCTCGTTCAGCTGCGCCCGCACCATCACCCAGGACACCCCCGCCACCGCGGCGACCGCGACCGCGACCGCGACGGTGACCAGCAGCGCCAGCCGGGAGCGCAGAGGCAGCGCGCGGAACCTGGCGGCGGGACCCGTCATTCGGGTCCGCCCTCGCCGGCGCGCAGGACGTAGCCCACCCCGCGGACGGTGTGGACCAGACGCGGTTCGCCGCCCGCCTCGGTCTTGCGGCGCAGGTACATCACGTACACGTCCAGGGAGTTGGAGCTGGGCTCGAAGTCGAAGCCCCACACCGTCTTGAGGATCTGCTCGCGGGTCAGCACCTGGCGCGGGTGTGCCAGGAACATCTCCAGCAGCGTGAACTCCGTACGGGTCAGCTCCACCGGGCGCCCGCCCCGGGTGACCTCGCGGGTGGCGAGGTCCATGCGCAGGTCGCCGAAGGCGAGGGCGTCCCCGGCCGGTTCCGGTCCGGCGGCGGGGACGGCGTAGGAACTGCGGCGCAGCAGGGCGCGGACGCGGGCGAAGAGCTCGTCCAGCTCGAACGGCTTGACGAGGTAGTCGTCGGCGCCCGCGTCGAGGCCGGTGACGCGGTCGCCGACGGTGTCGCGGGCGGTCAGCATCAGCACCGGGGTGACGCTGCCGGAGGCGCGCAGCCGGCGGGCGGCCGTCAGCCCGTCCATGCGGGGCATCTGGATGTCGAGGACGACCAGGTCGGGGGCGTACGCGGCCGCCTGGTCGAGGGCGTCGAGCCCGTCGACGGCGGTCCGCACGTCGTACCCCTCGAAGGCGAGGCTGCGGCGCAGGGCCTCCCGTACGGCCGGCTCGTCGTCGACGACGAGGATCCGCTGCGGGTCGCCTTCGGCGGAGTTCATGTGGGTTCCCCCAGGGGTGGTGGTCGGTGCGCGGGGCACGTCCCAGGGTGTCAGAAGGAGATGCCGAAGCCGCTGCCGCCGCTGTCGGAGCCGCTGTTGCCGCTGCCGCTGCCGCTGTCGTTCCCGTTGCCGCCGCTGCCGCCCTTGCGGAGGGAGTCGAGGTCGGCCTTGATCGTGTTGACCGGGATGGCGAAGCCGAGGCCGACGCTGCCGGCGCCGGCGCCGTCGCCGGACGGCGAGTAGATCGCGGAGGGCATTCCCACGATCTCGCCGTTCATGTTGACGAGGGCGCCGCCGGAGTTGCCGGGGTTGAGGGAGGCGTCGGTCTGGATGGCCTTGTACGAGGTGGTGTCGGAGCCGGTGTCGCCGTTGAACTGCTGACCGTCGTACGAGAACGGCCAGCCGCCGCCGCGCTGCCGCTGAGGGGCCTGCTGCCGGCGGTCCTCGGACTTCGGCACGTTCACCTCGCGGTTCAGCGCTGAGACGATGCCGCTGGTGACCGTGCCGGTGAGGCGGTCGGGGGAGCCGATGGCGACGACCTGGTCGCCGACCTTGAGCTGGTCGGAGTTGCCGAGCTTGGCGGGCTTGAGGCCACTCGCCCCCTGGAGCTTGATGAGGGCGAGGTCCTTGGCGGGGTCGGTCCCGACCACCTTGGCGGTGTACTTCTTCCCGTCGCTCATCGTCACCTGGATCTCGGAGGCGCCGTTGACGACGTGGTTGTTGGTGGCGATCTCGCCGTCGGCGGTGAGCACGATGCCGGAGCCGGTGCCCTGCCCGGAGGCGGTGCGGGTGTCGATGCGGACGACGGACGGGCTGACCTGCTCGGAGATGCCGGAGACGGTGCCGTTGCCGGACTGCGAGACGTTGGTGCCGTTGACGCCGCTGACGACGGCGCCGGCCGGCCCGAGGAACTGCTGCACGGCGACGGCCGTACCGCCGCCGACCACGGCCGCCGCGAGCGCCACGGCGGCGAGCAGCGCGACGGGGCGCTTGGCGCGGGCCGCGTGCGCGGGGCCGGAGGGGGCGGTGGGAGCGGAACCCCAGGCGTCCCACCCGCCACCGCTGCCGCTACCGCCGCCCGCCGGGACGGTCTCGCCCTGGATGACCGTCGGCTGGTGCGCCTCGTGCCGGCCGGGCGCCGGAGCGGCCGGCGGGTACGGGGGCGGCGGCGGATAGGCGGCCGCGGCATCCCGAGCCGGCCGGTCGCGTCCCCGCTGCCAGTCGTCCCCGAAGGGCGCGTTCCGGTCCGGGCCGTTCTCCTGCGGGTACTCGCCTTCGCGGCGGAAGCTCTCGGTCATGTCTATGACTCTGTCCGCGGATCATGAGAGCTGTCTGAGTTCCGGCTGAGAAGCCCGGCAGAACCGCGTATGCCCGAAATAAGGTCCCGGCCCGCCGGCCTTCCGGCCGGTTCCCTACCGGCAGCCGCAGCTTCGGCGGATGACCAGGGCCGACGGGAACTGCTTCAGGCGTTCGCGGCGGGAGCCGGCCACGCGGAGGGCGTCGTCCAGGACGAGGTCCACCGCCGCGCGGGCCATCGCCGGGCGGTCCGAGGCGATCGTCGTCAGCGGCGGGTCCGTCAGGGCCGCCTCCTTGACGTCGTCGAAGCCGGCCACCGCCAGTTGCTCGGGGACGTCGATGCGCAGCTCGCGCGCGGCGCGCAGCACGCCGATGGCCTGGTCGTCCGTCGCGCAGAAGATCGCCGTCGGCCGGTCAGGCCGGGCCAGGACCTCCAGGGCGACCCGGTAGGCGTCGTAGCGGTTGTACGGGGCCTCGATGAGCCGGCCCTCGACCGACCGCCCGGCCTCCAGCATGGCCCGGCGCCAGCCCTCGACGTGGTCGGCGACCGGGTCGCCGACGGACGGGGTGTTCTCGATGCCGCCGATGCAGGCGACGTACTCGTGCCCGTGTTCCAGCAGGTGCCGGGTCGCGAGCTGCGCGCCGCCGATGTCGTCCGTGACGACGGCCACGTCGTCGATGGCCTCCGGACGCTCGTGCAGCAGCACCACCCGAGCGTCCCAGGCGTCGATCTCCGAGGCGGCGCGCTCGCTCATGCCCTGGCTGACCAGGATCAGCCCCGACACCCGCATGCCCAGGAAGGCGCGCAGGTAGTGGACCTCGCGCTCGTCCCGGTAGTCGGAGTTCCCGACCAGGACCATCTTTCCGCGCTCGGCGGCGGCCTGCTCGACCGCGTGCGCCATCTCCGCGAAGAACGGCTGGCGGGCGTCGGGGACGATCATGCCTATGAGGTCGGTGCGGCGGGACGCCATGGCCTGGGCCACGCGGTCCGGCCGGTACCCCAGCTCCTTGATCGCAGCGAGTACACGCTCGCGCGTGGCCGGGGCGACCGGCCGGGGTCCGTTGTTGATGACGTAGCTCACGACGGCGGTAGAAGTACCCGCAAGTCGCGCTACGTCATCCCGCGTCACCTTGGCCACGCGCGGAAGTCTACGCGGGGTGACCTACCTCTGGGCAGGGTGTTTGGCCGACTGGATGGTCACAGGAGCTTCCTCCGAACGGGCTACGGGTCCGCTCGTACGGTCCGGGGCCTGCGCAGCCGCCTTCCCCGGGGCCTGCTTGGCGGCGGCTTCGGCGGCCGCGCGCTCCACCTTCTCGGGGGTGACGAAGCGGTAGCCGACGTTGCGGACGGTGCCGATCAAGGACTCGTGCTCGGGGCCGAGCTTGGCGCGCAGCCGCCGTACGTGGACGTCGACCGTGCGGGTGCCGCCGAAGTAGTCGTAGCCCCAGACCTCCTGGAGGAGCTGGGCGCGGGTGAAGACGCGGCCGGGGTGCTGGGCGAGGTACTTCAGCAGCTCGAACTCCTTGAAGGTGAGGTCGAGGACCCGGCCCTTCAGCTTCGCGCTGTACGTCGCCTCGTCGACCGACAGGTCGCCGTTGCGGATCTCCATGGGCGAGTCGTCCGAGCCCAGCTGCTGGCGGCCGGTGGCCAGCCGCAGCCGCGCCTCCACCTCGGCGGGGCCGGCGGTGTCGAGGAGCACGTCGTCGATGCCCCAGTCGGCGGTGACGGCGGCGAGTCCGCCCTCGGTGACCACCAGGATCAGCGGGCAGCCCGGTCCGGTGGACCGCAGCAGCTGGCACAGCGACCGCACCTGCGGCAGGTCGCGGCGCCCGTCGACGAGGATCACGTCCGCGCCGGGGGTGTCCACCAGGGCCGGTCCCTCGGCGGGGGCCACCCGGACGTTGTGCAGCAGGAGGCCGAGTGCGGGCAGCACCTCGGTCGACGGCTGCAGGGCATTGGTCAACAGGAGGAGAGAGCTCATGCCCGGCCACCTGCCCGGTTCGGGCGGCCGTGCTCCTGTTTGCTTCGCTGGTCCATCACGTCGGTTCCTCCTCGGTCCCGTCGAGGACGTGCGTGGTACGGCTTCGTACGCCTTGCCTGGCACCCGCCGCGGCCCCCGCGCCCTGGGGTCCGGATGGGTACCACTGTTCTCGGTCCGTTCAACGTGCTGAAAGCACAAAAGGACCCGGGGGCTACGTTGCCCGGATCCTCTACGCCGCCAGAATAGCCCACCGGCCCTTTCGGGGCCGAGGGCTGCCGTGCACCGCATTCTGTGGTTCGCGCCACGCCTTCCTCCTGCGTATGCCCTGGTTTCGCCGGATCGAGCGGTCCGCCGACCGGTCCTGCGGGGCCTCCGGGCGCACGGACGGCGCGCTGAGGCACGCCGGGGTGACGGGCCGGAGGGGTCATCATGGAGGCCGACGGTAGAGAGCCGACGGAGCCGACCGATAGGAGCTGCAGTGGCAACCGGAACCATCCGCTACTGGGCGGCGGCGAAAGCCGCGGCCGAGACGGCGGAGGAGCCGTACTCGGCGCACACACTGGCCGAGGCGCTCGACGCCGTGCGGGACCGCCATCCGGGGGAACTCACCCGGGTCCTGCAGCGCTGCTCCTTCCTCGTGAACGACGAGCCCGTGGGCAAGCGCCCGCACGATGCCGTCCTGCTGACCGAGGGGGGCACCGTCGAGGTGCTTCCCCCGTTCGCGGGCGGGTGAGCGGAAACCGATGAGCACTCCCGAAGAACAGCAGCGGCAGCGGCAGCAGCAGGCCGCCGAGCAGGACCCGTACTCCACCCAGACCTGGCAGGCCGACACCTGGGAGACCGGGTACCAGCCGGTGCAGCCGCCGCTGGGCTCGGTGCCCGGCCAGCCGGCCGCCCCGGCCCAGGCCCAGGCGCCGGCTCCGCAGGGGCAGTGGGGGCAGACGCCCTGGGCGGACGCCACCGGGGGCGGTGCGGCCCCGGCCGCTGCCGCCGAGACGGCGTACCCGCCGCCGGTACCGGCCCAGCAGCAGCCCGCGGCGCCCGAGGGCTGGTTCCGCGACGAGCCGCCGCAGCCTCCCGCGCAGGCCGGCTGGCCGGCCGACGCGGCCGCGCAGACGGCGTACCCGCCGCCCGTGCCGGCGCAGCAGCAGCCCCAGCAGCAGTCCGCCGCGCCCGACGGCTGGTTCCGCGACGAGCCGGCCCAGGTGCAGGCGCAGCCGCAGCCGCAGCAGCAGGCTCCGGCCGTGTCGTGGCCGGACGCCACCGGGGGCGGTGCGGCCTCCGCCGCCGCCGAGACGGCGTACCTGCCGCCGGTGCGCGAGGCCGCCGGTGCCGCGGAGCAGACCGCGTACCTGCCGCCGGTGCGGCCGCAGGGCGCCGCGCCGGACGGCTGGTTCCGCGACGAGCCGCAGCAGGCCGCCGCGGGCGCCGCCGCCGAGACGGCGTACCTGCCGCCGGTGCGGGAGTCCGCCGCCGCCGAGACGGCGTACCTGCCGCCGGTGCGCGAGGCCGCCGGTGCCGCCGAGCAGACCGCGTACCTGCCGCCGGTGCGGCCGCAGGGCGCCGCGCCGGACGCGTGGTCCGCGGGCGCCTCCTCCGCCGCCGAGACGGCGTACCTGCCGCCCGTGCGGGAGCCCGTGGCGGAGCAGACCGCGTACCTCCCCCCGGTCCCGCCGGAGCCGCAGCAGCCGCAGCAGCCGCAGGCGGCCGTGCCCGGCCCTTCCGCCGAGTACTCGCCGCCGACCCTCGGCGGCAATACGCTGCGCGCCGTGGACCCCGCCCAGGCCCGCGCCGAGGGCCGGTCGCCGATCATCGACCCCGGTCCGCAGTCGGCGATACTGACCGCCGCCCTCGGCCTGCTGATGGCCGGTGCCGCCGCGGTCGGCCAGTGGGCGCTGCTCGTCCCGCTGATCGCCCTCCAGGGGCTCACCGCGGCCGGCTGGTTCCGCCTCAACGGCATGTGGCCGGCCCGCCAGGGCATCGTCCTGGCCTTCGCCGGGGCCCTCGTCGCGGACGGCGCGGTGCTCGCGCTGGACGGCACGTACGCCCCCGGCGCGATCATCGGCACGCTCGGCGCCTGGGTACTGCTGACGCTGGTGCTCCAGCTGCGCAGCCACGCGGACCCCGACGAGCGGATGTACGGGCTGATGGCCTCGGTGGCCTCCGCCGCGCTGGCCATCGTCTGCACGGGCTTCCTCGCCGCGGACCGGGAGCCGGTGACCACCGGCGCCGCCGCCGTCGCGGTCGCCGTGTTCGCGCGGGCGCTGCCGCTGCCCACCCCGGCCTCCGTCGGCGTCTCGCTGGCCGCCGCGGCCGGTGCGGGCATCGCGGTGGGCGGGCTGACCGGGCTGGGCGTGGGCGGGGCCCTCGTGGGCCTCGCGGCCGGGGTGTGCGCCCTGATCGGGCTGCGCGTGGCCGCGTACGACTACCCGTCCAAGTTCGTCCACATGACGGCCGGTGTCGCGCTGCCGCTGGCCGCCGCGGCCCCCGCCGTCTACCTGATGGGCCGGGTGGTCGGCTGACGCCGAGGGGGAGCCGGCCCCGCCGCTGACACCGCCCTCACGGCCGATCATGGTCCACTAGAACGTACGTACCGACTAGTTGGGGGAGGGGCACGTGCGTTTCATACGTGTCGTGGTGATCATCGGCATTGTGCTCGGAGGGCTGTTCGCGGGCGTCGACCGCTGGGCGGTCGGCTATGCCGAGAACCGGCTGGCCGACCAGGTCCAGTCCCGTCAGGGCCTCGCGGGCAGCGCCGAAGTGGAGATCCACGGCTTCCCCTTCCTGACCCAGGCGCTCAGCCGCGACCTGGAGCAGGTCGACCTGAAGCTCGGGGGCGTCGACGTCACCGCCGACGGCCGCAAGACGCGGCTCTCGGAGCTCAAGGCCTCGTTCCACGAGGTGAAGCTGAACGAGGGCTACAACGGCGGTACGGCCAAGCGGGCCGAGGGCACCGCGCTGATCTCGTACGAGGACCTCACCAAGGCCTCCCAGAACGGCGTGGTCCTCACCTACGGCGGGGCGCCGAACAAGGTGAAGGTCACCGCGACCCTGGACTTCCTCGGCAAGTCCATGACGCGCAGCGTGGTGTCCACCGTCGCCCTCGTCGAGTCGGGCGGTTCCAAGGTCGTCCGGGTGCGGGCGGACTCCGTACCGGGCGAGGGCATCCCCGGGATCGAGAGCGCGGTGCGCAAGCGGACCGACTTCGACCGCCGCATCGACGACGGGCTGCCGGCCGGGCTCAAGCTCTCCTCGCTGACCTCGGACGAGTCCGGTGTCCACCTCACGCTGAGCGGCTCGGACGTGTCCCTGGCCGGATCGTGAGACGGAGCGGTCCGATCCGCAGGAGGGCGGGCCGCACGAACAGCCCCGGAAGGCCGTGGGACGGCCGTCCGGGGCTTTCTCATCCCGAAATACGGACGATCCTGTCTCGGCATATGACACGCCGGTGACAGGGCGGCCGGTTCGTCCCTACGATCCATGGCTATGAAGCATCAGCAGGCGGACCTCACGAAGCGGCGGGCAGTGGACCTGTGTCGCGTCGCCGCCATGCTCTGTCGCTCCATGTGAGGTGTGAGCCTTCCGCTCCACCGGCCGGACCGACGGCCCTTCATCCCGCGTGACCGCACCGCCGCGCACAGCCTCCCTGCCCCTGACGCCTCCCCGCGCAGGGTCCGAGAGCCGCACCGGGAACGGCGCGCAACAGCACAGCCCGCTTCGCAGCAGCCCCAGCACAGCCCCGCCGCAACTGCCCCGGAGGAGAACACCATGAGCCGCAGCGACGTCCTCGTAGACGCCGACTGGGTCGAGGCCCACCTGAACGACGCAAACGTCGTCATCGTCGAGGTGGACGAGGACACGTCCGCCTACGACAAGAACCACATCACCAACGCCGTCCGGATCGACTGGAAGCAGGACCTCCAGGACCCGGTCCGCCGCGACTTCGTGGACCAGGAGGGCTTCGAGAAGCTCCTCTCCGCCAAGGGGATCTCCAACGACGACACCGTCGTCCTCTACGGCGGCAACAACAACTGGTTCGCGTCCTACGCCTACTGGTACTTCAAGCTCTACGGCCACCAGGACGTGAAGCTCCTCGACGGCGGCCGCAAGAAGTGGGAGCTCGACTCCCGCGACCTGGTCGACGGCAAGGACGTCCCGAACCGCCCGGCCACCGAGTACAAGGCCAAGGCCCAGGACACCTCCATCCGCGCCTTCCGCGACGACGTCGTGGCCGCGATCGGCTCCCTGAACCTGGTCGACGTGCGCTCGCCCGACGAGTTCTCCGGCAAGCTGCTCGCCCCGGCGCACCTCCCGCAGGAGCAGTCGCAGCGCCCCGGCCACGTGCCGAGCGCCCGCAACATCCCGTGGTCGAAGAACGCCAACGACGACGGCACCTTCAAGTCCGACGAGGAGCTGACCGCCCTCTACGAGGCCGAGCAGGTGGACCTGGCGAAGGACACCATCGCCTACTGCCGCATCGGCGAGCGCTCCGCGCTCACCTGGTTCGTGCTGCACGAGCTCCTGGGCCAGGAGAACGTCAAGAACTACGACGGCTCCTGGACCGAGTACGGCTCGCTGGTCGGCGTGCCGATCGAGCTCGGCCCGAACAAGTAATCCCGGCCGGGCACGCGACGCCCGCCCTCGTAGCAGCAGAACCTCTCCAGGACAGGACAGAGAACATGTGTGGAGCACAGATCGGCGGGCCCGACCTCGCGACGCTGAAGCCCGGTGAGACCGCGATCCAGGGCCAGGTGACCAAGGACGGCGAGCCCGTCAGCGGCTACGTCCGCCTGCTGGACTCGACCGGCGAGTTCACGGCCGAGGTCCCGACCTCGGCGACCGGCCAGTTCCGCTTCTACGCGGCCACCGGCTCCTGGACGCTGCGGGCGCTCGTCCCGGGTGCCCAGGCCGACCGCGCCGTCGTGGTCGCCGAGGCCGGCGGCGTGACGGACGTGGCCATCGCGGTCTGACGCACGACCGCACCGCTGTACCGGCCGAAGGGCCGCACCCCCGGGGGTTGGACGCCACTGGAACGGGGTGCGGCCCTTCGCGCCGTCGTCCTGCGGCCCTACGCTGGAGGTATGTACGCCCGGCGTCGGCGCGCCTACTTCCTGCTCATGGGCGGATGCCTGTTCCTCTTCGTCTCCGCCTGGTCCTTCGTGCGGCTCTTCTCGGTCGAGGCGGCGGTCGCGCTGTGCGTGGTCGCCATGGTCATCCCGCCGGTCGCGGCGATGGTGGCGAACCGGCGGGGGCCGGACGACCGCTGGTGGGACGACCCCTCGGGCGATCCGAAGTCGGACGAGTGGTGGGACGAACTCGACGGGAAACGGCGCCCGCCCGAGGATTGAACGCGTTCGAGATAAAAGCGTAATAAGGATGCGTACAACGTCCCCGGGCCCCATGGTGTCTTGGATGTGCGCGGGCGAACGCTCCCGCGCCTCCAGGTCTGTGGGGGGACCCCTTTGGAACACGAACAGCCGCCACCGCGCGCTCCGCGCCGCCGTGGCCGCACGACGGCCCTGATCGCCGCCGCCCTCGTCCTGGGCGCGGTCGCCGGCACGGTCACGGGATACGCGATCCAGTACCACCGCCCGCCCACGGCCCTGCCGCCGCTGGCGCAGCAGAAGCTGGACACGCCGAAGGCGCTGGCCCCGGACGACGCGACGACGGCCAAGTCGATCAACGCCAACCGCTGGCACAAGACGGACGACGACCTCACGAAGCTCCTGGTCGAGACGCCGTCCGGAGCGAAGAGCGAGGGCAGCGGCTACGACAGCCTCGACCTGCACGCGACCCACTTCAAGCGGTCGGAGTCCATGTTCCGCAACCTCGTCGACACCGGATTCCGCCGCGCCGCGTCGACGATCTGGGAGCAGGGCGACGTACTCGTCGAGATCCGGCTGATCCAGTTCAGGGACTTCGCGGGCGCGGACGAGTACACGAAGGGCCAGTCGGGCTACGTGTCCGACGAGGAGTACGCGGGCAACGGAGGCAAGGCCGTCCCCGGGGTACCCGAGGACTTCGGCCACATGTGGGTGTACTCCAAGGCCGACGAGAAGCCGGGCTACTACCCGATCCGCCAGGCCAGGGCCATCGCCCGCCGGGGCGACATCGTCATGCAGGTCTTCTACGCCGACCGGCGCGGCGGGGCGATAGCGGACGGCGACGTGGCCGACGTGGCGAAGCGACAGTGGGAGCGACTGTGACGGAACAGCAGAACGAAACCACCGCGCAGGCACCGGAAGCCCCCGCACAGGCGGCCGACGCCCCCGCGCCGGCCCCTACGGGCGGGCGCCGCAAGGCCGTCGCCCTCGTCGCGGCCGCCGTGGCCGTCGCCGCCCTCGCCGGCGGCGGGATCTGGGCCTCGTCCGCCATCGACGGCGCCGACCGCAGCGCGCCCACCGCCTACTGGGTCGCCGAAGGCGCCCCGCTGCCGGACCGCAAGGAGCCGGAGCCGGTCCCGGTGAACACGCTCTCCGGCAAGTTGCTCCCGGCCCCGTCGGGCTTCGGGCCCGGCCCCGACCTCGACGAAGACGGCAACGACTACACCGTCTCGGGGGAGCGCGCGCTCACCGGTTTCAAGGACGCCCGCAAGGGCCTGTCGTCCTCGGAGCGCAAGAAGCGCGACGAGATGCTCGCAGAGTTCAAGCTCAAGGGCCTGGCCGGCCGCAGCTTCGCCAAGCACACCGGCGGGCTCGTCGTCGAGGTCCAGCTGATGCAGGCAGACCCCAAGGCCCTCGACTCCTTCTCGCAGATCTCCAAGAAGCTCCTCGAACTCGTCGGCCAGGGCAAGGAGGCGCCCAGCGTCGACGGCCACCCCGACGCCAGGTGCGCCCGGGTGACCGTCGACGAGGACAAGGAGGAGTACAAGGGGCAGAAGGGCGGCATCGACTCCCTCTCCTGCGTCGCCGTCCAGGGCGACGTGATGGTCGACTTCCGCGCCTACGGGCCCAAGACCAACTTCCCCACGTCCGACGCCGTCACGATCTTCAAGAACCAGCTGAACCACCTGAAGTCCCCCGGGGAGTCCGTGTGACCGAGCAGACGACCGTCCCGGACACCGCCCCGGCCATCCCGGAGGCCCCGCAGTCCCCGCAGGAGCCCGTCACCCCGGCGGCCCCCAAGGACCGCCGCACGCTGCGCGCCGTGCTGCGCTGGACCGCCGCCGTCCTCGTCTTCGCCGCCGCCGGCGCGGGGACCGCGTACGGGATCACCCGGCCCGAGCGCACGGACGTCCCCGGCCTGCGCACCGAGGACGACGGCCGCTGGACGTACCCCGTCCTGGCCAGGCCCACCCCGCCCCCGGGCGCGCCGCTGCCCTTCGCCCCGGACAACCGGGACGGCATCCACTACGCCGGCCTCACGCAGCTCCTGCTCCCCGCCCCGGCGGGCTCCGCCCCGGACCCCGGGCTGAAGCTGGAGAAGGACTCGGCCGTCACCGTGGAAACCTTCCTGGAGGAGTACCAGGACACGGCCCGGGAGAAGATGAGGCAGCGGTTCTCCGACAACGGGCTGCGCCAGATCGCCGCCCGCGGCTGGACCACCCCCGACGGCACCCGCACCCGGATCTACCTGCTGCGTTTCCACGCCTCGGGCTTCGCGAACACCTTCGAGGGCTGCGGCGCCGACATGAACCTGAACGGCGTCAACCGGATCGAATCGGACCGGGCCTGGTCCAGGGCCAAGCTCGACCAGACCGTCCCGGCCGTCGAGGGCATCACGCTCCTGGAGGAGTCCGTCCCCTTCGGCGACGAGCAGGTCAGGGCCGGCTGCGTCGAGAAGGGCGACATCCAGGCCGTCATCCTCCAGACCCGCAAGGGCGGGGCCCGGGTCGTACCGCTCCACCAGACGGTGATCCTCCAGGACCAGCTGCTCCACTGACCGCTACGGCCTACCTCACACCGTGTGCCGGGCCCCGGGCCAGTAGGCTTGGGGACCGGCCCCGTCCACCCGCACCGAATCCTCCGAGGAGCACCCCGTGCTTGAGGCAGTCTTCACCTCCCTGCTGGTCCTGGTCTGCGTCGGCGTCCTCGCCTTCACCGGCCTGGCCGTCAAGAAGCTGTACCAGGGTCAGCGCTAGGCATCCGCCCAGCCGACCGCCCCGGAACCCCTCCCACAGATCGCCTGAGCAGCCAACCATGATCCAGATCCCGTCCGACCTGAACCCGGGCCTCGTCCCCCTCGCCTTCCTCCTCGGCACCTGGGAAGGTGCCGGCGTGTTCGACTTCCCCGGCGGGGAGAAGTGCAACTTCGGCCAGGAAGTCGTCTTCAGCCACGACGGCCGGGACTTCCTGGAGTACACCTCCCACACCTGGGTGCTCGACGCCGAGGGCGAGAAGGTGCGCCCCCTGGAGTCCGAGTCGGGCTA
Organism: Streptomyces sp. NPDC040718; assembly: GCF_055593565.1. Taxonomy (NCBI): domain Bacteria; kingdom Bacillati; phylum Actinomycetota; class Actinomycetes; order Kitasatosporales; family Streptomycetaceae; genus Streptomyces; species Streptomyces sp. NPDC040718. The sequence continues at coordinate 173,555 of NZ_JBVIXO010000012.1, read as the reverse complement.
CTGGCGCATCGACAAGGACCGCAAGGTCGAGATCGTCATGGTGCGCGACCAGGGCGTCGTCGAGGTCTGGTACGGCGAGCTCGCCGACCAGAAGCCCCAGATCGACCTGGTCACCGACGCGGTCGCGCGTACGGCCGCGTCCGGCCCGTACAGCGGCGGCAAGCGCCTCTACGGCTACGTGAAGAGCGACCTCATGTGGGTCGGCGAGAAGGCCACCCCCGACGTCGAGCTGCGCCCGTACATGTCGGCCCAGCTCAAGAAGGTCGTCACCCCGGAGGAGATCGCCGACATGGCGCGCAACCTCCCGGAGCTCCCGGAAGACGGCATCGCCTTCTTCCGCTGAGCCGGCCGGGCCCCCAGGGCACGGGCATCGCCGAAAGGGGACCGCGGGCTGACCGCGGTCCCCTTTCCGCGCTTACACTGGCCGGGTGGTGACCACCGACTGGAAGAGCGATCTGCGGCAGCGCGGCTACCGGCTGACACCGCAGCGCCAGCTCGTGCTCGAAGCGGTAGACGCCCTGGAGCACGCCAGCCCCGACGAGATCCTCGTGGAGGTCCGCAAGACGGCCTCCGGCGTGAACATCTCCACCGTCTACCGGACCCTGGAGCTCCTGGAGGAGCTCGGCCTGGTCTCCCACGCCCACCTCGGGCACGGAGCCCCCACCTACCACCTCGCCGACCGGCACCACCACATCCACCTCGTCTGCCGCGCATGCACCGGCGTCATCGAGGCGGACGTGGACATCGCCGACGAGTTCACGGCGAAGCTCCGCGCCACCTTCGGGTTCGAGACCGACATGAAGCACTTCGCGATCTTCGGACTGTGCAAGAAGTGCGCGGCGGCCGAGCGCCAGGAGGGCTCCGCGTAGCGGGGTCGTAGGCTGGTGGCATGACCAGCAGCCCCTTGCTCCATCTCCCCGGCGCCGTAGCGGCCGAAGGCCGTGACGAGGGCGTAGCCGCCCACTACGGAGAGCTCTACGGCGAACAGCGCGCCCTCGCCGACGGCCGCGGCTTCGTCGACCTCTCCCACCGCGGGGTCGTCACCGTCACCGGCGCGGACCGGCTGAGCTGGCTGCACCTGCTGCTCACCCAGCACGTCAGCGACCTCCCCGCCGGGCAGGCCACCGAGGCGCTGATCCTCTCCGCCAACGGGCACATCGAGCACGCCCTCTACCTCGTCGACGACGGCGAGACGGTCTGGGCACACGTCGAGCCCGGCACCCAGGAGGCGCTCCTCGGCTACCTGGAGTCGATGAAGTTCTTCTACCGCGTCGAAGTCGCCGACCGCACCGCCGACTTCGCCGTCGTCCACCTCCCGGCCGGCTCCATCACCGAGGTCGCCAAGGAGCACGTCGTACGCGAGACCGCGCACGGCCGGGACGTCTTCCTGCCCCGCGCCGACCTGGAGGCCTTCGCCGCCTCCCACGGCCCCGCCGCCGGGCTCCTCGCCTACGAGGCCCTGCGCGTCGAGGCCCACCGCCCGCGCGTCGGCGCGGAGACCGACCACCGCACCATCCCGCACGAGCTCGGCTGGATCGGCACCGCCGTGCACCTCCAGAAGGGCTGCTACCGCGGCCAGGAGACGGTGGCCCGCGTCCACAACCTGGGGAAGCCCCCGCGCCGCCTGGTCTTCCTGCACCTGGACGGCTCCGAGGTGCTGCTCCCGGCGCACGGGACGCCCGTACGCCTCGCCGCGGACGGGGAGGACGGACGCCAGCTCGGCTTCGTCACCACCGCCGTGCGCCACCACGAGCTCGGCCCGATCGCACTCGCCCTGGTCAAGCGGAACGTCCCGGTCGACGCCCCGCTGCTGGCCGGGAACACGGCCGCCGCGCAGGAGGTCGTCGTAGCGCCCTGACCGCCGCGCGTCCGCTACACGTCGATGACGACGGTGAACGGGCCGTGGTTCGTCAGCGAGACCCGCATGTCCGCGCCGAACCGGCCCGTCGCCACCGTCGCGCCCAGCGCCCGGAGCTGCGCCACGACCTCGTCGACCAGTGGCTCGGCCACCGGCCCGGGCGCGGCCGCGTTCCACGTGGGGCGACGGCCCTTGCGGGCGTCCCCGTACAGCGTGAACTGCGAGATCACCAGCAGCGGCGCGTCCACGTCGCTGCAGGACTTCTCCGCCTCCAGGATCCGTACGGACCACAGCTTGCGCGCCAGCACCGCCGCCTTCTCCGGGGTGTCGTCGTGGGTCACCCCCACCAGCACGCACAACCCCTCGCCGACGATCTCGCCGACCGTCTCGCCGCCGACCACGACGCTCGCGCCGTCCACCCTCTGCACCACTGCTCGCATACCACCTGTGTACCAGCCTTGCACCCGTCCGGGGCCGATCGGGTGGACTGGGACTGCGTACGCACCACGGAGAGTGGCACGATGCACGCAGGCGGTGCCCCCAGCACCGGTCGAGGGGACGGATACAACGTCATGAACACTTCTGGTACCTCCGCACCTGCACCCGCGTCACCCACTGCGGACACCCCCGCGGGCACCACGGGACGGCCTCCCGCGCAGCGCACCGGCGAGCCGCTGGGGCCGACCACCCCCGCCACCGCCCTCGGCCTGCCCGAGCTGCGCGCGATGCGGCGCGACGCACAGCGCGACGAGGCCGACCTGAGCTACGTGCGCAGACTCCTGCAGGGCCGCATCGACATCCTGCGGGCCGAGCTGGCCCGCCGTACGGACACCGAGGCGCCGGTGGTGGACCGGCTCTCGGAGATCCTCGCCGACGCCCCGTCGACCCGCAGTGCCTCCGCCCGGCACGTCACGCTCGGCACCCCGCACAACGAGGAGTACCGGCTGCTGGCGGCGGAGATGCTGTCCGACGTGGAGCTGTCCGACCTGGAGGCGCGCACCGACGGCGAGCTGCACGACGCGATGGGCCGGCTGGTCCGCTACGAGCAGCAGGTCTCCCGGCGCCGCCAGCAGCTCCAGCGGACGGCCGACGACTCCAGCGCGGAGATCACCCGTCGCTACCGCGAGGGCGAGGCGCAGGTGGACGACCTGCTGGCGTAGGCGAGGGCGGCTCGGGCCGCGGAAATTGGGGCGACCGGTACCGGGCGCGGCGGTTAGCGTGGCCGGTTATGAGCGCTGACGTGCGGTCGATCGCCGCATCCGAACACCAAGCCTGGCTCAGCACCCTGAACGCGGGCTTCCTGACACCTGCGACCCCGACGGAATCCGATGTCGCCCAGCGCGCCGCGAACAGCGATCTCGCCCGCCTGCAAGGGGCCTTCGACAAGGAGACCGGCCGGTGCGTCGCCACCTTCCGGTCCTTCGCCCAGGAACTGACCGTACCCGGCGGCGCCGCCGTCGGGAGCAGTGCGATCTCCAACGTGGCCGTGCTGCCCACCCACCGCCGCCAGGGCCTGCTGACGCGCATGATGGAGGCCGAACTGGCCGCCGCCCACGCGCGTGGTGACGTCCTGTCGACCCTGATCGCCGCCGAGTACCCGATCTACGGGCGCTACGGCTACGGCCCCGCGACCGTGCACGCCGAGTGGGAGGTCGACGTCGCCCGTACCGGCCTGGACCGCAGCCGCCCGGCGCCGGTCGAGGGCGGCCGGATCGACCTGGTCGACGCCGCCGAGGTGCGGCGCGTGGGCCCGGCCCTGCACGAGCGGCTGCGGGCCTCCCGCCACGGCATGGTCGACCGCGACGCGCGCTGGTGGAGCCTGAAGACGGGCCTGGAGCAGATGTCGCACCGCCCGTACCGGGAGAAGATGCAGGCCGTGTACCGGGACGCGGCCGGCGAGGTGGCGGGGCTGGCGGTGTACCAGGCCGACGACCACTGGACGGACGCGAAGACGCCGCTGAACACCGTCCAGGTCGTCGACCTCCTCGCGGCCACCCCGCAGGCCGAGCGGGCTCTGTGGCACTTCCTGTGCTCCATCGACTGGGTGCTGAAGGTCCGCAGCGGCAACCGCGCCCCCGACGACCTGCTGCCGGAGCTGCTGCCCGACGCGCGGGCGGCCCGGCCGGTGTCGGCCGCCGACTTCCTGTGGGTGCGCGTGCTGGACGTCGTCCGGGCGCTGGGCGCGCGGACGTACGAGGTGCCCGGGGTGCTCGTGCTGGACGTCGACGACCCCAACGGCCCGGCGGGCGGCCGCTACCGGCTGGACGCGGGCGCCGGGACGTGTGCGCGTACCGAGGAGCCGGCCGGTGTGCGGCTGGACGTGTCCGCGCTGGGCTCCCTGTACCTGGGCGACGCGTCGGCGGTGCGGCTGGCCGCGCTGGGGCGGGTCGCCGAGCTGGAGCCGGGGGCCGTCGCGCTGGCCGACGCGGTGTTCCGTACCGCGCGCCGGCCGTGGTGCCCGGACGTCTTCTGAGACGCGGACGGGGGGGACATGACGGACCCGGCCGTCCGGCCGGGTCCGACGGCCGTCGGAGGCCTATCGTCGCCACCGGGATCCTCGGATGCCGGTGCTGTGCAGAACCAAGAGGACTGAGTACGTGACATCGATTGTGGAACGGCTGCGCGCCGCCGGCTGCGTCTTCGCCGAGGAGGAGGCCGACCTGCTGGTCGCGGCCGCCACCGACGACGGGCACCTGGCGGGCATGGTCGCCCGCCGGGTGGACGGCGAACCGCTGGAACACGTCGTCGGCTGGGCGGAGTTCTGCGGGCTGCGCGTGGAGGTGGGCGCGGGGGCGTTCGTACCGCGCAGGCGCACCGAGTTCCTGGTCCAGGAGGCGGTGGAACTGGCCCGCCCCGGTGCGGTGGTGCTGGACCTGTGCTGCGGCGTCGGCGCCCTCGGCGCGGCGGTCGCGGCCCAGGTCCCGGGCGGTGTCGAGCTGCACGCGGCGGACATCGACCCTGCGGCGCTGGCGTACGCGCGGCGCAACGTGGCCCCGTACGGCGGCGCGGTGTGGGAGGGCGACCTGTACGCGGCGCTCCCGGCGGAGCTGCGGGGGCGGGTGGACGTGCTGGTGGTCAACGCCCCGTACGTGCCGACGGGGGAGATCGGGCTGATGCCGCCCGAGGCCCGCGACCACGAGCCGCTGGTCTCCCTCGACGGGGGCTCGGACGGCCTGGACGTGCACCGCCGGGTCGCGGCGGAGGCGCTGGAGTGGCTCGCGCCGGGCGGGCACCTGCTGATCGAGACGAGCGCCAGGCAGGCGCCGCTGACGGCGTCGGCGCTGACCGGGGGCGGTCTCGTGGTGCGGGCGGTCATCTCGGAGGAGCTGTACGCGACGGTGGTCATCGGACGGGCGCCGGCTCCGGCTGCCTGACGAGGAAGGGGAGGGGCGGACGTGGACGTGAACGAGGCCGTGAACGAGGCCGTGGGCGAGGCCGTGGGCGAGGCCGTGGGCGAGGCCGGCGGGTCTTCGCTGACGGAGCGGTTCGAGGAGCACCGCAGCCATCTGAGGGCGGTCTCCTACCGGATGCTCGGCTCGCTCAGCGAGGCCGACGACGCCGTCCAGGAGGCCTGGCTCCGGCTGGACCGCGCCGACGTGAGCGAGGTCGAGAACCTCGGCGGCTGGCTGACGACGGTGGTCTCGCGGATCTGCCTCAACCTGCTGCGCTCGCGCGAGGCGCGGCGCGAGGACCCGGTCGAGCGGCTGGAGACGAGGGTCCCGGACCCGCTCATCAGCCCCATGCGGCGGATCGACCCCGAGCAGGAGGTGCTGCTCGCCGACTCGGTGGGGCTGGCGCTGATGGTGGTGATGGAGTCGCTGGCTCCGGCGGAGCGGCTGGCGTTCGTCCTGCACGACATGTTCGCGGTGCCGTTCGACGAGATCGCGCCGCTGATCGAGAAGTCCGCCGCGACGACCCGGCAGCTCGCCAGCCGCGCGCGCCGCAAGGTGCAGGGGCAGGCCCCGGCGCCCGACGCGGACCTCGCCCGTCAGCGGGAGGCGGTGGACGCGTTCTTCGCCGCCGCGCGGGACGGGGAGTTCGAGGCGCTGGTCGCGGTGCTCGACCCGGAAGTGGTGCTGCGTTCCGACGGGGGCGTGGGCGGCCGGCAGACGGTGGTCTTCACCGGTGCGCGGGAGGTGGCGAGCCAGGCGGCGAGCTACCGGGCACTCACGCCGTTCGTACGCCCGGCCCTCATCAACGGCGCGGCCGGGGTGGTCGTCGTACCGAAGGCGAACGCGGTCGCGGTCATGGCCTTCACGGTCGTCGGCGGGAAGATCGTGGCGATCGACGTGCTGTCCGACCTGGCCCGGCTCAAGCAGCTGGACCTGTCGGTGCTGGAGGGCTGAGGCGACGGGGCCGCCGCCCCGCCCCGGCCGTCAGACGGTCAGGGCGAGGGCGACGGCCATCGGCGCGGAGTAGATCACCGGGAAGACGACGTGGGCGTAGTCGCGGGCCCGCAGCGTGGTGATGACGGCGCCGATGAAGTACAGCACCAGGCCGATGCCGGCGGCGATCCCGATGGCGGGGACGACGAACCCGGCGAGGAGGCCGAGGCCGCCGGCGAGCTTGGCCGTGGCGAGCAGGTTCCACCAGCTCTGCGGGACGCCGTACTGGACCAGCGGCTCGACGGTGTACTTCGAGCGGGTGTAGAGCGAGACGGCGGAGTAGACGGCGAGGACGGCGGCGATGACGGTGAAGACGGTGGCGGTGGTGGACATCGGGGGCTCCTTCGGGGCGGTCTCGCTTGCTGCGACATCCCTTTGACCCGCCGCGCCGCGCGGATGTGACAGCCCGCCGGATTTTCTTTTCCGGCGGTCCGCCGGGGGTGGTGCGGGGGGTGTCACGCCCTTTGCGCGCACGGCCGTCCGGCCGAGGAGCTCGGCGACGCGGAAGAAGCCGTCGCCGCCGTGGCCGTGGGCGATGGCCCGCTGCGCCAGGCCCTCGGTCGCGCGCATCAGGGCCGCGTCGATGCCGTGCGCCTCGGAGGCGTGGATGATGTGGGCCATGGACGAGGCCCCCGAGGTCAGCGGGTTGAGCCGGCCGGAGTAGCTGCCGCTGTCGCCGATGTCCTCCCGGAGGCGGGTGTGGGAGTTATTGCTAGCAAGCGCTTGCAATAGTTAGCACGGTGCGGCAGGATCGGGTCATGGCATCGCTCAACGTCGGAAACCTCGGCGAATACCTCCGCGAGCAGCGGCGGCAGGCCCAGCTCTCGCTGCGGCAGCTGGCCGACGCGGCGGGGGTGTCGAACCCGTACCTGAGCCAGATCGAGCGCGGGCTGCGCAAGCCGAGCGCGGACATCCTCCAGCAGCTGGCCAAGGCGCTGCGGATCTCCGCGGAGACGCTGTACGTGCAGGCCGGGATCCTCGACGAGCGGGACCGGGACGAGGTGGAGACGCGGGCCGTCATCCTCTCCGACCCGTCGATCAACGAGCGGCAGAAGCAGGTGCTGCTCCAGATCTACGACGCGTTCCGCAGGGAGAACGCGCTGGAGGCCGAAGAGGCTTCCGGCGAGAGCAGCGAGAGCAGCGAGAGCAGCGAGAGCGGCGAGAACGCCGGCGGCGACGCCGCGATGCCCCCAACGAACTGACTGTGATCCGGGAGGACCCGCACATGGCCATCGCCGATGACCTGAAGAAGACCCTCACCGACCCCACCCCCCTCTACTTCGCCGCCGGCACGGCCGACCTCGCCGTCCAGCAGGCCAGGAAGGTGCCCGCGCTCATCGAGCAGCTGCGCGCCGAGGCCCCCGCGCGCATCGAGGCCGTGAAGAACACCGACCCGAAGGCCGTGCAGGAGGCCGTCACCGCCAAGGTCACCGAGGTCTTCGGCTCGATCGACCCGAAGAAGCTCGGCGAGACCGCCCAGGACCTCGCGCTGCGCGGCGTCGGCGTGGCCGCGGAGTACGCCGTCCGGGCCAAGGAGACCTACGACAAGGTCGCCGAGCACGGCGAGCAGACCGTACGGGCCTGGCGCGGCGAGGTCGCCGAGGAGATCGTCGACATCGCCGGGGCCGTGGAGCCGGAGCCGGCGCCGGAGCCCGCCCAGGCCGAGGCCGGGGCGGACGCCCCCGCGGAGGGCGCGGGCGAGGAGAAGGCCGCCGCGAAGAAGCCCGCCGCGCGCCGCACCGCGGCCAAGAAGGCCGCCGCCGCGCCCGGCGAAGAGGCCTGAACGACCCGATTCCGGGCCGGGCACCCGGAGGGTGCCCGGTTCGTTGTCGTTTGGGAAGGCGGCTCCGGCGGTAGCGTGGAGTCAGTGGTGCCGGATGCGAGAAGGCGGTCGAGACGATGCTGATGCAGGGGTTCGATAACGGGGTGCTCCCGTTGCTGGGCTACGCCATGCTGGCGCTCGCCGTCGTGGCCTTCGTGCTCGCGCTGCTGGCGCGCGAGGACGCGTACCGGGCCGCCGACAAGCAGACGAAGACCTTCTGGCTGGTCATCCTCGGGGTGACCGTCCTCGTGGACTTCTTCCTCGGGATGCTGTTCCTGCAGATCGCGGGCCTGGTCGCGAGCATCGTGTTCTTCGTCGACGTGCGCCCCGCCCTCAAGCAGGTCTCGGGCGGCGGCCCGCGCCGCGGCGGCAGCAGCAGCGACGGCCCCTACGGCCCGTACAACGGCGGCCGCTGAGCCGATGGCTCCTAACCCGCCGCGCGGGAGAGCAGCACCACGGCGACGTCGTCGGTGAGCTCGCCCCCGTTGAGGCGGCGGGCCTCGGTGACGGCCGCCTCCAGCAGCGCCTCGCCGCTCAGGCCGCGCTCGATGTGGCGGTTGATCATCTCGACCATGCCGTCCTGCCCGAGGCGCTCGCGGCCGTCGCCGATCCGGCCCTCGATGAGGCCGTCGGTGTAGAGCATCAGGCTCCAGGTGCCGCCCAGGTCGACCTGGCGGCGGGGCCAGCGGGCCCGGGGGAGCAGTCCGAGCGCCGGGCCGCTGTTCTCGTACGGGAGCAGCCGCGCGGGCCCGCCGGGCCGGGATATCAGCGGGGCCGGATGCCCGGCCAGGCACAGGCCCGCGCGCCGGCCGTCCGGGGAGATGTCGACCGTGCACAGCGTCGCGAAGATCTCCTCGCAGGGCCGCTCCACCTCCAGGACCTCCTGGAGGGTGGCGAGCAGGTCGTCCCCGCACAGCCCGGCCAGGGTCAGGGCGCGCCATGCGATCCGCAGCTCGACGCCGAGGGCCGCCTCGTCGGGGCCGTGCCCGCAGACGTCGCCGATCATGGCGTGGACGGTGCCGTCGGGGGTGCGGACGGTGTCGTAGAAGTCGCCGCCGAGCAGGGCCCGGCTGCGGCCGGGGCGGTAGCGGGCGGCGAAGCGGAGGTCGGAGCCGTCCAGGAGGGGAGTGGGCAGCAGGCCGCGCTCCAGGCGGGCGTTCTCCTGGGCGCGAAGTTTCGATTCTGCAAGCTTGTACTGGGCGATGTCCGCCCGCTTTCTCTCCACGGCGTAGCGGATGGCGCGGCTCAGCAGTCGGCCGTCGAGCTCGTCGCGGTAGAGGAAGTCCTGGGCGCCCACGCGTACGGCCTCGGCGGCGCGGTCGGCGTCGGCCTCGCCGGTGAGGACGAGCACGGCGTGGCGCGGGGCGATGCGGAGGACCTCGCGCAGGACGCCGAGGCCGTCCTCGTCGGGGCCGGGCAGGGCCAGGTCGAGGAGTACGCAGTGCACGTCGGGGGTGAGCAGCCGCGCGGCCTCGGTGAGGTTGCGGGCGCTGCGGATCCGGATCCGGTGGCCGTCGGCGTCGAGGATCTCGGGGACGGTGAGGCCGCCCGCGGGGTCGTCCTCCACCACCAGCAGCGTCAGCGACGCCGCCTGCGGTGCGGGGCCGCCGCTGTCCGTGGCCGGGGTGTCCCGCTGCCGCGGTACGGGTACGGGCATCGTCTCCGGTTCCTTGCCTCCCCCCGAAGGTGCGCTCATGCGGCAGACCCTAGCGGGCGGGTACGGGCGAGCGGAATGGGAGCCGGGGGAGGGCCGCCGTCATATGCCCTTATCGCGGGGGAAAACCGCGCCGCCGGAATGACCAACGTCACGGGCCGCCCAGCCGACGTCCCGCCCACCGAGACCCCTGCGCTCCGTGACCCCTGCGCTCCGTGACCCCTGCGCTCCGCGATCCCGTGGCGTGCCGTGCCGGCCCAGGCCCGGGCGGGGTTCCCGGGGCCGTCGGGGCCCCGGGTCGCGTCACCGCCCGGCCAGGGCTCACGCGTCGGGGCGGACCACCGCCTTGATCGGCATCGAGCCCGCGCCCGCCATCGTCACCGTGCGGCCCGGACGCGGGGCGTGGACCATCGCTCCGTCGCCGACGTACATGCCGACGTGGCTCGCGTCGTCGAAGTAGATGATGAGGTCCCCGGGCCGCATGTCCTTCACCGCCACCTTCGGCAGCAGCCGCAGCTGCTCCTGCGAGGTGCGGGGGATCCCCCGCCCCGCCGCCAGCCAGGCCTGCGAGGTCAGTCCGGAGCAGTCGAACGAGTCCGGGCCCGTCGCGCCCCAGACGTACGGCTTCCCCATCTGCGCCGTGGCCCACTGCACGGCCCGCTTGCCCGCGTCCGTCGCGGCGCCCTTGACGTCCTTCATCGCGCCCGACGACAGCCACGCCGTCTGCGCCTTGTACTGCGCTTCCTGCTCCAGCTGGATCAGCCGGGCCTTCTCCTCGGCCTCCAGCCTGTTCTCCAGGGCCTCCGCCGTCTTGATCTTCTCCTCGATCTCCTTCTTGGCGGCTTCCTTCTTGGCCCTGTTGTCCTCCATCTTCTGCCAGAGCGCGCCCGCTTCCTTGGCGTACCGCTCCAAGTCCGTCTGCGTGCGGTTCAGTTCGGACAGCAGGTCCGTGGTGGCCTTCTCGCCCTGCCGCAACCGGCCCGTCCCGTCCAGGTATTCGGACGGGCTGTCGCTCAACGCCAGCCGCGCACCCGGCGGCAGGCCGCCCGATCGGTACTGGGCGCGGGCGGCGGCGCCCGCGCGGTCCTTCAGGGAGGAGATCCGGTCCTGGCCGGCCACCACCAGGTTGGCGATCTGCACGATCCGCTCGGACTGCGCCTTCGTCTCGCCCTCCGCGAGGTTGTAGGCGTCCGTCGCGCTGCCGGCCTGCCGGTAGAGGTCCTCTATCTCCTTGCGGACCTGCTCCAGGGACTTGGTGCCCGGCTCGGGCGCGGGAGCCGCCGGCGCGGCGGGGGCCGAGGGTGCCGAGGGTGCGCCCGGGGCGGCGTACGCGGTGCCCGCGAGCCCCGGGGCCGCCAGTATCGCCATGGCGCACAGCAGTGTGAGAGCGGATGCTCCCTGCCGACGCGACGACGCTCGCTTCACGGTCCCCATGGCTCCCCCAGGCACCCCGGGTCAGACCGACGTCCCCGGGCAAGACAGGCAAACCGCACCGGACATCAGATCTGACTATTCATCAGTAACTTGGCACTGTCACCGGGATGGTGCCACGACTCGGTGAATTCCGACACCCTCCGGATGGCTCCCCGATCATGACCGGCCACACCCCGACCGTCCCAGCCGACTCAACGGGCCGCCCCCGACGCCGGTTCCCCACCGCGCGAGGTTCACCCCGCCGGGCGCAACGCCTCCCACCGCACCGTCAGTTCCCCCTGCCGCCACCGCACCGGACCGTCCGCCAGCGGCCAGTCCCCGGCCAGCGCCCGCGCCGTCCGGATCCACCGCTGCCGCGCCCCGTACGAGGCGTACGGAGCCGCCGCCGCCCACGCCCGGTCGAAGTCGCGCAGGAACGCGTACACCGGCTCACCCGGCACGTTCCGGTGGATCAGTGCCTTCGGCAGCCGCTCCGCCAGGTCCGACGGCCGCTCCAGCGAACCCAGCCGCGTCGCGAACGTCACCGTCCGCGGCCCCTCCGGCCCCAGTGCCACCCACACGTGCCGCCGGCCGATCTCGTCGCAGGTCCCCTCCACCAGCAGGCCGCCCGGCGCCAGCCGGTCGCACAGCCGCTGCCACACCTCCGCGACCTGCTCCTCGTCGTACTGCCGCAGCACGTTCGCCGCACGGATCAGCGCCGGACGCTCCCCGCCGTCCAGCGGCACCTCGAAGCCGCCGTGCCGGAAACTCAGCCCCTCCCGCTCGTACGGCTTCGCCCCCGCCACCCGCGCCGGTTCGATCTCGATGCCGACCACCCGCACTCCCGGAGCCGCCTCCCGCAACCGCGCCAGCAGCTCCACCGCCGTCCACGGCGCCGCCCCGTACCCCAGGTCCACCGCCACCGGCGCGTCCGCCCGGCGCAGCGCCGCCCCGTGCGCGGCGGCGATCCAGCGGTCCATGCGGCGCAGCCGGTTCGGGTTCGTCGTCCCCCGTGTCACGGTGCCCACGGGGCGCTTCGGGGACGGCGGAGTGCTGCGGGAGACCATGCGCCGAGCGTAAGCGGAGGGCGAGGCCAAGATAAAAATCCGGAAAACGAGCAGGAACTTCCGGGCTCCCGGAATGCGGCGGACCGCCATCCGGGTTGCACTCCTTGCAGGGCGCCGACCGCGCTCCCGCAGCCATGCCGCCCCACCGGTGCTGCCGACCCGCCCGCCAGAGCGGGTCGCAGAGGACCGTCGACCGTCGTCCGAGCGAGAGGAACTGCTCCCTTGAGCCAGTACGTGTCCCGTCTCGGCGGCAGCATCAGCGGCCGCATCGCCGCCGCCCGCGGCGCCCGCCCCGACGCCCCCCGCCTGCGCCTCCCGGCCGTCGGCCACCACCGCAAGCCCCGCCGCGTGGCCATGCTCAGCGTGCACACCTCACCGCTGCACCAGCCCGGCACCGGCGACGCCGGCGGCATGAACGTCTACATCGTCGAGCTCGCCAAGCGCCTCGCCGCGATCAACATAGAGGTCGAGGTCTTCACCCGCGCCACCACCGGCGGCCTGCCGCCCGTCGTCGAGCTCGCACCCGGGGTCCTCGTACGGCACGTCGACGCCGGCCCCTACGAAGGCCTCGCCAAGGAAGAGCTGCCCGCCCAGCTCTGCGCCTTCACCCACGGCGTCATGCAGGCCTGGGCCCGCCACCGCCCCGGCCACTACGACCTCGTCCACTCCCACTACTGGCTCTCCGGTCACGTCGGCTGGCTCGCCGCCGAACGCTGGGGCGTCCCGCTCGTCCACGCCATGCACACCATGGCCAAGGTCAAGAACGCCGCGCTCGCCGAGGGCGACACCCCCGAGCCCGCCGCCCGCGTCATCGGCGAGACCCAGATCGTCGCCGCCGCCGACCGGCTCATCGCCAACACCGCCGAAGAGGCCGAGGAACTCGTACGCCACTACGACGCCGACCCCGGCAAGGTCGCCGTCGTCCACCCCGGCGTCAACCTCGACCGCTTCACCACCGGCGACGGCCGCGCCGCCGCCCGCGCCCGCCTCGGCCTGCCGCAGGACGCCGTGATACCGCTCTTCGCCGGGCGCATCCAGCCCCTGAAGGCCCCCGACATCCTGCTCCGCGCCGTCGCCGAGCTCGTCGACCGCGACCCCTCGCTGCGCCGCCGCCTCTTCGTCCCCGTCGTCGGCGGCCCCAGCGGCAGCGGCCTCGCCAAGCCGGAGGGGCTGCAGAAGCTCGCCGCGAAGCTCGGCATCGCCGACCTCGTCCACTTCCACCCGCCGGTGGCCCAGGACGGTCTCGCCGACTGGTTCCGGGCCGCGTCCGTACTGGTCATGCCGTCGTACAGCGAGTCCTTCGGGCTCGTCGCCATCGAGGCCCAGGCCACCGGCACGCCGGTCCTCGCGGCGGAGGTCGGCGGGCTGCCGGTCGCCGTCAACGACGGGGTCACCGGGATCCTCGTACCCGGCCACGACCCGGTGGACTACGCCCGCGAGCTGCGCCGCTTCGTCGACGACCCCGGCCTCACGGACCGGATGGGCGCCGAGGCCGCGCGGCACGCGCAGTTCTTCGGCTGGGACACCGCCGCCAGCGGCACCGCCGACGTGTACACCGCGGCCATGCATGATCATCGCCGTCGCGTACGCTCCCACCATGGCTGACACCGCCGCGATCATCGAGTCCACGCTGGCCGGCGCCGAGCTGAGCTGGGAGAGCCCCGAACCGGGCACGTACGTCGTCCAGCTCCCCGGCACCCGCAAGCTGAGCACCACCTGCGCCCTGCGGATCGGCCGGCACTCCCTGTCGGTCAACGCCTTCGTCATCCGCCACCCCGACGAGAACGAGGCCGGCGTCCACCGCTGGCTGCTGGAACGCAACCTCAAGCTGTACGGGATGGCGTACGCGGTGGACCCGCTCGGCGACGTCTACCTCACGGCCCGGCTCCCGCTGTCGGTCATCACCCCCGAAGACCTGGACCGCCTCCTCGGCACGGTCCTGGAGGCGGCGGACGGCGCCTTCAACACCCTGCTGGAACTCGGCTTCGCGAGCGCGATCCGGCGCGAGTACGAATGGCGCGTCTCCCGCGGCGAATCGACCCGCAACCTGGACGCCTTCAAGCACCTGACCCGGCCCAGCTGATCCGCTGGGCCGTCCGGCCCCGCGCGGCGGCACCGGCCCCCCGGCCTGCTAGGCCTCGGCCGGGACCGCGTCCGGGGCCGGCTTCGCCGCCGCCACGGGCGCGCCCACAGCCCCCGCCCCATCCGGGAGGCTCCGCATCAGCAGCCAGTACCCCGCCGCCGCCACCGTCCCGAGGACACCGGTGGCCGCCCACAGCCACCCCGCCCCGTACCGGTCGATCACGAACCCGGCCATCAGCGGAGCCACCAGCGCCGCCACCGCCCACGACATCGTGTACATCCCCTGGTACCGCCCACGCCCGTGCACCGGCGACAGCCGCACCACCAGCCCCATCTGCGTCGGCGAGTTCACGATCTCCGCCAGCGTCCACAGGCACACCGTCAGCGCGTACGCCCACAGCGACCCCGCGAAGGCCGTCATCGCGAAGCCGTAGCCCGCCAGCAGCGCGGAGATCACCAGCAGCCGGCGCGGGTCGCGGTGCTCGATGAACCGCGTCACCGGGATCTGGAGCACCACGATCAGCAGCCCGTTCGCCGCCACGACCAGCCCGTAGTCCCCGGGCGAGAAGCCCGCCCGGCCCATCGCCACCGGCAGGCCCACCGAACCCTGCGTGAAGATCAGCGAGATCAGGAACGACAGCCCGACCACCGCCATGAACCGCCCGTCCCGCAGTACGGTCCCCAGCCCGATCTCCGGCTCCGCCCCCTTCTCCGTCCCCTCCTTCACCGGCCGCGACTCCGGCAGCTTCGCGTACACCAGCAGCGCGCACACCAGCGTCAGCGCCGCCTCGCCCAGGAAGCCCGCCAGGTAGCTGTACTCCGCCACCACGCCCGCCACCACCGAGCTGATCCCGAAGCCCAGGTTGATCGCCCAGTAGTTCAGCGCGAAGGCCCGCACCCGGTCCTCCGGCGGGACGATGTCCGCCATCATCGCGGAGACCGCCGGGCGCGAGGCGTTCGACGCCGTGCCCACCAGCCCCGCCACCGCCGCGATCGCCGCCGGATGCTCCATGAACCCCAGCAGCGCCACCGACAGCGCCGTCGACACGTTCGCCGCCAGCATCGTCGGCCGCCGCCCCAGCCGGTCCGTCATCACGCCCGCCACCAGCGAGGACACCACCCCGCCCAGGCCGTGCAGGGCGACCACGAGACCCGCGAAGGAGGCCGAGTAGCCCCGGTCCAGGGTCAGGTACAAGGTCATGAACGTCGCGACGAAAGCCCCGAGCCGGTTCACCAGCGTGCTGGCCCACAGCCACCAGAACGCGCGCGGCAGACCCGAGACGCTCTCCCGGGCAGCCCGTCTCAGACTGGCAGCGGACATGCGGATTCCCCCGATGATGTAAGTACCACTGGATCTCCAGGCACATTACGAACGGGGCCCGCCGCCGTCCACTGGATTGACGCCGGCCGTCAATCGGGGGCGCGCAGGCGCCCTGCGGCGTCCACTAGGCTCGTACGCATGGCCGACGCACCGTACAAGCTGATCCTCCTCCGCCACGGCGAGAGCGAATGGAACGCGAAGAACCTGTTCACCGGCTGGGTGGACGTCAACCTCAACGAGAAGGGCGAGAAGGAGGCGGTCCGCGGCGGTGAGCTGCTCAAGGACGCCGGCCTGCTCCCCGACGTCGTGCACACCTCGCTCCAGAAGCGCGCGATCCGCACCTCCCAGCTCGCGCTGGAGGCCGCCGACCGCCACTGGATCCCCGTGCACCGCTCGTGGCGCCTGAACGAGCGCCACTACGGCGCCCTCCAGGGCAAGGACAAGGCCCAGACGCTCGCCGAGTTCGGCGAGGAGCAGTTCATGCTGTGGCGCCGCTCCTACGACACCCCGCCGCCCGCCCTCGAGGACGGCACCGAGTTCTCCCAGTCCGAGGACCCGCGCTACGCCTCGATCCCGCCGGAGCTGCGCCCGCGCACCGAGTGCCTCAAGGACGTCGTCGTCCGCATGCTGCCGTACTGGTACGACGCGATCGTCCCGGACCTCCTCGACGGCCGCACCGTCCTCGTCGCCGCCCACGGCAACAGCCTCCGCGCCCTGGTCAAGCACCTGGACGGCATCTCCGACGCCGACATCGCGGGCCTGAACATCCCCACCGGCATCCCGCTCTCCTACGAGCTCGACGCCGACTTCAAGCCCCTCAACCCGGGCGGCACCTACCTCGACCCGACCGCCGCCGCGGCCGCCATCGAGGCCGTCAAGAACCAGGGCAAGAAGTAGCCAGCCGTACCCCGCAGCCGTACCCCGTGTACGGACGCCAGAGGGCCCCGTCCGCGGTGGACGGGGCCCTCTCGGTGTCGTGGGCGGGTCAGCCGCCGCACTGGCACGGGGCGCCGGACTGGCAGCCGCAGCCGCAGCCCGAGCCGCAGCCGCAGGCCGCGAGCAGCGGGAGGCGCAGCGGCTCCGGGCGGGGCGGCTGCTCCTGTTCCGGCGTGATGGGGACAGGGGTTTCGGGCATGGTGCCTCCTCGCAGGCGGCGTACGGGAAGTCGTGGTGCCTTCGCCTCATTCATGCCCAGCCACACCGGCGCGTCAACGGCGCATTGGGGCGTGCCGCGCGAAGGGGCTCAGACGCCCTCGACCTGCGTCGGCTGCTGCAGCTCGTCCGCGTGCTCGCCCGTCACCAGGTACACCACGCGCTTCGCCACCGACACCGCGTGGTCGGCGAACCGCTCGTAGTAGCGGCCCAGCAGCGTCACGTCGACGGCCGTCTCGATGCCGTGCTTCCAGCGGTCGTCCATCAGGTGCTGGAACAGCGTGCGGTGCAGCTGGTCCATCTCGTCGTCGTCCTGCTCCAGCTGGAGCGCCAGGTCCACGTCCTTCGTGATGATGACCTCGGCCGCCTTCGCCATCAGGCGCTGCGCCAGCTGCCCCATCTCCAGGATCGTCGCGTGCAGGTCGCGCGGGACCGCCGTGTCCGGGAAGCGCAGCCGGGCCAGCTTCGCCACGTGCTGCGCCAGGTCGCCGGAGCGCTCCAGGTCGGCGCTCATGCGCAGCGACGTGACGACGATGCGCAGGTCGGTGGCTACCGGCTGCTGCCGGGCCAGCAGGGCGATGGCGCGCGCCTCCAGGTCGTGCTGGAGGTCGTCCACCTTCTGGTCCGCGGCGATGACGCTCTCCGCGAGCTTCAGGTCGGCGTCCAGCATGGAGGTCGTCGCCCGACCGATCGCGGAACCGACGAGCCGGGCCATCTCGACCAGGCTCTCTCCGATCGAGTCCAGTTCCTCGTGGTACGCGTCGCGCATGGTGTCCCTCTCCGGCCTGCTTGCCTACTGCTCACTACTGCTTGTCTGCTCGCTACTGCTCGTGCGGGGTGTTCGGCCCCACGTTTACACGTTCGGTCGCCAACGCGTCCGACTCCGGCACCGCAAATGAATCAACCCCGTCGTCAGGGTGAACTCTGGGCGACGACTGTTCGAGGTGCCACCCGAACGGCTGTGGAAGTGTCCTCGGGCCTGCTTAACCTGGATGCATGGACGTGAACGCGGCGGTCGCCGCAGCTGCGGCGATCGCCGGTCTCTGCACCGGTGTCATCGCCATGCTGGCGTTCCGCTGGAGCGAGCGCGACCAGGCCCGCCCCACCCGGAGCTCCATGCGGCCCGACATCAACGCGGTGCTCCCGCCCGGAGTGGACACCGTCCTCTCCGTGCTCCGCTCCTCCGCCGTCGTCCTCGACGAGGGCGACGCGGTGGTCAAGGCCAGCTCGGCCGCGTACGCGCTCGGGCTGGTCCGCGGCGGGAAACTGGCCGTGGAGCCCATGCTCCACATGGCCCGCGACACCCGCCGGGACGGCGAGATACGGCAGATCGAGCTCGACCTGCCCCGGCGCGGCACCGGCCGCGGCGAGGCCCTCGCGGTCTCCGCCCGCGTCGCCCCGCTGGGCTCCCGCCTGGTGCTGCTGCTGGTCGAGGACCTCACCGAGGCCCGCCGCATCGAAGCGGTGCGCCGCGACTTCGTGGCGAACGTCTCGCACGAGCTGAAGACCCCGGTCGGCGCGATCTCCCTGCTCTCCGAAGCGGTCATGGACGCCGCCGACGACCCCGAGGCGGTCACCCGCTTCGCGGGCCGCATGCAGATCGAGTCCACCCGCCTGATCAACCTCGTGCAGGAGCTCATCGACCTCTCCCGGGTGCAGAACGACGAGGCACTGGAGGACGCCGAGCCCGTACGGGTGGACACGCTGGTGGCGGAGGCCATCGACCGCTGCCGACACACGGCCACCTCCAAGCAGATCACCATGGCCGCCGGCGGCACCGCCGACCTGCGGGTATGGGGACACCGGGGGCAGCTGGCCGCCGCCCTCGGGAACCTGGTGGAGAACGCCGTGAACTACAGCCCGGCCCGCACCCGCGTCGGCATCGCCGCGCGCCGGGTGACCGCGCCGGGTGGAGACTTGATCGAGATAGCCGTGACCGACCAGGGCATAGGCATCCCGGAGAAGGACCGCGAGCGCGTCTTCGAGCGCTTCTACCGCGTGGACCCGGCCCGCTCCCGCGCCACGGGCGGAACCGGCCTGGGCCTCGCGATCGTGAAGCACGTGGCGGCCTCGCACGGCGGGGAGGTGTCGGTATGGAGCTCCGAGGGCCAGGGCTCCACGTTCACCCTGCGACTTCCCGAGGCGGCCGCGCCGGCCCCGGCGACCGCACCCGAACCCGCCAGACCCCAGCTTGACCCAGAACCAGTCATTCCTGCCCCGGAGGTCCTTCCGTGACCCGAGTGCTCGTCGTCGAGGATGAGGAATCCTTCAGCGACGCCCTGTCCTACATGCTCCGCAAGGAAGGCTTCGAGGTCGCGATCGCCGCGACGGGGCCCGACGGGCTCGACGAGTTCGAGCGCAACGGCGCCGACCTCGTCCTCCTCGACCTGATGCTGCCCGGCCTGCCGGGCACCGAGGTCTGCCGGCAGCTGCGCGGTCGCTCCAACGTCCCCGTGATCATGGTGACCGCCAAGGACAGCGAGATCGACAAGGTCGTCGGGCTGGAGATAGGAGCGGACGACTACGTCACGAAGCCCTTCTCCTCGCGGGAGCTGGTCGCCCGCATCCGCGCGGTCCTGCGCCGCCGCGGCGAGCCGGAGGAGGTCACCCCGGCAGCCCTGGAGGCCGGGCCCGTACGCATGGACGTGGACCGGCACGTGGTCACCGTCGGCGGTGCCAAGGTCGACCTCCCCCTGAAGGAGTTCGACCTGCTGGAGATGCTCCTGCGCAACGCGGGCCGCGTGCTGACCCGCATGCAGCTGATCGACCGGGTCTGGGGCGCGGACTACGTCGGCGACACCAAGACCCTGGACGTCCACGTCAAGCGCCTCCGCGCCAAGATCGAGCCGGACCCGGGCGCCCCGCGCTACCTGGTCACGGTCCGCGGCCTGGGCTACAAGTTCGAGCCGTAGGCCGACCCGTTCTCCGGGCAACACGGGAAGGGCCCCAGCCGCGGTGCGGCTGGGGCCCTTCCCGTCACTGTGCGCTC
This sequence comes from Streptomyces sp. NPDC040718, assembly GCF_055593565.1. Taxonomy (NCBI): domain Bacteria; kingdom Bacillati; phylum Actinomycetota; class Actinomycetes; order Kitasatosporales; family Streptomycetaceae; genus Streptomyces; species Streptomyces sp. NPDC040718. The sequence continues at coordinate 153,812 of NZ_JBVIXO010000012.1, read as the reverse complement.
AGTGGCCGGCGCTGCGCGACGCCGACGCCGACGCGGAGCCCGAGGCGGCGCCCGACGGGGTGGCGCCGGCGGCCGGGGTGCCCGACGCGGCGGGGGAGCCCGAGGCGGCCGGGGAGGCCGAGCCCGAGGGGGTGCCCGACGGGACGGGGCCGGGGGCGGCGGCCGGGGCCTCGGTCGGGCCGTAGCCCGCGTACATGCCGGTGGCCGGCACGACGAAGGCGTCCAGTTCCACGTCACCCGTGGTGCTCAGCTGGAAGACGACGTCCTGGACGTCGCCGTTCTTGACGGCCTCGCGGCCGCCCTCGATGACGGCGGAGGCGTTGCCCTTGCCGCCCAGCACCACGGAGCCGCCGGCCGGCACGGTGATCTTGCCGGAGCCCTCGGCGGCCTTCAGGACGACCTTGGACTTGCCACCCTTCAGGGTGATCCCGTCCAGGGTCTGGGCCTTGGTGCCGGTGTTGAAGACGGTCGCCGAGACGGCCGCCGGACCCTTCTTGTCCTTCTCGCCCTTGGTGATCACCAGGGCGTTCTGGATCTTGATGTCGCCCTTGGTGACAGCGGCGTTGTCCGGCTTGATCTCGAGAGTCTGCGCGTCGTTGCCCGCACCGCACGCTGCGAGCGAGGCAAGGGAGAACACGACGGCGGTAGCGGCGAGAGCGCCGCGTCGAAGGCTGCGGCTCACGGCGGCGGCAACTCCTTGGACGTACGGACGGGACGGGTACAGGCTCGGAGCGGCCGAGGTAAAGCCGCCCTAAGGGTGTGTCAGCGCGCTTAGGTTACCGAGCCGCCGCCCCGCCCCCGCACCCGACCCTCCGCAGCGCGCGCACCGCCCTGCACCGGTCCCGCGATCTTGCATTCCGCTATCCGGTCCCGAGCCGTCCCGTGATCAATTCCGGGATTCCCTCGAACGCGACCGCTTGATCAATTGGAGATTGGGCCTGAACCCGCTGCGTACGGGTGGCCGCCAGTCGAACGGAGTACTTCCGTTTCATGTCCGGGAACCCGGCAAAACGGGACGTACGTCACACTCGTGGCCGCGTCCGCCAGGTGTAACGTGGTCGTTTCGCCCGGTCCGCAGAGCGCCTCCGACCTGCGAATACCCCCCTCCGGAACCCTTTCGCAGCACGTTCGTGTCGCTGTTGTCAAGCCCCGAGATGTGCCCTGACCTGCGAAAACGCCATTCATAACAGTCAGTTCTCGTGTTACCCTGGATAGCCACGGAAGGGGTACCTGTCACATGACGTTCAAGGTTGGCGACACCGTGGTCTATCCCCATCACGGGGCCGCGCTGATCGAGGCCATCGAAACTCGCCAGATCAAAGGCGTGGACAAGACCTACTTGGTGCTCAAGGTCGCCCAGGGCGACCTGACGGTTCGTGTGCCTGCGGACAATGCAGAGTTCGTCGGCGTTCGCGACGTAGTCGGCCAGGACGGGCTGGACCGGGTCTTCGAGGTGCTCCGCGCACCGTATGCAGAAGAGCCCACGAACTGGTCCCGTCGCTACAAGGCGAATCTGGAGAAGCTCGCTTCTGGCGATGTCATCAAGGTCGCCGAAGTGGTGCGCGACCTGTGGCGTCGTGAGCGCGAGCGCGGTCTCTCCGCAGGAGAGAAGCGCATGCTCGCGAAGGCGCGGCAGATCCTGGTGAGCGAGCTCGCGCTCGCCGAGAACACCAACGAGGACAAGGCCGAGGCCCTCCTCGACGAGGTTCTTGCGTCCTGACGCACGAACCGGCCACAGTGTGCCGCGGTGCCCGATGACCCGCCCTCTCGTTTCGAGAGGGCTGTTGCCGGGCGCTGCGGCATGTCTGCGTCCGGACACCGCGCCGCGTCACCACCTGCCGGGCCCACCCGCCCGGCCCCACTCCACCCGGTCCCGGCCCAGCCGGCCCCGGGTGACACCGCCGTACCCTGACGGCCGTACCCTGCGCTCATCCCGCCGTACCCTGCGTGTGCACACCCGCACGGTCCCCTGCCCGCGTGCCGGGTCCGGGCAGCCGGCTCGACCGGTCACGGAAGGGGCGAGGGCATCGCACCCGGCACTCCTCCCGGCCGGAGCCGGGGGTACGCCCAAGGCCATACCCATGTCGGCCGAAGTCACAAACCTGGCTCGGAGCTACTGATGTCTGACGAATCCCGCCCCCACCGCACCGCCGCGGTGATCCCGGCCGCCGGCCGCGGGGTACGCCTCGGCCCCGGCGCCCCCAAGGCCCTGCGGGCCCTCGGCGGGACCCCGATGCTGATCCACGCCGTCCGCGCCATGGCCCGCTCCCGCGCGGTCGCCCTGGTCGTGGTCGTCGCCCCGTCCGACGGGGCCGCCGAGGTGCGCCACCTCCTGGACGAGCACGCCCTGCCCGACCGTACGGAGATCCTGGTCGTCCCCGGCGGCGACACCCGCCAGGAATCCGTGCGCGCAGGCCTGGCCGCCCTCCCCGCCGACATCACCTCCGTACTGATCCACGACGCGGCCCGCCCGCTGGTCCCCGTCGACACCGTGGACTCCGTCGTCGAGGCCGTCCGCGGCGGAGCCCCCGCCGTGGTCCCCGCACTGCCCCTGGCCGACACCGTCAAGGAGGTCGAGCCCGGAGCGCCCGGCGAGCCCGAGCCGGTCGTCGCCACACCCGAGCGCGCCCGGCTGCGCGCCGTGCAGACCCCCCAGGGCTTCGACCTGGCCACCCTGCTGCGCGCGCACGAGGCCATCGCCGTCAGCGGCGAGGGCGCCACCGACGACGCCGGCATGGTGGAGCGCACGGGGGTCACCGTCGTGACCGTCCCCGGCCACGAGGAGGCCTTCAAGGTCACCCGCCCGCTCGACCTGGTCCTCGCCGAGGCCGTTCTCGCCCGCAGGAGGGCCACCGATGTCTACTGACCTGCCCCTGATCCCCCTCGTCGGGATCGGCACCGACGTGCACGCCTTCGAGACCGGCCGCGAGCTGTGGTGCGCCGGCCTGCTGTGGGAGGGCGAGGACGGCCTCGCCGGCCACTCCGACGGCGACGTCGCCGCCCACGCCGCCTGCGACGCCCTCTTCTCCGCCGCCGGCGTCGGAGACCTCGGCGCGCACTTCGGCACCTCCCGCCCCGAGTGGTCCGGCGCCGCCGGGGTCACCCTCCTGGCGGAGGCCGCGCGGATCGTCCGCGCGGAGGGCTTCGAGATCGGCAACATCGCGATCCAGGTGATCGGCGTACGCCCGAAGATCGGCAAGCGGCGCGAGGAAGCGCAGAAGGCGCTCGCGGCGGCGGCGGGCGCCCCCGTCTCCGTCTCCGGCACCACCACCGACGGACTCGGCCTCACCGGCCGCGCCGAAGGCCTCGCCGCCATCGCCACCGCCCTCGTCTACCGGACGAACCCGGCCTGAGTACGACGTACGGCCCCGGGGCCGCCCGTTACGGATGTCACCTCTTCGGCAACAAACCGTTCGGGCGGCCTCAAACGGTCGCGGGGCACTGCCGCAGGCGCACTACCCTGGATGCCGTGACTATTCGCCTGTACGACACCAGCGCCCGGCAGATCCGCGACTTCGTCCCGCTCGAACAGGGCTGCGTCTCGATCTACCTGTGTGGCGCGACCGTGCAGGCCGCCCCGCACATCGGGCACATCCGCTCCGGCCTCAACTTCGACATGATGCGCCGCTGGTTCACGTACCGCGGCTACGACGTCACGTTCGTCCGCAACGTCACGGACATCGACGACAAGATCATCACGAAGTCGGCCGAGCAGCGCCGCCCCTGGTGGTCCATCGGCTACGAGAACGAGCGCGCCTTCAACGACGGCTACGGCGCCCTCGGCTGCCTGCCGCCCACCTACGAGCCCCGCGCGACCGGACACGTCCCCGAGATGGTCGAGATGATGCGCGGCCTCATCGAGCGCGGCCACGCCTACGAGTCCGAGGGCAACGTCTACTTCGACGTGAAGTCGTACCCCGGCTACCTCTCGCTCTCCCGGCAGGAGCTCGACAACATCCGCCAGCCGGAGTCCACCGGCGAGACCGGCAAGCGCGACCCCCGCGACTTCGCCATGTGGAAGTCCGTCAAGCCCGGCGAGCCCTCCTGGGAGACCCCCTGGGGCCGCGGCCGTCCCGGCTGGCACCTGGAGTGCTCCGCGATGGCGCACAAGTACCTCGGCGAGGCCTTCGACATCCACGGCGGCGGGCTCGACCTGATCTTCCCGCACCACGAGAACGAGATCGCCCAGGCCAAGGCCTTCGGCGACGAGTTCGCGAACTACTGGGTGCACAACGCCTGGGTCACCATGTCCGGCGAGAAGATGTCGAAGTCGCTGGGCAACTCGGTGCTCGTCTCCGAGATGGTCAAGCAGTGGCGCCCGATCGTCCTGCGCTACTACCTCGGCACCCCGCACTACCGGTCGATGATCGAGTACAGCGAGGAGGCGCTGCGCGAGGCGGAGTCCGCGTTCGCCCGCATCGAGGGCTTCTACCAGCGCGTCATCGAGAAGGCGGGCGGCCCCGTCGAGGCCGCCGCCGAGGTCCCGCCGGCCTTCGCCGAGGCGATGGACGACGACCTGGGCGTCCCGCAGGCGCTGGCCATCGTCCACACCACCGTCCGCCAGGGCAACAGCGCGCTCGCCGCGGACGACAAGGACGAGGCGATCGCCCGCCTCTCCGAGGTCCGTGCCATGCTCGGCGTCCTCGGCCTGGACCCGCTCGACCCGCACTGGGCCGGCGAGGCCGACCGCGGTGAGGAACTCCACGGGGCCGTCGACACCCTCGTACGCCTCGTCCTGGAGCAGCGCGAGTCCGCCCGCGCCCGCAAGGACTGGGCGACCGCCGACGCCATCCGCGACCAGCTGAACCAGTCCGGTCTGGTCATCGAGGACAGCCCCAGCGGACCGCGCTGGACCCTCGGCCCCCGCTGATCCGGACCCACCCGGACCAGCCGTGTTGTGCCGCCCGGCCCTCCGGGCGGCACACTCTTCATACGTACATATCGCAGCACGAACGAAAACAGGTAGAGGTCATGGCCGGTAACAGCCAGCGCAGGAACCGCCGCACGTCCAACAAGAAGGGCGCGACGGTCGGCAGCGGTGGCCAGCGGCGCAAGGGCCTGGAAGGCAAGGGCCCCACGCCCAAGGCCGAGGACCGCAAGAAGCACAAGGCGAACCGCATCGCCAACGCCATGGCCCGCCAGGCCGCCAAGCGCCGCCCCGCCCCCCGCCGCGGCGGCCCCAAGGGCACCAGCGAGATGGTCGTCGGCCGCAACCCGGTCTTCGAGGCGCTGCGCGACGGCGTGCCCGCCACCACCCTCTACGTCCAGCAGTTCATCGACAACGACGAGCGCGTCCGCGACGCCCTCAAGCTCGCGGGCGAGCGCGGCAACATCAACCTGATGGAGGCCCCGCGCGCCGAGCTGGACCGCATGACCAACGGCCTGAACCACCAGGGCCTGGTCCTCCAGGTCCCGCCGTACGAGTACGCGCACCCCGAGGACCTCACCGACGCCGCCCACGACAACGGCGAGGACCCCCTCATCGTCGCCCTCGACGGCGTCACCGACCCGCGCAACCTCGGTGCGATCGTCCGCTCCGTCTCCGCCTTCGGCGGCCACGGCGTGGTCATCCCCGAGCGCCGCGCCGCCGGCATGACCGCCGGCGCCTGGAAGACCTCCGCCGGCACCGCCGCCCGCACCCCGGTCTCCCGCGTCACCAACCTCACCCGCGCCCTCCAGGACTACAAGAAGGCCGGCATCACCGTCGTCGGCCTCGCCGCCGAGGGCACCCACGAGGTCCAGGACCTCGACGCCCTCTCCGGCCCGGTCGTCATCGTCGTCGGCTCCGAGGGCAAGGGCCTCGGCCGCCTCGTCGGCGAGAACTGCGACTACCTCGTCCGCATCCCGATGCCCGGTGGCGCCGAGTCCCTCAACGCCGGTGTCGCCGCCGGCGTGGTCCTCTACGAGGCCGCCCGCAAGCGCGCCCAGCGCGGCCGCATCTGACCCGGACGGCCGCCGGCGCTTGATCCACTTGGCCCACGGGGCATGACCCGTGAGCGTGTCGCCCCGCCCGTCACGGGCGGGGCGACTTGATCTTGACGGGTCTCGGACAGATCCCTCGTGTCAAGGCAGTGTCCTAAACACTCATCACTCGGTTAGATGAGTGTGGACACCAGAACGTCAGGGTTCGACGACCAGCCCGCGCTGAGCATGGTCAAGGTGCCGTGCGACCCCGCACAGGTCATCGTCAACCACGCCAGCTTCCGCGTGCGGCTCGCACCGAGCCCGAGCGCGCGTTCCAAGCCCGCGAAAGCCCCCGGCCGCGCGCCCCTCCTCGGCGCCGCCGCCGTCGCGACCGCCGGAGCCACCCGCCGCCGCGCACCCGTCGTCTGGAGCGGCAAGTCCGCCCCCGGCGACGCCGCGGCCATGGGAGGACTCCTCCAGGCCGTACGCGAAGCAGGCCGCGGCCACGACGACTACGACGGCGGAGCCGCCACCCAGACCATCCCCCGGGTCGACCTGGCACACGACCTGGGCGAGGACACCCTCGCCACGCCCACCGTCATCGGCCAGCGCACCTACGGCGACCCGGACGAGACCCGCCCCCTCGCCGCCGTACGCGACCTCCCGCGCGGGCCCCACCAGCCGTACGACCGCTACGACGGCGGCCACGACGCCCACGACGGCGGCCACCCGGGCCCCGACAGCCGGCGCCCCGCCCCCGACGCCCGCGGCCAGGCCTCCTACTACCCCGGACGCCGCATGAACCTCGGCGTCGTCCTGCTCCCCCTGCGCGTCTTCCTCGGCTTCATCTCCATCTACGCCGGCATGGGCAAGCTCTGCGACCCCGTCTACTTCGACGGCGGCGAACGCGGCTCCATGGTCACCTGGCTCCAGACCCTGCACCCCTGGGCCCTCGCCGAACCCCTGCGCGACTTCGCTCTCGCCCACCCCGTCGGAGCCGGCCTCAGCGTCGCCTTCCTCCAGGTCATCGTCGGCGTCCTGACCGTCTTCGGCCTCTGGCAGCGCTTCGCCGCCTGCATCGGCGCCCTGCTCTCCGCCGCCCTCCTCATGACGGTCAGCTGGAAGACCGTCCCCGCCTACGACGCCCCCGACATCATCTACCTCGCCGCCTGGAGCCCGCTGGTCATCGCCGGCGCGCCCGTCTACTCCCTCGACGCACGCCTCTCCGGCGAGGCCTGGCGCACCCTCGGCCCCCGCTCCGAGATCTGGCGGCTGCGCCGCCGCGTCCTGCGGCGCGGAGCCGTCATGGCCTCCGTCGTCTGCGGACTCACCCTCCTCATCGGCTCCCTCCTCGGCGGGGCCGTCCGCTCCTCCACCGTCGTCACCGTCCCCGGCCCCGGCGAGGCCCCCAGCAACTACCTCCCCGGCAGCCCGCTCCCGCAGGCCCCCGCCAAGCAGCCCGCCCCCGGCAGGCAGCAGCAGCCCTCGAAGCAGGCCTCCCCCTCCGCCGCTCCCTCCGAGCCCGCCGCCAAGTCCGGCCGCACCGGCAGCAGCGCCCCCACCCGCAGCGGCTCCACGGCCGGCTCCGGAGCGCCCAGCGCCACCAAGAGCTCCGGCAGCGGCAGCCAGACCCCGCGCGGCAGCACCCCCAAGCAGTCCAGCCCGCAGCAGCCGCCGGCCACCTCCTCCGGGACCCGCAGCGGCTCCGGCGGGGACACCACGAGCAAGAAGCCCGGCCTCGTCGGCGGCCTCCTGGGCTGACAGGCTCCGACGGACCGAAGGGCCCGGCGCGCGTACGGCGCGCCGGGCCCTTCCGCACGCCCTCGCCCGGCACGGCACGACGGAGCGACGGCGCAGCGACCACATGACGACGACGCAGCAACACGGAAACCGCTCATACGGCGCTCTGAGCCGCCAACTCCCGCGCCGCCTCGGTCAAGTCCTTCGCCGTGTCGATAGCCCGCCAGTAGGCCCCCTGCGGCAGCGGAAAGCCCGCCAGCCGCCGCTCCCGCGCCAGCCGGGGGAACGTCGTCCGCTCGTGGTCCCCCAAGTCCGGGAGCAGCGACGCGAATCCGGGAGCGAACACGTACACCCCGGCGTTGATCGGATAGGGCGACGGCGGAGCCTCGATGAAGTCCAGCACCTGACCGAACTCGTTCGCCTCCACCACCCCCCACGGCATCCGCGGCCGGGCCAGCGCCAGCGTCGCCACCGCCTCCCGCTCCTCGTGGAACGCCGCCATCTCGCGCAGCGGAAAGCGCGTCCACACATCGCCGTTCGTCGCGTACCAGGCCCGGTCCGGACGCGGCAGCCGCCGCGCGGCGAACTTCAGCCCGCCCCCGCGGCCCAGCGGCTCCTCCTCCACCACCGTCGTCACCCGCAACGGCAGTACGGCCCCCGCCAGCCACTCCTGGAGCACCTCCGCCAGATGTCCGCAGGACACCACCGCGTCGGTCACCCCCTCGGCGGCCAGCCACGCCAGCTGGTGTCCGATGATGGGCAGTCCGGTACCGGGGATCTCCACCATCGGCTTCGGCCGGTCGTCCGTATACGGCCGCAGCCGCGAACCCTGCCCGCCCGCCAGGACGACAGCCTGGGTGGGAGGGGCCGGGAACGCGGCCGCGTCATCGGTGGATTGGGGTGGTTCGGGGCCGATCTCGGTCATGGCCGCCAGCGTAGGGACGGCCCCCGCCCCCGACGGGGCAGGCGCGACGGGCCGTCAGCCCATCGAGGCGACGCCGGTCGCGTACGAGGTGTCGCAGACGGGGCGCGCGTACGACTGGGCCTTCGTCGGCCCGTACGCCTCCACGGCGGCCCGGCCCAGCGCCCGCGCGATGCTCACGCAGTGCTCGGCCAGCGAGGGCCGCCCGTTCACCTCCTGCTGGAGGTGCGTGAGCACGGCACCCGGCTGCTCGCCCTGCTGGAGCTCGCCGAGGAGCTTGTCGCGCAGCAGGTCCTGGGGTGCGGCCGGCTTCTTGGGGACGGAGACGTCCTCGGCGGAGGCGGTCAGGATCTGGGAGGAGTTGTCCGCCCAGGGGACCATGGTGACCGCGAGCGTCCCGGACAGGACCAGGACGACGGGCAGGACCAGGGCGAGGGAACGGCCGATTCGGCGGGCAGTGTGGGTCACGAGGGCGAGAGTAGCGCTCGGTGAGGATTTGGCGACATTTAGTCACCCGGTCGGGGGATGGTTCGACGTGGCTTTTCGATTTAAGGGTTGACGGGTGCGGCCGAATGGCCCGGTCTGCCGGGGTTCGCGGGGCGCGCACCCGCAACTGCCGCGGCGGGGGCGCCCCTTGGCGGGGCGCCCCTGCCCGTCACTCAGTTGGACAGCCGTGCACCGGTCGACGTCGAGAAAACATGGATCTCGTCCGGACGCGGAACCACGTGCAGCGAGGAGCCCTTCTCGGGCACCTGGCGGCCGTTCACGCGGACCACGATGTCCTGGCCGTCGCGGCTGCCGTACACGTAGCCGTCGGCACCCAGCTCCTCGACCACGTTCACGGTGATCGTCAGACCGCCGGTGTCGCCGATGTCGAAGTGCTCGGGACGCACGCCGACGGTGACGGTCTTGTCGCCCGAGTCGGCGGCGGCGGACAGCGCCTCGCGCGACACCGGGACCACGCTCTCGCCGAACTTCACGCCGCCGTCGGTGATCGGGACCTCGACGAGGTTCATGGCGGGCGAGCCGATGAACCCGGCGACGAACAGGTTCGCCGGCCGGTCGTACATGTTGCGCGGGGTGTCGACCTGCTGGAGCAGCCCGTCCTTGAGGACGGCCACGCGGTCGCCCATGGTCATGGCCTCGACCTGGTCGTGGGTGACGTACACGGTGGTGATGCCGAGGTCGCGCTGGAGCGCGGCGATCTGCGTACGGGTGGACACGCGGAGCTTGGCGTCGAGGTTCGACAGCGGCTCGTCCATGAGGAACACCTGCGGCTTGCGCACGATGGCCCGGCCCATGGCGACGCGCTGGCGCTGACCGCCGGAGAGCGCCTTCGGCTTGCGGTCGAGGTACTGGGTGAGGTCCAGCATCTTCGCCGCCTCCTCCACCTTGCGGCGGATGGTGGCCTTGTCCTCGCCGGCGATCTTGAGCGCGAAGCCCATGTTGTCGGCGACGGTCATGTGCGGGTACAGGGCGTAGTTCTGGAACACCATCGCGATGTCCCGGTCCTTGGGCGGCAGGTGCGTGACGTCGCGGTCGCCGATGCGGATGGCGCCGCCGTTGACGTCCTCCAGGCCCGCGAGCATGCGCAGGGAGGTGGACTTGCCGCAGCCGGAGGGGCCGACGAGGACGAGGAACTCGCCGTCCTCGATCTCCAGCTCCAGCTGGTCGACGGCGGGCTTGTCGCCGCCCGGGTAGAGGCGGGTCGCCTTGTCGAAGGTGACAGAAGCCATGGTTGTGAATCCCTTCTACCGGCAGGAACGTGCCGGACGATCCGAGTGGAAGGTCTAGTCCAGTCGACTGGACTCCGCCCGACGCTACCCGGCGGAACGGCTCCTGTCAGCCCCCGGCCGGCGCGGCGACCGTCACCCCGGCCTGCTTTCCTCCCGGCATGAGCGTTCACGAGATCCTCCCGGCCTGCCCGCCCCTGACGGAAGCGGTGGTGGCGGTCCTGAACCCGGAGGCGGACTTCGCGGGCGTGGCGGCGGCGGCCGCGCGGATCGGGTATCCGGTGGCCGGGGTGCGGGATCAATGTGATGGCTCGGGGAATCGGGCGCTGTGTAGAGTGATGGCGGCTCCACGCGCAGTAGGTCGCGGGTGGTGTTGTGCCGCCTTAGCTCAGTTGGCTAGAGCGCTTGACTTGTAATCTTGAGGTCGTCGGTTCGATTCCGACAGGCGGCTCCGTCCCAGGCCAGAGGGTTGACGGCCAAGGGAACTCGTACAGAAGCGGAAGGCCCCGGGTGATCACCCGGGGCCTTTTCTTATGCCTCAGTCGCGGCCCGAGACGCGGTTGGCCAGGCGGGCCAGGGGGGTCGTCGTGGGGCGGTGGGTGGTGGATTCGCGGCGGTCCGCCTCGCGGTAGGCGGCGTAGAGGGCGTGGACGCCCAGCCAGCGGAAGGGCTCCGGCTCCCAGCGGCGGACGCGGTGGTGGACCCAGGGGAGCGCGGTCAGCTCCGTGGTGTCGCCGAGGACCAGGTCGCGCAGGGTGCGGCCGGCGAGGTTGGCGGTGGCCACGCCGGAGCCGACGTAGCCTCCGGCCCAGCCCAGGCCCGTGGTGGCGTCCAGGGTGACGGTGGCGCACCAGTCGCGGGGGACGCCGAGGACGCCCGACCAGGCGTGGGTGATCTCCGTGCCGGTGAGGAGGGGGAAGAAGGTGGTGAGGAGGGAGGTGAGGGCCGTGATGGTGGTCGGCTGGGTGCGGCCGTCGTTGTCGGTGCGGGAGCCGAAGCGGTACGGGACCCCGCGGCCGCCGATCGCGATGCGGTCGTCGGCGGTGCGCTGGGCGTACATGTAGGCGTGGGCCATGTCGCCCAGGAGCGGGGCGTCCTGCCAGCCCAGCTGATCCCAGGCGGAGGGCGGCAGGGGGGCCGTGACGATCATCGAGGAGTTCATGGGGAGCCAGGTGCGCTTCTGGCCCTTGAGGGCGGCGGTGAAGCCCTCGGTGCAGCGCAGGACGTACGGGGCGCGGACGGTGCCGTAGGGGGTGACGGCGCGGCGGGGGGCGATCTCGGTGACGGGGGTGGACTCGTGGATCACGACGCCGAGGCGGTCGCAGGCGGCGGCCAGGCCGCGGACGAGCTTGAGGGGGTGGATGCGGGCGCCGTGGGGGGTCCAGCTGGAGCCGACGGCGTCGGCGATGTCGACGCGGGCGCGGGTGGCGGGGGCGTCGTACAGCTCGCGGCCGGTCTCGCCGAAGGAGAGCTCGGCGGTGTGGAAGGCCTTGAGGCGGGTGAGCTGGGCGGGGGTGCGGGCGACTTCGAGGACTCCGCCGCGGTGGATGTCGGCGTCGATGTCTTCCTTGGCCGCCACGTCGATGACTTCGGTGACGGTGTCGTTCATGGCGTGCTGGAGGCGGCGGGCGGCTTCGTGGCCGTGCCGGGCGGCGTAGCGGTCGCGGCCGGCGATGCCGTTGTAGAGCCAGCCGCCGTTGCGGCCGGAGGCGCCGTAGCCGCAGAACTTCTGCTCCAGGACGGTGACGCGGAGGTCGGGGGCGGCGCGCTTGAGGTAGTAGGCGGTCCACAGGCCCGTGTAGCCGCCGCCGACGATGGCGACGTCTGCCGTGGCGTCGGTGGTGAGGGGTGCGCGGGGTGGCTGGTGGGCCGTCGTGTCGGTCGCGTACCAGAAGGAGATACCGCCGTTGATCGTCATGGGGGAGTTGGTACACGCGGTCGCGCGGGGGTGTCCAGGGACCGGATGTCGTGGCCGGGGGCCGGTTGCGCGGCGGGATGTTCGATGTGGGCGCGGGGTGGTCGGCCGTAGGGTGGCGGGGTGATCCGTGATGCGGTTGTTGACGATGTTGCCGAAATCCACTCCATGATCCGGGAGTTGGCGGAGTACGAGAAGGTGCCGCACGAGGCGCGCGCGACGCCGGAGCAGTTGCGCGAGGCGTTGTTCGGGGAGCGCCCGGCTGCGTTCGCGCACATTGCGGAGACGGACGCCGGGGAGGTGGTGGGCTTCTCGGTGTGGTTCCTGAGCTTCTCGACGTGGCGCGGGGTCCACGGGATCTACCTGGAGGATCTGTACGTGCGGCCGGGTGTGCGCGGAGGCGGGTACGGGAAGGCGCTGCTGGCGGAGTTGGCGCGGACCTGTGTGGCGCGGGGGTACCAGCGGCTGGAGTGGTCGGTGTTGAAGTGGAACGCGCCGACGATCGAGTTCTACGAGGCGCTGGGCGCGCGGCCGCAGGAGGAGTGGTCGGTGTACCGGCTGACGGACGGGGCGCTGGCGCGGCTGGGCGGGGCGGGTTAGCGGGGCCGTTGTCGGTGCCGTGGGCCACGATGGGCACATGGCGCGGAACGGGCGGGCGAAGGCGAAGGTGAAGGTGGCGGAGGCTCGGCGGCCGGAGGTCCGGCTGCCGGAGCTGGTGGTGTGGGAGGGCGGTGGGCTGGAGCCGGACGGGGATTACGACGGGCTGGAGTTCGCGGACCTGGATCTGGCGGGGCAGGAGGGTGTCGGGGCGCGGTTCATGGACTGCGCGCTGCGGCGGTGCGGGCTGGACGGGGCGGGTCTGGCGAAGGCGCGGTTCCTGGATTCGGTGCTGGAGGGCGTCCGGGGTGTGGGGGCCGACCTGTCGGGGGCTTCGCTGCGGGATGTCGAGGTGGTGGAGGCGCGGCTCGGCGGTGTGCAGTTGCACGGGGCGGCGCTGGAGCGGGTCCTCGTACGCGGCGGCAAGATCGACTACCTGAACCTGCGGGCGGCGCGGCTGCGGGACGTGGTGTTCGAGGGGTGTGTGCTGGTGGAGCCGGACTTCGGGGGTGCGGTGCTGGAGCGGGTGGAGTTCCGGGACTGTGTGGTGCGGGGCGCGGACTTCACGGGGGCGCGGCTGGCGGATGTGGATCTGCGGGGGGCCGCGGAGCTGGGGATCGCGCGGGGGGTGGAGGCGTTGGCGGGCGCGGTGATCAGTCCCGGGCAGTTGTTCGAGCTTGCGCCGTCGCTGGCGGCGCACCTGGGGCTGCGGGTGGTGGGGTAGCGGAGACACCGCCCACCGGACGGGTCCGGCCCGCACGGACGGGGGTCGTGCGGGCCGGGCGCCGGGGTGGTGTCAGTGCTTCTTCGGGTCCTCGGCGTTGCGCCAGACCGTGAGGTCGACGGTGATGTAGTTGCTGGCGTCCTTGGTGTCGGACCTGCCGCGGTAGGTGGCCACCGCGATGTGTCCGGCGTCGCTGAGCACGCAGATCTCGGTGCCGTCGCCGAGCTGGTCGAGCTTGATCGTCTCGGTGTAGCGGGTCTCCGTGCGGCAGGTTTCCAGGGAGCCCTTCTGGGCGTTGTTCAGCACGACGAGCTTGCCGTTGTCGGTGCCGAGTTCTTTGCCGATGATCACGTCGGAGGAGTAGAAGAGGTCTCCGTGGTTGTAGTGCACGCCGTTGCTGCCGCCTGAGGTGGGGCGTGGCGGGTTGTCCGCGAGCATGAGCTGGTAGTCGGCCGTGATGTCGATGCCCTGGTACGAGGCGGGGGTGGGGTCGGGCCGCTTCTGGTTCTTGTTCTGGGCGGCGGAGCTCCCGGGGCTGGGGGCGGTGCCGCTGTTGCCGCCGTTGGAGCGGCTGCTGCCGGTGCTGGTCTTCCTGTCCTTGGCGGAGCCGTCGGGGAGCAGGGAGACGATGACGGCGATGCCGATGATCGCGCCGATGACGGCTCCGGCGATGATCCGCCCGTTGGGCTTGGAGTTCTGGGGGGCGGCGGTCGGGTAGCCGGGCGGCGGGGTCTGGTATCCGGGCGGAGGCGTGTGGTAGCCGGGCGGCGGGGTCTGGTATCCGGGCGGCGGGGTGGGGTAGCCCGGGGCGGCCGGGGCCGTCTGCGTCGGCGCGTACGCGGGGGCCGGGGGCTGGAGCGGGAACTCGGCCGGCTGGGCGGGCTGGGCCGGGGCGGTGGCCGGCTGCGGGGGCGCGGAGAGTTCGGTCGGGGTGGGCGCGGCGGCGGGCTGCGGCGGCGGGGTCCTGGCCGGTTCGGGCAGGCGCAGGCGTTCGGTGATGGAACCGGCGACGGCCTTGGGGAGCCAGTCCTCGCCCTGGCGCAGTGGCGCCGGGGAGAGGGCGTGGCACATTTCGATGATCTCGGTGAGGGTGGGCCGTCCGGCGGGGTCGCGGCTCAGGCAGCGGGTCACCAGGGGCTTCAGCTCGGCGGGCAGGGCGCTGAGGTCGGGGTCCTCGTGCACGATGCGGTAGAGGATCGCGTGCGAGTTCCCGTCGCCGTACGCGGGGGCGCCGATCGCCGCGAAGGCGATGATCTGGCCGAGGGCGAAGATGTCGGTGGCGGCGGTGACCGTGCCGGTGGAGGCCTGCTCGGGTGCCATGAAGGCGGGCGTGCCGACGCTGACACCGCTGCTGGTGAGGGAGGTGGCGTCGGCGGCGCGGGCGATGCCGAAGTCGATGACGCGGGGGCCGTCGGAGGCGAGGAGCACGTTCGCCGGCTTCAGGTCGCGGTGGACGATGTCCGCGCCGTGGATGACGTGCAGGGCCTCGGCGACCCCGATGGTCAGCAGCAGGACGCTGCGCAGCGGCAGCCGGCCGTGGCCGGAGACGGCGTGCGCGAGGGAGGGGCCCGGGACGTAGGCGGTGGCCAGCCAGGGCTGTGCGCCGTCGGTGTCGAAGTCGATGACGGGGGCCGTGTACAGGCCCTGGACCCGCTGTGCGGCGCGTACTTCCTGCTGGAACCGCCGCCGGAACTCGGGGTCTTCGCTGAACTCGGGCCGGATCACCTTGAGGGCGACGGGCCGTCCGCCGAGCGTGTACGAGAGGTACACCTTGCCCATGCCGCCGGCGCCGAGCACGGCGCTGAGGCGGTAGCCGCCCACGGTGGCCGGGTCGTCCTGCCCGAGCGGTTGGAAGAGTTCGGTCGGATGTGTGCCGCTCATGAAAGAAACCGTCCCCCATCAGGCAGTTCAAAGCCTGCCGACGCCTGAAGCCAACCGGGAGAGGGTATCCAACACCGTCCCCGGTCGGCCCGCGTGGCGTTCGGAGCCGGTTCAGCGGGCCGGCCGGGGGCGGCGGCGCCGGTGGTAGGCGCAGGTGAGGGCCAGGATCAGGGGGCCCCAGAGGACGAAGAGGCCGCTGGTGACGAGGGCGAGGGCGCGCCACCAGCCGTTGGCGTAGGGGACGTCGGAGAATCCGGCGAGGTCGAAGGCGCAGAGGATCCAGTCGACGAGCAGCAGGGTGAAGCCGATGCCCGCGAGGGCGGCGGGCACGGTGACCGCGTACGGGGGGACGCGCCTGCCGCGCAGTACGGGGACCCAGGCGGGGACGGTCTCGCCCCAGGGGCGGACGAGGCCGGAGCAGAGGAGGGCGAAGGCCTCGGAGAGCAGGCTGAGGGCGAGGACGTAGGGGACGGTGACCCACACCGGCTGGGTGGTGGGGGGCAGGTCCATTCCCATGAGGAAGCCGAAGCCGATGGGCAGCCGCCACAGGCACACCGGCAGGGCGAGCAGCGGCAGCAGGCGGGCGGTGGTCCGGGCCCAGTGGGGGACGGGGTGTTCGGTGGTGTGCGGAGTCATGCGTCCAGCCTTCCGGCGGGGTGGCCGGCGGGGATCGGGCGCGGGGGTGATCCGGCTCCCCCGGGTGGGGGAGGGCCGGCTCCGGCGGGTACCGGTCAGGCGGGTACGCGGGGGAAGCGGGACTGGAGCGTCCAGATGACCGGGTTGTCGCCGAGGCCCTCGTGCATGTCGACGAGGTCGGCGATCAGGTCGTGGAGGAAGTCGCGGGCTTCGCGGCGCAGCAGGCGGTGGCCGAAGGTGAGGGGTTCTTCCTCGGGGGCCATCCAGTCGGCTTCGATGTCGACCCAGCCGAAGCGGCGTTCGAAGAGCATGCGGTCGGCGGACTCGGTGAAGTCGAGTTCGGCGTACTGGCGGTTGGCGGAGCGGCTGCCGCGGGGGTCGTCGTCGAGCTGTTCGACGATGTCGCACAGTGCCCAGGCGAAGTCGAGTACGGGTACCCATCCCCAGGCTGTGGACACTTCCGTGTCCTTTTCGGTGTCGGCGAGGTAGACGTCGCCGCAGAACAGGTCGTGCCGCAGGGTGTGGACGTCCGCGGAGCGGTAGTCGGTCTGCGGGGGGTCGGGGAAGCGCCGGGAGAGGGAGTAGCCGATGTCGAGCACGTTCCCGATGGTGTCACGGGTGTGCCTCTCCCGGCGCGGGGGGCGGTGCGGGGGTGGCCGGTGCGGCCGGGGTCAGCGGACGTTGACGGCGGTCCAGGCGGCGGCGACGCGGGCGGTCTCGGGGGCGGAGGGGCCGTAGAGGTCGGCCGCGGCGCGGAGGGTGGCGGCGCGGGCGCCGGCGTAGTTGGTGGTGGAGCGCATGTGGAGGGTCAGCGCCCGGTACCAGATGCGGGTGGCCTTGTCGCGGCCGATGCCGAGGAGCTTGGAGCCGTCGTGGGTGGGGGAGTCGTAGGCGACGCCGTCGATGACCTTGGGGCCGCTGCCTTCGGCGAGGAGGTAGTAGAAGTGCCGGGCGGGGCCGGAGCCGGCGTGCGGGTCGAGGCCGGCGATGTCGGGCGACCAGTAGTCGCGGGAGACGCCGTCGGCGCTGGGGCGGTCCATGCGGCGGGGCGGGCCGTCGAAGACGCGTTCGCCGAGGAGGTAGTCGCCGGGGTCCGCCTTGTTCTCCGCGAAGAACTCGCCGGCGGTGGCGAGGATGTCCGAGGTGCCCTCGTTGAGGGCGCCGGGCTCGCCGCTGTAGCCGAGGCGGGCGGTGGAGGCGGTCAGGCCGTGGGCCAGTTCGTGGCCGACGACGTCGAGGGAGGTCGGCGGGCGGCCGGGGGTGGTGCCGTCGCCGTACGTGACGCAGGCGCAGCTGTCGCTCCAGAAGGCGTTGCCGAAGCCGGTGCCGTAGTGGACGCGGGAGGTGGTGCCGACGCCGTCGCCGCGGACGCCGTTGCGGTTGAAGGCGGCCTTGTAGAAGTCCCAGGTCACGGCGGTGGCGTAGTGGACGTCGGCGGCGGCCGTCTGGCGGTGGGCGGGGGTGCCGTCGCCCCAGGTGTTGTCGGCGTCGGTGAAGGGGACGCCGGGGTTGCCGGTCTGGTTGAGGGCGTCGAGGGTGCGCTGGCCGCCGCGGGTGGGGTCCTGGAGCTGGTAGGCGGTGCCGGTGTACGTGGTGCCGAGGGGGACGGTGCCGGAGTACTGGGTGAGGCCGGTGCCGGTTGCTGCGGCGCTGGCTGCGGTGGCGGGGGTGGTGGCCGTGAGGGCGGTCGCGCCGAGCAGGGCCGCGGTGGCGGCGGTGAGGGCGAGGCGGCGGCGGGGGCGGTGGGGGTGTGACACGCGGGCTCCTTCGCGGTTGCCGGGGTGGCGGCGGGGCCGAGCGTGCCATCGGGGGCGGGGGGTGGGGCAGGTGTGCGGCGGGGGGTTGTCCGAAGAGCGGGGCGGAGTGTCCGGATCCGGGCCCCTGCCCCCGCCCTGGCCGGGCGGGGGCAGGGGCCCGGATCCGGACGGCCGGGTCAGTTGTCCAGGGCCTGGTAGGTCGTGGTCCAGAAGTCGTGGATCACTCGGGCCGGGGCCGGGGTGGAGAGGCCGACCTGCATCAGGAGGATGCCGGTGAGCTCGTTGTGCGGGTCGGCGTAGACCGAGGTGCCGGTGCCGCCGTCCCAGCCGAACTGGCCGACGGGCGCGTAGTCGCCGCGGTAGGTGCGGACCGCCATGCCGAAGCCCCAGCCGCCCTGCTGGCCCTGGCCGAAGGACACGTGGACGGCGCCGCGGGCCAGGGCGGAGCGGGCGCTCTCCTGCTCGGCCGTGAGGCAGTTGGAGGTCATCAGCTCGACGGCGGGCCGGGACAGGATCCGCTCGGTCCCGTGCGTGCCCTGGTTCAGGAGCATGCGGAAGTACGCGTGGTAGTCGTCGACGGTGGAGACCAGGCCGCCGCCGCCGGACTGGAACTGCGGGGCCTGGCTGTAGCGGCCGCCCTCGGCCTCGTCCCAGACCATGAACTCGCCGGTCATCGGGTTGGGGGCGTAGCAGGGGGGCAGTCGGTCGAGCTTGTCGCCGGGGACGTGGAAGCCGGTGTCCTTCATGCCCAGCGGGTCGAGGACGCGGTCGCGCAGGACGTCCTCGAACGGCTTGCCCGTGACCCGGGAGACGAGCACGCCGAGCACGTCGTGGCTGAGGTGGTAGCCCCAGTGCTCGCCGGGCTGGTACATCAGCGGGAGCTCGCCGAGGCGGCGCATCCACTCGTCCTGCTCGGGCGCCGGGACGACGCCCTGGCTGAAGACGGCCTTCTCCTGGAGGGCGACCTGGATGGGCGAGCCGATGGTCGACAGGTCGATGCCGAGGCCGAAGGTGGAGGTCACCAGGTCCCGTACGGTGATCGGCCGCTTCGCCGGCACGGTCTCGTCGAGCGGGGCGTCGGGCCGGGTCAGGACCTGGCGGTCGGCGAGCTCGGGCAGCCATTCCTGCACGAGGTCGTCCAGGCGCAGCTCGCACTCGTCGAGGAGGGCCATCACCGGGGCCATCGCGACCGGCTTGGACGTGGACGCCATCCGGAAGATCGTGTCGCGGCGCATCGGTGTGCCGCCGTCGTGGTGTGTCGTGCCGATCGCCTCGACGTGCGTCTCGGCGCCGCGGCTGACGAGGGCGACGACTCCGGGGATCTTCCCCGAGTCGACGTGGCGGGTCAGGACGTCGCGCATCCTGCGCAGGCCCGCCTCGGAGAATCCGTTGCTCTGTCCCATCGTCGATCTCCCCCTGAGTGTTTGGGAACTGCTGAACTCGCTCGAAGCTACATTGCGTTTATGGATCCGTCAACGAAGCTTTGCGGCCTAACTGACCTAATGGATCGGGGGTTGAGGGATTGGCATTGCAATGACTGTGGGGGTGAACGCAAGGGTGGCCGGAGGGTGGATTGCAATGGGGTTGGTGCGGATGCATACTGCGCGTGTCGAGGAGGGGAGGCGGGTGCCGATGCCCGGAGGACGGCTCACCGGCGAGGACCGACGGCACATCGCCGCATGGCTGGCCGAAGGCCTCGGATACACGGAGATCGGCCGCCGGCTGGGGCGGCCCGCCTCGACCGTCATGCGGGAGGTCACCCGCAACGGCGGGCCCGAGGAGTACGGGGCCGAGCGGGCGCAGGACGCCACCCGGGACCGTGCGCGCCGCCGCAGGCAGCCGGCGCGGCCCCCGGCGCCGCAGCCCGCGGACGGCGGCCAGGGGCGCGACCCGCACGCGGTGCGCGAGTTTACGGACTCCTTCACTGGTCTGCTGGCCAAGCAGGGCCTGCCCCCGATGGTCTCCAGGGTGCTCGCCTGCCTCTACACCACCGACTCGGGCGCCCTCACCGCCGCCGAGCTGGTCGAGCGGCTCCACGTCAGCCCGGCGTCCGTCTCGCACGCCGTCACCTGGCTCGAACAGCAGGGGATGCTCCGGCGGGAACGGCCGCCCGGCGCGCGCCGCGAGCGCTACGCCATCGACGACGAGCTGTGGCTGCGGTCGCTGCTGGCGGCCGCGCAGATGAACGACGTACTGGTGGCGGAGTCGCAGCGCGGCGCCGAGATCCTCGGCGCCGCGACTCCGGCGGGCGCGCGCTTCGAGTCCTCCGCCGAGCTGCTCACGCTCGTGAACGAGTCCCTGCGGCGGTCGATGGAGGAGTGGCGGCGGAGGCTGGCCGAACGTGCCGCCGCCGGCGGCACCCCCTAGGAGGGCAGCAGGCGCTGTTCCTTGGCCACCGCCACCGCGCCCGCGCGGGTGTCGACGCCGAGCTTGTCGTAGATGCGGCCCAGGTGGGTCTTGACCGTGGCCTCGCTGATGAACAGCGCGCGGGCGATGTCCCGGTTGCCCAGGCCCCGGGCCAGCTGGCCCAGGATGTCGAGTTCGCGGTCGGTGAGGGTGGGGCGCGTACCGCGCATGTGGGCCATGACCCGGCTGGCGACGGGCGCGGACAGCGTGGTGCGGCCGGCCGCCGCCGAGTGGATGGCGGCGAACAGCTCCTCGGGGCGTTCCGCCTTCAGCAGGTAGCCGGTCGCGCCCGCGCCGATCGCCCGGGTGATGTCCGCGTCCGTGTCGTACGTGGTGAGGACCAGGACGTGCGGCGGCCGGGGGAGGGCCGTGATGCGGCGGGTGGCCTCGACGCCGTCGATGCCCTCGCCGAGCTGGAGGTCCATCAGGACCACGTCCGGCCGGAGCTTGGCGGCCAGCGCGACCGCCTCCTCGCCGCTGCCCGCCTCGCCGAGCACCTCGATGTCCGGCTCGCTGCCGAGGAGCGCGAGGAGACCGGCGCGGACCACCACGTGGTCGTCGCAGAGGAGGATCGTCGTCATCCCGTGGGCTCCAGGGGGATTGAGGCGGAGAGGACGGTGCCCTCGCCGGGGGTGGATTCGACCGTCAGGGTGCCGCCGAGCTGGCGCACGCGGGCGCGTATGGCCGGAAGGCCGTGACCGCGGCCGGGACCGCCTCCGGGGGTGGCGTCGGTGAAGCCCGCGCCGTCGTCCGCGATGTCCAGGACCACCTGGTCGCCGAGGAAGCTGAGGGTCAGGGCGGCGGTGTGCGCGTGCGCGTGCTCGCGGACGTTGGCCAGGGCGCCCTGGGCGATGCGCAGCAGGGCCGATTCGGTGCGGTCCGGGAGGGGGGCGGGTACGCCCTCCAGGTGGAACCGGACCTCGACGCCGGGTCCGGCGTCCAGGGCGCGCAGGGCCTCGGCGAGGCCGGCGCCGTTGTCCAGCTCGGGCGGCGCCAGGTCGTGGACCAGGCGGCGGGCCTCGGCGAGGCCGCGGGCCGCGATGCCGTTGGCGGTACGGACGTGCGCGCGGGCGGTGGCCGGGTCGCTGTCCCAGGTGCGGTCGGCGGCCTGGAGCAGCATCTGCTGGCTGGACAGGTGCTGGGCCAGCGTGTCGTGGATCTCCATGGACAGCCGCTGCCGTTCGGCGAGGGTGCCTTCGCGGCGTTCGGTGGCGGCGAGTTCCCGGCGGGTGCGGATCAGGTCGTCGATCAGCGCGCGCTGGGCGCGGGCCTGGCGCTCCATGTGGACGAAGACGGCCGTCGCGAGGGCGGCGATGGCGGGCGGGGCCAGGAGGAGGTTGGGGTCGAAGGCGGTGGAGAGCTTCATCTGCGCCGCGACGACGAAGACGGTGAGTACGGCGACCAGGGCGACGGCGGCACGCGGGGGGAGGGTGCGCAGGGCGGTGAAGAACAGCGGTACGGCGCACCAGGCGAAGCTCGGCGCGAGGACGACGAGCACCACCCAGGTCGCGACGACCAGGCCGAGCCAGAGCCTGCGGCGCAGGGTGGGGGCGGGGGCGTGCCGGTCGGTGGCGTGGGCGGCCTGGGTGACGCCGACGGCGGGGCCGAGGACGTACAGCAGGGCGAGGGCGACGCCGAGGGAGATCACCCAGGGGGTGCGGGGTTCGCCGGGGTGGCGGAGCAGGAAGCGGGCCACCGATGCGCCGAGCAGGAGGAAGAACGCCGTGTGCATGACGGTGGCGAGGGTGCGGGTGTCGGGCGCGGTCGCGGGGTGCCGGGTCACGGCGTGGCTCCTGGGGGTGCGGCGGTGGTATCCATACTGCCTTCGCCCTGGCCGGGCGGTGTGCGGGTGGGGCGGGCCGCTGCGCGGGCTGGAATCTCGCCGCGCGAAATCCAGCCCCGCCGGCGTTTGAGGCGCGGGGGTGCGGGGGCGGAGCCCCCGCAAGGGGTCCGGGCGCAGCCCGGGGAACGGTGGAAGGGCGGGTAGGGGACCGGCTCCGCGCAGCGGCAACGCCCCCGCCCGGCCGGGGCAGCGGCGGTCCCCGACCAGGTAAACGGGCGGCCAGCCCCGCCGCATCGACCGATCGGCTGACCCCGGGGTCAGCCGGTGCGGTCGCCGGGCCCAGCCGGTACGGGGACGGGTCGGGGCGGTGCCCGGGGCGAGGCTTGGAGGGAGCCAAGCCGACGACCCAACAGGAGCTGAAATGAACACCCGCACCCGCGTCCTCACCGGTACCGCCCTCGCCGTCGTCCTCGGCGCCGGGACCTTCGGCGCCGTCAGCGCCAGCGCCACCCCCGCCGCGCCGGCCAAGAAGGACTCGGACAAGAACTTCACCACCTCCACGCACCTCACCATCGGTGCCGCCACCCGCGCCGCGCAGGCCGCGCTGGAGGCCGCCGAGAAGGAGAACCAGAAGGTCACCGTCGCCGTGGTCGACCGCAACGGCAACACCATCGTCACCCTCCGCGGCGACGGTGCGGGCCCGCAGTCCTACGAGTCGGCGCAGCGCAAGGCCTACACCGCCGTGTCCTGGAACGCCCCGACCTCCGTCCTCGCCGGCCGCCTCGCCCAGGCCCCGAACCTGAAGGACATCCCCGGCACCCTGTTCCTCGGCGGCGGCGCCCCCGTCCAGTCGAGCGGCGCCCCGGTCGCCGGCATCGGCGTGGCCGGCGCCCCGAGCGGCGACCTGGACGAGAAGTTCGCCAAGGCCGGCGTGGAGTCCCTGCAGAAGTAAGGCCCGCTCCGCTCCTTAGGATTCGGTGCGTGGAACTCAAGCGCCTGGCCGTCCCCGCCGTCACCGCCCTGCTCGTCCTCGCGACGGGATGTACGGGCGCGACGGTGCAGGGGCGGCCCGGTGCGTCCGGGCTGCGCGATCCGTTCTTCCCCCGGGCGGGCAACGGCGGCTACCAGGTCGAGCACTACGCTCTGGACCTCGCCTACGCCCCCGCGGACGGGCAGCTGCACGGCACGGCCGTCATCACCGCCCGCGCCGAGCAGGGGCTCAGCTCCTTCAACCTCGACCTGAGCGGGCTGAAGGTCGAGGGCGTGGACGTGCAGGGCGCGGGGGCGCGGTACAACCGGACCGGCAACGAGCTGACGGTGCGCCCGGCCAAGGACGTGAGGAAGGGCGAGGTCTTCCGTACGACGGTCCACTACTCCGGGCGGCCGAAGCCGGTCGTCGATCCGGACGGGTCGCACGAGGGCTGGATCACCACCGGGGACGGTGCGGTCGCCGTCGGCGAGCCGGTGGGGTCGATGGGCTGGTTCCCGGGCAACCACCACCCGAGCGACAAGGCCGCGTACGACGTGACGATCACCGTCCCGGACGGGTACGAGGCCGTGTCCAACGGGCAGTTGCGCTCCCGCCGTGCGGTGGGGGACGGGCGGACGGAGTTCGCCTGGCACAGCCCGGAGCCGATGGCGAGCTACCTGGCGACGGTCGCCATCGGGAAGTTCAAGGTGAGCACCGGGCGGACCCCCTCGGGGGTCGAGGTGTACGACGCCGTCGCTCCCGGCGAGGCGGCGGGCAGCGAGGCGGCGCTGAAGCGGCTGCCGGAGATCGTGGAGTGGGGCAGCGCCAGGTTCGGCCCGTACCCCTTCGGCACCGCCGGTTCGATCGTGATGCCCGCGCAGACCCTGGAGTACGCGCTGGAAACGCAGACCAAGCCCGTCTACCCGGGCGCGCCCAATGAGGAGCTCGTGCTGCACGAGCTGGCCCACCAGTGGTTCGGGAACTCGGTCTCGCCGAAGTCCTGGAAGGACATGTGGCTCAACGAGGGCTTCGCCACGTACGCGGAGTGGCTGTGGTCCGAGGACCGGGGCGGGATCTCCGCGGAGCGCCGGTTCCGGGCGTTCCTGGCGGGTGACACCTCGGTCGACGACCAGGCCGACGGCGACTGGGCCGCGTTCCCGCCCGCCTCCCCGCCCGGTGCCGATCACGTCTCCGACTCGCCCGTGTACTACCGGGGTGCGATGGTCCTGCACCGGATCCGGCAGGAGGTGGGTGACGAGAAGTTCTTCGACCTGCTGCGCGGCTGGGCCGCCGACCACCGGTACGGGAACGCGAGCACCGCGGACTTCACGGCGTACGCGGAGCGGCGTACGGGCCACCGCCTGAAGAAGGTGTGGGACGTGTGGCTGTACGGGGAGGGCCGCCCCAAGGCGTAGGCCGCGCCTCCGGGCGCAGGTGGCCTGTATGCGACGCGGCTGACGCCGCGCTTGCGCGGGCCGTGCCAAGATCCGTCCATGTCGGGGCTGGTGGTGCACACGGAGCACGGGCGGCTCGAACTCGGGCCCGGTGAGGCGGTCCGGTTCGGCCGGGGTGCTCCCGGGGTTCCGGTGGGGCTGGCGCTCGACGATCCGGCGGTGCCGCGGCTGGCGGGCGAGATCCTCGCCGCCGAGGACCACTGGCGGCTGAGCAACCTCGGGTACGGGCAGAGCCTGCTGGTGGAGAACCCGGAAGGGGCGGGCGAGTACTTCCGCGTCGCCCCGCGCCGGATCGGCGCCCCGGTGCCGTTCGAGTTCGCCCGGGTGGTCCTTCCGACCCGGTCGCCGGACGGTCTCGCCATCCACGTGTACGCGCCCGGGCACAGCTACGCCGAGACGGCCGGGGAGCTGGACGGGGAGGGCACGGTCGCGGCGTTCAGCCTCGACGAGACGGCGACGTACTTCGCGGTGCTGGTCGCCCTGTGCGAGCCGAGGCTGCGGGACCAGTCGGCCACCGTGATCCCGACGACCCGGCAGGTGGCCGAGCGGCTCGCGGGGCTGAGCGAGCAGGCGGTGGGCTTCCACATCGACTACCTCGCCCGCAGCAAGCTCCGCGTGAAGCCCGCCGGGGAAGCCGGGGGCCGGCTGGAGTGGAAGCGGGAGCTGGTGGTGAGCCTCGCCCTGCGCTTCGGGCTCGTGCGCGAGGAGCACCTGGCGGTGCTGCCGGCCAGGCAGCGGCGGTGAGGGGCACGGAGGAGGACGGGGTGCCGGCCGGCTACCGGGTGGGCGGCTGGGAGGTCACCGGTCACATCGCCTCGGGCAGCTGGGGCAGCGTGTACGCGGCCCGGGGAGCCGGGGGCGACGAGGTCGCCCTGAAGTTCCTCGGTACGCAGGGCCTCGCGCCCCGGCAGGCCCGGGAGCTGGCCGCGACCGCCCGGCGGGAGGCCGAGTTCAGCCGCCAGGCGGTGCACCCGCACCTCGTCCGCATCTTCGACACGCTGACCGTCGACGACCCGGGGCTGCCCGCCGCCGACGGCGCGGTCGTCCTGGTCATGGAGCGGGCGGAACGCAGCCTGTGGGACGTCCTCGCCGCCGGCCTGCCACTGCCGGACGCGGGCGCCGTGCTCACCGAGGTGATCACCGCCCTGGCGCACCTGCACGCCGAGGGCTGGGTGCACGGCGATCTGAAACCGGCCAACATCCTCCTGGCCCGCGACGGCTCGGTACGGGTCGCCGACTTCGGCCTGATCGCCCGGGTGGAGGGGACGCACGGGTACGCGCCGCCGTGGGGCTCCCCCGACTACCTGCCGCCCGAGCGCAGGGCGGCCCTGCTCGGCGAGCGGGGGGTCCGGACCCGGCCGGACGCGGACGTGTGGGCGTTCGGGGTGACCGCCCACCAGCTCCTCAGCGGCGGTGCCCTGCCCTTCCCCGGGGCCACCCCCGCGGCCCGGGCGGCGGCCGTCGTGGAGTACGCGGCGGGACGTTCCCCGCTGCGCCTCGCCGCCGGCCTGCCCCCGGGGTGGAGCGCCCTGATCGCCGACTGCCTCAGCGCGGACCCGGTGGTGCGCGGCACACACACGGCGCAGAGCCTGATCCCGCGGGTCCGAGCGGCGGCGGGCGGAACCGCGGGCGGCCGGGGGAGGGGGCGGGCGAGACGCCGGGTGACGGCGGTGGCCGGGGCGCTGGCGTCGGTGCTGGCGTGGGCGGGGACGGGGGAGGCGGAGCCGTCGGGTGCGGGTGCGGGCCGGGTGGAGGCATACGGGAACCCGCCCCTCGCGGTCTACGTGGGCGTCCCCAAGGGGTGCGCGCACTTCAGCCTGCGGACGCCGGAATGCCGCACCGAGCTGGTCATCGACCCGCGTGCCTTCCGGGGCAGCGGCAACCAGCTGGCGCTGGCCGCCTGGCCGGGCGATGTGTTCACGGCGGAGTGCGAGGTCCGTGACGGGCGCTGGTATCCGGACCAGACGGGGTTGGAGAGCCGGCGCTACTACCGGGTCCGGGTGCAGGACGCGCCGAAGGGGCACGCCTACGTCCCGGCCATCGGCCACGTGTCGCAGCCGGAGCTCCCGGAGTGCCGCTGACGGCTCGCGGTCCCGGGCCCGGCGGGGGGCGAGGGGTTCGAGGGGTACGGGCCGGACGGTAGCGGGACCCCCTGCCCGGAAGGGTCCGGGCAGGGGGTTCCGGCCGACTGGCGCGTCGGGGGGCCGGATCCGGGTCAGACGTTGACGCCGAAGTCCTGGGCGATGCCGACGAGGCCGGAGGCGTAGCCCTGGCCGACCGCGCGGAACTTCCACTCGGCGCCGTTGCGGTAGAGCTCGCCGAAGACCATGGCGGTCTCGGTGGCCGCGTCCTCGGAGAGGTCGTAGCGGGCGATCTCGGCGCCGCCGGCCTGGTTCACGACGCGGATGTAGGCGTTGCGGACCTGGCCGAAGTTCTGGCTGCGGGCCTCGGCGTCGTAGATCGAGACCGGGAAGACGATCTTGTCCACGTCGGCGGGGAGGCCGGCGAGGTTGACGTTGATGGCCTCGTCGTCGCCGGAGCCCGCACCGGTGCGGTTGTCGCCGGTGTGGACGATGGTCTGGTCCGGGGTGGACTTGTTGTTGAAGAAGACGAAGTGGCCGTCGGAGACGACCTTGCCCGTGGCGTTGACCGCGATGGCGGAGGCGTCCAGGTCGAAGTCGACACCGGTCGTCGTACGGACGTCCCAGCCGAGGCCGACCGTGACGGCGCTGAGGCCCGGGGCCTCCTTCGAGAGCGAGACGTTGCCGCCCTTGGACAGGCTTACTGCCATTTTGACTGGTGTCCTTCCTCGACGCTTGACCGCGATGTGGGGTCAAGTTACCGCTGCCCTTCATAACGCGGCGAGGGGGCGCGGAGGTTCCAGGACCCGGAAATGCGGGTGACGGCGGCGCGGGCGGGGGCCGATCATAGGTCCATGCCTGGTCCCCATGTCATCCGCGGTTCCGTCGTGCTCCCCGAGGCGGAGCTCGCCTGGCGGTTCTCACGTTCCTCCGGGCCGGGTGGGCAGCACGTCAACACCTCGGACTCGCGCGTCGAGCTGCTGTTCGACCTGGCGGCGACCAGCGCGCTGCCGGAGGTGTGGAAGGAGCGGGCGCTGGAGCGGCTCGCGTCCCGGCTGGTCGACGGGGTGGTGACGGTGCGGGCCTCCGAGCACCGCTCGCAGTTCCGCAACCGGGAGATGGCGCTGGTCCGGCTGGCCTCCCTGCTGGCGGAGGCCACGGCCCCGCCGCCGAAGCCGCGCCGGGCGACGAAGATCCCCCGGGGCATCAACGAGCGGCGCCTGCGGGAGAAGAAGGCCCGCGGCGAGACCAAGCGGAACCGCAGCTCGCGCGACTGGTAGGCGGTCTACGGGGCCAAGTGGCGGTAGCGGCCGCGGAAGTACGTGAGCGGCGGCGCCTCCGGGACCGGCAGGGCGGCGCCCAGGACGCGGCCGACGACGAGGGTGTGGTCGCCCGCCGTGACGCGGGACTCGGTGCGGCACTCCAGGGTGGCCAGCGCGCCCGACAGCAGCGGCGCGCCGGACACGGCGCCGCGCACGTACGGCAGCCCCTCGAACAGCAGCCGGTCGCTGATCCGGCCCTTCATCGAGAACCGGCCCGCGACCTGGAGCTGGCTGTCCGCGAGGAGGGAGACCGCCCACAGCGGCTGCTCGGCGAGCAGGTCGTCCATCCGGGAGCCCTCGCGCACGCTGACCAGGACGAGCGGCGGGTCCAGCGAGACCGACATGAAGGCGGTGGCCGTCATGCCGACGTCCTCGCCGCGCGGTCCGTCGGCGCTCAGGGGCGGTTCGTGCGCGGTGATCAGGCACACGCCCGCCGCCAGCCGGGACATGGCGGCCCGGAACTCGTCGTTGCTCACCCCCTCAGGATGGGGGGTGGTGAGCACGGGGGCCGGGTGTACGGAGATCGTCTTGGGCACGTACCGAACGCTAGTCCCGGGTCCGCACGGCGCACATCGGGCCCTGGCCCGAGCCGCGTCCCCGCCCCTCGTCCTAGGCCCCGGCGTATCGTTTGCTCCCGGGAAGGAGAGGGAGCGCTCCCACTCCGTACCCGCCTCTCAGCACGCCCTTGTTCATCTCATGTGACTTGAGTCACAGAGGGCAAGATTTGTTGACCCTGTGTACCTGGCGCACAGCTCACTGTGATTCAGTGGACGGGACACCGCAACGAAACGCCGATGACAAACCTGGAGTTGCTGTCGAGGTCTCGGGGAGAGCGAGCAATGGAGACCGAGTCGGAGCCGTACGTCCGTCTTGCGACCCTGCGGCAGCTGCACCAGGTGGTGGCCGAGCTCAACACGGCCCGGAGCCTGGCGGACACCCTGCAGACCGTCGTGGACGGCATCGTCAGGGGCCTCGGCTACGAACTCGCCTGTGTCAACCTCGTACGCCCTGACGGGGATCTCGTCGTCGCCGCATTCGCGGGCGACCCCGCCGCCGAAGCCCTGATCACCGGCCGGGTCGGCTCCCGCGCCGCCTGGGAGCGCCGCCTGACCATGGGCGAGGACTGGGACGGCCTGCGCTTCATCCCGCACACCGAGGGCTGGGTCCTGATGGAGGACGACGTCCCCCAGTGGCACACCGACGGCCCCGATCCGCGCTTCCTGGACGAGTGGCACCCGGAGGACCGGCTCTACGCCCCCATGTACGCGACCGGCGGGGAACTTCTGGGTGTCGTTTCGGTGGACAGACCGCGCAACGGGCGCCGCCCCGGCGCATGGGGGCGTGAAGCGCTCCAGATGTACGCCTTCCAGGCCGCCATTGCGATCAGCAACGCGAGGCTGCGCGCGAACATGCAGCGGGCCCTCGTCCGGCTGGAGCGCGAGCAGCAGGCGCTGCGGGCCAGCGAAGAGTCGTTCCGGCAGGCCTTCGAGTACGCGCCCAGCGGCATGGCCATCGCCGAGATGGGCGGCGACCAGCACGGCCGGCTGCTGCGCACCAACGACGCCCTGTGCCGCCTGCTGGGCCGGCCCGCCTCAGTGCTGCGCCGCTACTCCTTCTCCGACCTCGTCCACCCCGAGGACATCGGCACCCTGCTGCGCACCTCCGCCGAAGGCGGCCGCGCCGAACTGCGCCTCGGGCGGCGCGACGGCACGTACGTGTGGGTCTCGCTGCGCAACTCGGTGGTCGCCGACGCCGCCGACGGCCCCCGCTTCCTGCTCACGCACGTCGAGGACATCGAGGAGCGCAAGCGGCACGAGCTCCAGCTCGCGCACCGGGCCAGCCACGACTCCCTCACCGGCCTGCCCAACAGCGCCGAACTGCGTTCCCGGCTCGGCGCGCGCCTGTGCCGCCGCCCCCAGTCCGTACGGGCCAGCGCGGTCGAGGCCCTGGACGCGGCGTACGAGGGCCGCCCCGAGGCGGGTGGTGCCGGCGAGCACGGCTTTCCACCCGACGGCCGGCCCCACGGACAGCCCCACGGGTACGACGGCGGCTTCCCCGCCGCCGGGCAGGCCGGCGACGCCCCGGACTTCCCCGGCGCCTTCCCGGGCGGCCCCGACGGCCCGTACGACCACCACGTGCACACCGTGGCGCCCGCCTCGGACGTCGACGACGGCACGAAGGGGCTCGCGGTGCTCTTCTGCGACCTCGACGGCTTCAAGTCGATCAACGACCGGTTCGGCCACCACACCGGCGACGCCGTCCTCATCGAGGTGGCCCGTCGCCTGACGACGTGCGTCAGGGACGGTGACACCGTCGCCCGGCTGGGTGGTGACGAATTCGTCGTCCTCGCCGACGGACTCGGCGCCGCCGACGCCGCCGACCTCGCCGTGCGGCTGCGCAACGCGATCATCCCGCCGATCCGCGTCGACGGCCGCGCGGTGCGCGTGGGCGCGAGTTTCGGCATCGGCTGGGCCAGCTGCGGGATGTCCGCGGACGAGGTGCTGCGCTCGGCCGACCAGCGGATGTACATCGAGAAGCGGTCCCGCTCCAAGGCCCACCGCCGGGCCGGCTGATCCGATCGGCCACCCGTGTGCGCACGTGTTCGGGGTAGGCTCCCGTGGGTCGAAAGGAGTGACCTGCGATGACGACGCCCGCGAACAACGGCCCGCACGGTGGGGCGAACCAGCCCGGGGACGATGACCCGTTCGGCTATCTCTACGCGGACGGCCAGGCCGCCGGAGCCACCCCGCCCGGTCAGGGCGGCGGATACGGCTACCCCGGCCCGACGGCCGGCGGACAGCCCGGCGCGCAGCCCGGCGTCCCCCGGACCTCGTACAACCAGGTGCGCACGGTCGGCGAACGGACGTACGGCGGCCAGCGCGGCGCCGTTCCGCAGCAGCAGCCCCCGCAGGCCTACCAGGCCCAGTACCAGGCCCCCGAAGCCCTCCAGGCGAACGGCTACGGCGTCCCGCAGCAGCCGTCCGCGCAGACGGCGCAAGTCCGTCCCGTGCCGCCCCGTGGCGGCGGCCGCGGCGGCGGCTCCAGCCGCCGGGGCCTGCTCATCGCGGCGGTCGCGGTGGTGGCGGCCGTCGGCATCGGCATCGGCGCGGCCGTGGTCTTCGGCAAGGACAAGGACAAGGGCGACAAGAACCAGGCGACGGGCCAGGCCCAGTCGGCGGCGCCCTCGAAGAAGTCCGAGCCGGAGCCGAGCACTTCGGCGGAGCCCTCCAAGGCCCCGCTGCCCAAGGGCGAGGCCGCCGGCGCGGGCATGGCCCTCACCGGCGGAGCGGCCCTTCAGAACAGCGTCCCCGGCTCCAAGAGCTCGGGCGGCCAGTACGTCGGCAACTTCAACCAGACGGGCGCCGCGCTGACCTGGACGGCCGAGCTGCCCGAAGCCGGCGACTACACGCTGAACGTCAACTACGCGGTGCCGGGCAAGGACGCGAAGGTCACGCTGACGATCAACGGGCAGACCCCCACGCAGTCCCTGAACCTGGCCAACTTCTCCAAGGCCGATGCGGGCGCCTGGGACAAGGGCTGGACCCGGACCTACGCCTTCGTCACCCTCAAGAAGGGCACGAACACGATGAAGATCTCGTGCGAGGCCGGCAACCAGTGCGATGCCATATTCGATCAGCTGCGCCTCAGCGCGGGCTGGGCCAAGGGCTGACGGCCGGCCGGAGACGGACGCGAGGGGGAGACGCACCGGGTGCGTCTCCCCCTCGGCCGTTCCCCCGCGCCTACGGGGCGGGCAGCGGCACGGCCCTGATCTGCGGGGCGATCTCCTCGTACGTGCGCGGGTCGAAGTCCCCCGCCGTCGGGGCGTGCACGGTGGCCGCGGAGAGGGCCACCGCACGGGCCAGGCGCTCGGGCCAGTCCAGGCCCCGGGTCAGGGCGGAGAGCAGGCCCGCCACCGCCGAGTCGCCCGCACCGGTGGGGTTCCCGCGCAGCGGGCGGGGCGGGGCCGCCTGCCAGGTTCCGTCGGGGGTGGCGGCGAGCAGCCCGGCAGGGCCGAGAGAGGTCACCACCGCCTGGGCGCCCCGGCGGCGGGCGTCACGGGTGGCGGGGAGCGGGTCGCGGGCGCCGGTCAGCTCCGCCAGTTCGGCCGCGTTCGGCTTGATGATGTCCGGCCGGGCGGCGACCCCGCGGCGCAGGGCCTCGCCGCTGGTGTCGAGCAGCACGGGCAGCCCGGCGGCGCGGGCCGCCCGCACGAGGACCGCGTACGCGCCGACCGGCACGCCCGGGGGCAGGCTGCCGCACAGGGCCACCGCCCGGGCGCCGGTGAGGAGTTCGGCGTACCGCTCCAGGAAGGCGGCCCATTCGGCGGCGGAGATCTGCGGGCCGGGCTCGTTGAACTGGGTGGTGTCGCCGGTGCTCTCGTCGACGACGGCCAGGGTCCGGCGGGTGGTGCCCGCGCAGGGGACGAGGGCGTCGGCCACTCCGGGGGCGCCGGCGAGGAGTTCGCGTACGGTCTGGCCGGCGGGGCCGCCCGCGAAGCCCGTCGCCGTGACCTCCTCGCCGAGCGCGCCGAGCACCCGGGCCACGTTCAGGCCCTTGCCGCCCGCGCGTTCGGTGACACCGGTGACCCGGTGGGAGGTGTGCGGCAGCATTCGCGGCACCCGGTGGGTGACGTCGAGCGCGGTGTTGAGCGTCACGGTGAGGATCATGGCCAGCCCCGGTCTTGGTGTGTGCCGGGATCATGCCAAATCGAGGGCGGCCAGCCCAGCCCCGTGGGCGGGCCGCCCCGTTCGTGCCGGTCGAAAGGCCGGTTCAGCCCAGCGGGCTGACGATCCATTCGCCGCGCCGCATGACGCCCTTGACGTCGAACGCGGCGTCGAGGACCACCAGGTCGGCGTACTTGCCGGGCTCCAGCGAGCCGACCTCGTCGTAGAGGCCGAGCAGCTTGGCCGGGTTGGCCGAGATCGCCTGGACCACGGACTCGACGGGCAGCCGGTCCACCGTCACCGACCGCTTGAACGCGGTGTCCAGGGTCAGCGTGGAGCCCGCGATGGAGCCGCCCTCGACGAGCCGGGCGACGCCGTCCTTGACCTCCACCTCCAGCGGGCCGAGGTGGTAGGTGCCGTCGCCGAAGCCGGCCGCGTCCATGGCGTCGGTGATCAGCGCGACGCGGTGCGCGCCCGCGTGGTGGAAGGCAAGTTCCAGCATCGCCGGGTGCAGGTGGGTGCCGTCGTTGATCAGCTCGACGGTGACCCGCTCGTCCTCCAACAGTGCGGCGATCGGGCCGGGCGCGCGGTGCTCCAGGCCGGGCATGGCGTTGTACAGGTGGGTGGCGACGGTCGCGCCGGCGTCGATGGCCTGGCGGGTCTGGTCGTACGTGGAGTCGGTGTGGCCGATCGCGGCGATGACCCCGTGCTCGGCCAGCAGCCGTACGGAGTCCAGCCCGCCGGGGAGTTCGGTGGCGAGGGTGACCATGCGGGCGGCGCCGTGCGCGGCGTCGACCAGCTTGCGGACCTCGGCCGGGTCGGGGTCGCGCAGCAGGTCGGCCTTGTGGGCGCCCTTGCGGCAGGGGTTGATGAAGGGGCCCTCGAAGTGGATGCCGGCGATCTCGCCCTGCTGGGTGAGCTCGGCGAGCAGTCCGGCGCGGCGGGCGAGTTCGTCGAGGTCACCGGTGACGGTGGAGGCGACGAGGGTGGTGGTGCCGTGCTCGCGGTGGGTGCGTACGCCCTTGAGGACCTCCTCGGCGGTGCCGGAGGTGAAGGAGGCGCCGCCGCCTCCGTGGTTGTGCATGTCCACGAAGCCGGGGACGATCCAGTGCCCGGACAGGTCGACGACCGTCGCGTCCTCGGGGGCGCTGCCCGCGACGCGGGCGCCCTCGACGATGACGCGGCCGCCCGCCACGATCCCGGTGGGCAGCACCACCCTCGCGCCGGAGAGAACGGTGCTGTGTGCGCTTCCGGACATCAGGCAGGTACCTCCGTGGCGAGTAGGTCCCAGGCGAGCAGCCCTGCGCCCAGGCATCCGGCGGTGTCCCCGAGGGCAGCCGGAACGATCTCGGGCAGCCGCTGGAACGTCACGCGCTCCTCGACGGCCGTCCTCAGTGGTGTGAACAAGGTTTCCCCCGCCTCGGCGAGCCCGCCACCGATGATCAGCGTGCTCGGGTCCAGCAGGGTGATCGCGGTGACGAGGCCGTCGGCGAGGGCGCCGATGGCGGTCAGCCAGACCTCGCGGGCGGCCGCGTCGCCGGATTCGACGGCCTTGGCGCAGTCGGCGGCGTCGGCCTCGGGGTCGCCGGAGGCGGCGGCCCAGGCGCGGCTGACGGCGGAGGCGGAGGCGAGGGTCTCCAGGCAGCCGTGCTGGCCGCAGCCGCAGGAGGGGCCGCCGGGGCGGACCACGATGTGCCCGATCTCGCCCGCGTAGCCGTGGGCGCCGGCCTCGATGCGGCCGGCGATGCCGATGGCCCCGGCGATGCCGGTGCCGAGCGGGACGAAGAGGAAGCGTTCGGCGCCGAGGCCCGCGCCGATGCGTCCCTCGGCGAGTCCGCCCGTGCGGACGTCGTGGCCGAGGGCGACCGGGATCCCGCCGAGGCGGGCGGTGAGCAGCTCGCGCATCGGTACGTCCCGCCAGCCCAGGTTCGCCGCGTACACGGCGATGCCGCGCTCGGCGTCG
The DNA here is from genome assembly GCF_055593565.1 of Streptomyces sp. NPDC040718. Lineage (NCBI taxonomy): Bacteria > Bacillati > Actinomycetota > Actinomycetes > Kitasatosporales > Streptomycetaceae > Streptomyces > Streptomyces sp. NPDC040718. The sequence continues at coordinate 119,360 of NZ_JBVIXO010000012.1, read as the reverse complement.
ACGATGCCGGGGACGGCGACGCCGGCGGCCGAGGCGGGCACGGCGAAGCGCTCGCGGCCGAGGTCGAGGAGCTCGGCGGCGAAGTCCAGGATCGTCTCGACGACGGCTTCGGGGCCCCGCTCGCGGCCGGTGGCGCGGCGTGCCTCGTGCAGCAGGGTGCCGTCCGCCCCGATGAGGGCGGCCTTGATCCCGGTGCCGCCCACATCGAGGGCGATGACGTGTTTCACGGGTTTCACAGCAGACAGTCTCGCGTGCTCGGCGGGGAAAGGTCTAGTCCATTGGAGGGGATTGTTGAGCAGCCATACAAATCCGGACGCCGTTCCGGACACGGTCCGGACACAGTCCGCGACAAGCCCCGTTCCGGATGTGGAGGAGCCGCCAAAGTGGTGTAGACCTTACGTCGGATCGTACGTACAACCTGGGGTGGATCAAGAACTGTGAAGGGCCGTTACCTGAGGCCGGCCGCGACCGGCGCCGCACTGTGCCTGACCGTGGCGACGCTGGCGGGCTGTGGAACCGTGTCCGGCCTCACCGGGGACAACGAGGTGACCCTGCGGGTCGTGGCGGCCGACTACGGGGACAATCCGCAGAACTCCTCCGCCGGCTACTGGAAGAACCTCGCCACCTCCTTCGAGAAGGACAACCCCGGCGTCCACGTCGAGGTCAGCGTCTACTCCTGGTCGGAGGTCGACGCCAAGGTCGCCGCGATGGTCAAGGCCGGCAAGGCCCCCGACATCGCGCAGATCGGCGCCTACGCCGACTACGCCGAGGCCGGCAAGCTCTACACCGCCGACGAGCTGCTCTCCGTCACCACCGAAGCCGACTTCCTCGCCCCCCTCGCCGACGCGGGCAAGGTCAAGCGGGTCCAGTACGGGATGCCGTTCGTGGCCAGCACCCGGCTGCTCTTCTACAACACCAAGCTCCTCGGCGACGCCGGGATCATCCCCAAGGACGGCAACACCCCCTGGCAGCCCAAGAGCTGGGCGGACATCGAGGCCGCCGCCAAGAAGCTCAAGGGCGCCAACGTCCCGACCCCCTTCGCACTGCCCCTCGGCCGCGAAGAGGCCCAGGCCGAGACGATGATGTGGCTGCTCGCCGGCGGCGGCGGCTACACCGACAACGAGGAGGCGTACTCGATCGACTCCCCGGAGAACGTCAAGTCGCTGGAGTTCCTCCGCGACAAGATGGTCGGCCAGCAGCTCACCGGCCCCGTCGAACCGGGCAAGCTCGACCGCCAGACCGCCTTCGACGCCTTCACCCGCGGCGAGGTCGGCATGCTCAACGGCCACCCCACCCTGCTCAAGCAGGCCGCCGGCAAGGGCGTGAAGTTCGGCATGGTCGCCATGCCCACCGTCGACGGCACCGACCACTCCACCATGGGCGTCGCCGACTGGGTCATGGCATTCAAGAACGGCCACAAGAAGGAGTCCGGGAAGTTCCTGGACCACCTCTTTTCCGCGAAGAACGTGACCACCTTCACCAACCAGTACGACCTCCTGCCCGTCACCACCAGTGGCTACCGGGCCATGGCCGGCAGCACCGGCGGCTCGGCCGCACAGCTGCGGACCTTCCTGACCGCCCTGCCGAACGCCCGGCTCTACCCCGTCGGCAAGAAGTCCTGGGCCGGGGTCAGCGAGGACGTCAAGCAGAACATCGGCAAGGCCGTCGCCCCCGGCGGACAGCCCGCGAAGGTCCTGGAGAAGATAGCCGTGGACGCCCGCAAGGCGGACGGGGAGCGCTGACCCCGGCCTGACCGTGAGTGGTGTCGGTGGGCGGCGTTAGTGTGGCCGTATGACGGATGGCGGGCAGGCGGGTGACACGGGCGGCGCGGCGGAAGGCCGGCTGAGCCCCGCCGAGGCCGCCGTGCTCGCGTACGAGGGCCGCAGCTGGCCCGGCCCCGGCGCCAAGGAGCGCGCCATACGCGAGGCCCTCGGGCTCACCCCGGTCCGGTACTACCAGCTGCTCAACGCCCTCATGGACGACCCCCGCGCCCTCGCCCACGCCCCCGGAACCGTCAACCGCCTCCGCCGCATCCGCGCGGCCCAGCGGGCCCGGCGGTAGGGGGCGGGAAGCGGGGACGGGTCCCCCGGCCCGCCGCGGTGGTCGGGAGCCGGCCTGCGTGCGTCTGCCGCGTGCCGTCCGGTGCCGTCCGTCCGTAGTGGGGAGGGCCGCCGCGGGCGCGACGCCCCGTGCCGCCCGAGCCCGACCGGAGCGGCCTCCGCGAAGGCCGGGCGGGCACCGCGACACGCCGGTAGGGTCGTCCGTATGGGGAGCCAGCCGCACGATCCGCCGCCGATGCCCGTGCCCGCCACCGCAGCCGGACGCGAGGGACTCGAAGCCCTCCTCCGCGCACCCCGCAGAGCCGTCGTCGCCCTCGACTTCGACGGCACCCTCGCCGAGATCGTCCCCGACCCCGACCAAGCCCGCGCCCACCCCTCCGCAGTCCCGGCCCTCGCCGAGCTCGCCCCCCAGGTCGACGCCGTCGCCGTCGTCACCGGCCGCCCGGCCGGCGTCGCCGTACGCCACGGCGGCTTCGCCGGGGTACCCGGACTGGAGCACCTCGTGGTCCTCGGCCACTACGGCGCCGAACGCTGGGACGCCGTCACCGGCATCGTCCGCGCCCCCGCCGAACACCCCGGCGTCGCCGCCGTACGCGCGGAGCTGCCGGGCTTCCTCGACGCCATCGGCGCGTGGCGCGGGACCTGGATCGAGGAGAAGGGCCAGGCGCTCGCCGTCCACACCCGCCGCGCCGAGGACCCCGCGGCAGCCTTCGAAGCCCTCCGCGAACCCCTCGCGGAGCTCGCCGCCCGGCACGGGCTGATGGTCGAGCCGGGCCGCGCCGTCCTGGAACTGCGCCCGCCGGGCATGGACAAGGGCGTCGCCCTGACGGAGTTCCTCACGGAGCGCGGCGCCGAGGCCGTCCTGTACGCGGGGGACGACCTGGGCGACCTCGCGGCGTACTCGGCGGTCGAGAAGCGCCGCGCCGACGGCCTCCCGGGCCTCCTGGTGTGCAGCGGCTCGGCGGAAGTCCCGGAACTCGCCGCCCGAGCCGACCTCGTCCTCCCCGGCCCGGCGGCGGTGTCGGAGTTCCTGGCGCAGCTGGCGAGGGCGCTGCGGGGCTGAGGGCCCCCACCGTGAGCCCCCCTACCCCCGCAGCGCCGCCAGCTGGGCCTCGAACCAGGCCGCCGGGGGGAGGGTCGTGGCGGCTGCGGCCAGGCGCTTCGTGCGTTCCGCGCGTTCCGCTTCCGGCATCGTGAGGGCCTCGTGGAGGGCTTCGGCCGTCGCCGTGACGTCGTACGGGCTGACCGTGAGGGCGTCCGCGCGGAGTTCCTCGTACGCGCCCGCCCCGGTGGACAGGACCAGGGCGCAGCCCGCCTCCGAGACGACCGGGATCTCCTTCGCGACGAGGTTCATGCCGTCCCGCACCGGGTTGATCAGTGCCACGTCGGCGAGGCGGTACGCGGCCAGGGAGCGGGCGAAGTCGTCCTGGACCGACACGAGGACCGGCTGCCAGTCGGCGGTACCGAACTCCGCGTTGATCTCCTCGGCCAGTTCGCGCACGGACTCGGTGTAGTCCCGGTACACCTTCAGGTCCTGCCGGGAGGGGTAGGCGGAGGCCAGGTGCACTACGCGGCCGCGCCACTCGGGGTGGACGGTGAGGAGCTCGCGGTAGGCGAGCAGCCCGCGCAGGATGTTCTTCGACAGTTCGGTGCGGTCGACGCGGACGATCGTCTTGCGGTCGCCGACCTCGGCCCGCAGCGCGGCCAGCTTGTCGTCGACCTCCGGCCGGTGGGCGAGCGACCGCAGGTCGTCGCCGTCCACCCCGAGGGGGTAGGCGGTCACCGTGGTGAACCGCTTCTCCCCGTACCGGCCGTCCGCCGTCATCCTGCGGTGGTTGACCCCGGGGTCGCTGTTCCGGGGGATGGACGGGTCCGCGATGCCGTGCTCGTCGTCGATGTGGGCGCCGGTGACGAAGTTGATCGCCCAGGCCTCCGTGTGGAACCCCAGCCGGTCCGCCCCCAGCATGCCCCGCACCAGCTGCTTCCTGATGTCGTCCGGGAGCATGCCCAGGAACTCCCACGACGCCCACGGCGTGTGCGTGAAGTGCGCGATCCGCAGGTCGGGGCGCAGTGCGCGGAGGGCCCCGGGGACCAGGGCGAGGTGGTAGTCCTGGACCAGGACGGACGCGCCCTCGGCGGCCTCCTCGGCCAGGGCTTCGGCGAAGGCCCGGTTGTAGGCGGTGTACGAGTCCCAGCGCCGTCGGAACTCCGCGTCGAAGACCGGCTGGCGCGGGACGTCGTACAGGTGGTGGTGGGTGAACCAGAGCACGGAGTTCGCGATGCCGTTGTACGCGTCGTCGTACACCGAGGGGTCGATGTCCAGCATCCGGACGCCCGGCTCGGAAACGCCGCGGCGGACCGCCTCCCGGTCGGCTTCGGAGAGGGCCGCGCAGACCCACAGGGCCTCCGGCTGTGCTGCGAGCGCCGCGGACAGGCCGGAGACGAGGCCGCCGCCGCCGCGCCGGGCGCTGAGGGTGCCGTCGGCGGCGAGGGCGTACGAGAGCGGGCCGCGGTTGGCGGCGACGAGTACCTGAGAAGCCATGCCGCGAACCTAGCCCGGGGCCCCCTCGCTCAAACGTCCGGGAAATGTCCGGTTCGTCACGTACTGGTCAAACCCCGGCGTTCCCGGGTCACGCCACGCGCCGTCCCGCGTACTCCTTGATCTCCGCCATCGGCGGCCGTTCCTCCGTGTCCACGGCGTACGTGCGCGGTACGAACCCGTCCGGTCCCCGCTCGAACTGCGTCAGCTCCGGCCGGACGAGGTGCCCGCGCGAGAGCCGCAGCTGCGCGGTGCGGTAGATCGCGGCGGCCATCCGGCCCAGCGCCTGCCCGTCCTGGTGCCGGTGCAGCCGGACCCCGACGTCCACCTGGGCCAGCGCGTCCAGCCCGACCGTGTGCAGCGCGTCCACGAGCAGGCCCAGCTCCACCCCGTACCCGACGGGGAAGGGCAGGCGCTCCAGCAGGGAGCGGCGTACGGCGTACTCGCCGCCCAGCGGCTGGACGAAGCCGGCCAGCTGGGGCCAGTGGAGGTTGAGGAGCGGGCGGGCCACCAGTTCGGTGACGCGGCCGCCCTGGCCGGGAGCGTCCCCGAGCGGGCGGTCGTACATCGCCTTGACGAACTGCACCTGCGGGTCGGTGAGCAGCGGCCCGACGATCCCGGAGACGAAGGCGGAGTCGAAGTCCCGCAGGTCGGCGTCCACGAAGCAGACGACGTCCCCGGTGGTGGCCAGCAGGGAGCGCCACAGCACCTCGCCCTTGCCGGGCAGGGCCGGGATCCGGGGCAGGATCGAGTCCCGGTGCACCACGCGGGCGCCGGCCTTCGCCGCGACCTCCGCCGTACGGTCGGTGGAGCCGGAGTCGACGACGACGAGCTCGTCCACCAGGGGGACGGGCGGGGCCTCGATCAGATCGCGCCGGACGATCTCGACGATCTCCCCGACGGTGGCCTCCTCGTCCAGCGCGGGCAGCACCACGCTCACCGTCGTCCCGGCCGCCCGTTTCCGGGCGAGCAGCTGGTCGAGCGGTCGGTCGGCGGCGGACCAGGAGCGGTCTGCCAGCCAGCGCTCCACCTCATCCAGCACTCTCAGCACTCCCTGGGCATCTTTCCGCGGGTTCCGCGGTCTCTACGGCACTCTGCGCCACTCGGCGGTTTTGGGCCGAATTGTGATCCATCTCGCGGTTCGGACGGCTGTCTCAACCACCCGTCCCTTCGGTTACAGTCTTGAACAACGCGAGAGACCACCGCATGCCGGGGGTCCCGCGCACAAACGCACCGGCGCGCCACAGAGCGCGTGTGTCCGGTGCCATACCGCTCATCCAGAGGGGCAGAGGGACACGGCCCGTTGAAGCCCCGGCAACCCTCCAGTCGGTTCTCGCCAGCGCGAGGCCCCGACTAGGGAAGGTGCCAATTCCGTCTCATGGCGAAGTGCGCCATGGGGAAGATGAGGAGAAAGGGCCTCGCCATCATGGCTGCACAGACCGTCGCCACCTCTGTCGACCTCGGACCCGCCACCGGACTTTCCTGTCGCGAGTGCGGTACCCGTTTCGAGCTCGGCCCCATCTTCGCCTGCGTCGAGTGCTTCGGGCCCCTGGAAGTCGCCTACGAGCTCCCGCTCGGCGACCCCGAGGCCCTGCGCGCCGCGATCGAGGCCGGCCCGAACAACATCTGGCGCTACGCGCCGCTGCTGCCCGTCCCGGTGGACGTGGCCTCCAAGCCGAGCCTGAACCCCGGCTTCACCAAGCTCGTGGACGCCGAGAACCTGGCCAAGGAGCTGGGCGTCACCGGCAAGCTCTACGTCAAGGACGACTCCGGCAACCCGACGCACTCCTTCAAGGACCGCGTCGTGGCCATCGCCGTCGAGGCCGCCCGCGCCTTCGGCTTCACCACCCTGTCGTGCTCCTCCACCGGCAACCTGGCCGGCGCCGTCGGCGCCGCGGCCGCCCGGGCCGGCTTCCGCTCCTGCGTGTTCATCCCGCACGACCTGGAGCAGGGCAAGGTCGTCATGGCCGGTGTCTACGGCGGTGACCTCGTCGGCATCGAGGGCAACTACGACGACGTCAACCGCTTCTGCTCCGAGCTCATCGGCGACCCGCTGGGCGAGGGCTGGGGCTTCGTCAACGTCAACCTGCGCCCCTACTACGGCGAGGGCTCGAAGACCCTGGCGTACGAGATCTGCGAGCAGCTCGGCTGGCAGCTGCCCGACCAGATCGTCATCCCGATCGCGTCCGGCTCCCAGCTGACGAAGATCGACAAGGGCCTCCAGGAGCTGATCAAGCTCGGCCTCGTCGAGGACAAGCCGTACAAGATCTTCGGCGCCCAGGCCGAGGGCTGCTCCCCGGTGTCCACGGCCTTCAAGGCCGGCCACGACGTGGTCCGCCCGCAGAAGCCGAACACCATCGCCAAGTCCCTGGCCATCGGCAACCCGGCGGACGGCCCGTACGTCCTGGACATCGCGCGGCGCACCGGCGGCTACGTCGAGGACGTCAACGACGAGCAGGTCGTCGAGGCCATCAAGATCCTGGCGCGCACCGAGGGCATCTTCGCCGAGACAGCGGGCGGCGTGACCGTCGGCGTGACGAAGAAGCTCATCGAGAACGGCCGGCTCGACCCGGCGCTGACGACGGTGGTCCTGAACACCGGTGACGGCCTCAAGACCCTGGAGGCGGTGGCCGCGGACAGCGGCCAGACCGCCACCATCCGCCCGAGCCTGGACGCGTTCCGCGCCGCCGGCCTGGCCTGACCCTTCCCCCTGACACATCCGGAAAGGCGGTAGCGCCATGAGCGTCAACGTCCGCATCCCCACCATCCTGCGCACCTACACCGGCGGCGCCGCCGAGGTCCCGGCCGAGGGCGCGACCCTCGCCGAGGTCATCGAGTCCCTGGAGAAGAACCACCCGGGCATCGCCGCGCGCGTCCTGGACGACCAGGGCAAGCTGCGCCGCTTCGTGAACGTCTACGTCAACGACGACGACGTGCGCTTCGAGGGCGGCCTGGAGGCGGCGACGCCGGACGGCGCCGGCGTCTCGATCATCCCCGCCGTCGCCGGAGGCTGACCAGACGGGCACAGTGTCGGCGGCTGCTGATCCGCGGCCGGATATCCGGCTGACGCGTTCAAATCAGAATTGCCCCCTCCGCTAAAAGCGGAGGGGGCAATTCTGCTTGATTGGGCGCGGTAGAGTTGGGGCAGTCCCCTCCGCTGTTCTTGCCCGCCGCATATGAGCGGGCCCACGGATGGTTGACATTGAGTCAACATGAGCGCGCCTTTTGGGCCTTTGGTGCGGCTTGTCTGGCCCGAGTTGCCCTGGAATATGCCAAGTTTTCACCCTATTTCCAGGTTTCCGTGTGTCCAGATTTCTCGTCGGATTGACCTGTTGCTGACAGCACCGGTGCGGATACATTCAGCCGCGGTCGAGGCGTTCCGGCGCAAGTTCTGACCCGGGACCGCGAAGTGCGGTCCCGCGCAAGGGCCAGTAATAGGGGAGTTAGGCATGGCTCAGGGCACCGTCAAGTGGTTCAACGCGGAGAAGGGCTACGGCTTCATCGCGGTCGACGGTGGTGCGGATGTGTTCGTCCACTACAGCGCCATCCAGATGGACGGATACCGCACCCTTGAAGAGGGTCAGCGGGTCGAGTTCGAGATCTCGCAGGGCCAGAAGGGTCCGCAGGCGGACATGGTCAAGCTCGCGGCCGGCTGAGTCGGAGCGAACGCGATCGGCCACCGACGCACGCACAGACGCATGAGGGGCCCACATCCCGGACAGGGATGTGGGCCCCTCATGCGTGTCGCCCCGCGTCACCGCCGCGCCGCCCGCGTGTTGCCCGAAGCCGCTTGCACTCGTGGGGGTCGAGTGCTAATCATTGGCGTTAGCACTCTCCCGGTGAGAGTGCTACTAAAACGAGGACCGGGCCGGTGAGGCCCGCAGGACCCGGCGGGACGGAACCGTCGGATCCGCAGGCCGTCCGTCGCGGGCGCGGGCGCGGTCCGGAGCAATCCACCCCTGTCCGGGAGGACCACTTCACATGGCCAAGATCATCGCGTTCAACGAGGAGGCCCGGCGCGGTCTCGAGCGTGGCATGAACCAGCTCGCCGACGCCGTCAAGGTCACCCTTGGCCCCAAGGGTCGCAACGTCGTCCTTGAGAAGAAGTGGGGCGCCCCCACGATCACCAACGACGGCGTCTCCATCGCCAAGGAGATCGAGCTCGAGGACCCGTACGAGAAGATCGGCGCCGAGCTGGTCAAGGAAGTCGCCAAGAAGACGGACGACGTCGCCGGTGACGGTACGACCACCGCGACCGTCCTCGCCCAGGCGCTCGTCCGCGAGGGCCTGCGCAACGTGGCCGCCGGCGCCAACCCGATGGCCCTCAAGCGCGGTATCGAGAAGGCCGTCGAGGCCGTCTCCGCCGCCCTGCTGGCCCAGGCCAAGGATGTCGAGACCAAGGAGCAGATCGCTTCCACGGCCTCCATCTCCGCCGCCGACACCCAGATCGGCGAGCTCATCGCCGAGGCCATGGACAAGGTCGGCAAGGAAGGCGTCATCACCGTCGAGGAGTCCCAGACCTTCGGTCTGGAGCTGGAGCTCACCGAGGGCATGCGCTTCGACAAGGGCTACATCTCGGCGTACTTCGCCACCGACATGGAGCGTATGGAGGCGTCCCTCGACGACCCGTACATCCTGATCGTCAACTCCAAGATCGGCTCGGTCAAGGACCTGCTGCCGCTCCTGGAGAAGGTCATGCAGTCCGGCAAGCCGCTGCTGATCATCGCCGAGGACGTCGAGGGCGAGGCCCTGTCGACCCTGGTCGTCAACAAGATCCGCGGCACCTTCAAGTCCGTCGCCGTCAAGGCCCCGGGCTTCGGCGACCGCCGCAAGGCCATGCTCGGCGACATCGCCATCCTCACGGGCGGCACGGTCATCTCCGAGGAGGTCGGCCTCAAGCTGGAGAACGCCGGTCTCGACCTGCTCGGCCGCGCCCGCAAGGTCGTCATCACCAAGGACGAGACCACCATCGTCGACGGTGCCGGTGACAGCGACCAGGTCCAGGGCCGCGTCAACCAGATCCGCGCCGAGATCGAGAACTCCGACTCGGACTACGACCGCGAGAAGCTCCAGGAGCGCCTCGCGAAGCTGGCCGGCGGCGTGGCCGTCATCAAGGCCGGTGCCGCGACCGAGGTCGAGCTCAAGGAGCGCAAGCACCGCATCGAGGACGCCGTTCGCAACGCGAAGGCGGCCGTCGAAGAGGGCATCGTCGCCGGCGGTGGCGTGGCCCTGCTCCAGGCCTCCTCGGTCTTCGAGAAGCTGGAGCTCACCGGTGACGAGGCGACCGGCGCCAACGCCGTGAAGCTCGCCCTGGAGGCCCCGCTCAAGCAGATCGCCGTCAACGGCGGTCTTGAGGGTGGCGTCGTCGTGGAGAAGGTGCGCAACCTCCCGATCGGTCACGGTCTGAACGCCGCGACCGGCGAGTACGTCGACATGATCGCCGAGGGCATCATCGACCCGGCGAAGGTCACGCGTTCCGCGCTGCAGAACGCCGCGTCCATCGCCGCGCTCTTCCTGACCACCGAGGCCGTCATCGCCGACAAGCCGGAGAAGGCCGCCGCCGCTCCGGGCGGCATGCCGGGCGGTGACATGGACTTCTGATCGGCCCCTGGCTGATCGGCTGTTCTCGAACGAGGGCGGCACCCCTTCCGGACGGAGGGGGTGCCGCCCTCGGGCGTTCCCGGGGGCGGGGGTGGCGCGGCGGGGAGTTTGGACTCCAGGCGTTTGCGGACCAGGGCCGCCGGGTGGTGGACCACGGGCGGCAGGCCTGCGGTGAGGGCGAGCCGGATGCGGTCGGGGGAGGCGCCCCGGGCCAGCCAGGGGACCAGGAGCGGGGCGAGGGCCGTGCAGTCGGCCTTGGAGAGCGCGAGGGCGGGGGCGGCGCGGCCGAGCGAGGCGAGGATGCCGAACGCGTCGGGGCCGACAGAGGCAGGGGCAGGAGCCGGGGCCACCTGCGGGGGTGGTGGCGGGGCGGTCGGTGCGGGGGAATCCCTCTGGGTGAACCGGCCCCACCAGGCTCCGTCGCGGGCCGTGCGGGAGAAGAACGTACGGGTGACCCAAGGGGGTTGGGGAGGGCGGTGGGTGGTGGTGGGCTCCGCCCACCACCCATTCCACAGACAGGGCGCTCGGACTGTCGGGGCTTGAGCCCCGGGGGCCGTGGCCGCCCGGGGAATGGGATGTATCGGCGCCGTGGAGCCGGGTCTGTTTGACTCGGGGCATGAGCGAAAGCAGCGAGCGCAGGGCACTCTTCGTCAAGATCTGCGGACTGAAGACCCCGCACGACGTCGACGTGGCGGTGGAGGCCGGAGCCGACGCCGTCGGGTTCGTACTCGCCCCCGGCAGCCCCCGCACCATCGGCGCCGCCGAGGCGCGGGTACTGGCCGCGCGGGTGCCGGACGGGGTGCTGACCGTCGGGGTGTTCCGCGGACAGCCCCTGGAGGAGGTGCGCCGGCTCGCCGAGGAGAGCGGCGTGCGCGGCGTACAGCTGCACGGCGACGAGCCCGCCGACTACTACGCGCGCCTGCGCGCCCCCGGGCGCACCCTGCTGCGCGCCACCGCCGAGCACGTGGCACGCTGCGGCGAGTACGGGGAGGACCTGCTCCTCATCGACGCCCCCGACCCCGGCTCCGGCAAGCCCTGGAACTGGGGATCCGCGCAGTTCACGGCACCCGAAGGGCAGTGGCTGCTGGCCGGCGGGCTCGGCCCGGCCAACGTCCGCGAGGCCGCCGCCGCCACCCGCGCCTGGGGCGTGGACGTCTCCAGCGGGGTCGAGCGGGAACGCGGGGTGAAGGACCCCGAGCTGATCCGGGCCTTCATCGAAGCCGCGCGATCGTATGATTACTCTGGGTGAGAACGGGGGGTTGGCGGCGGGCCCCTCGGGCACAACCGCCGCATGGACCCGGAAACGTATGGCTGGCTGCGGCGCCTGACCCGCCGCCTCGCCCCCACGGGCGGCGGCGGGGGGCTGCTGCCCGTGTTCACCCCGCGCCGCACCCCCGTCTTCACCGCCGACTTCACCTCCACCACCCAATGGGTGGCCGGCCGCTCCTGGGCCTATCCCGACGGCGGCCCCGTCAACCCCGGCGACAACAAGCTCGACCACCTCACCGCCGACCCCGCCTACAGCCGCTCCGGCACCTTCCGCGCGACCCTGCGCCCCGACGGGAACTGGGACGCGGGGCTGCTCACCACCGAGGGCAGTGACGAGGGCTTCGAAGTCCGCACCGGCGACGTGCTGGAGGCCCGCGTCCGGCTGCCGGAGGAGACCGGCGCCTGGCCCGCCATCTGGACCTGGCGGGACGGCGGCCAGGAGATCGACGTCTTCGAGTACCACCCCGACAACCCCGACCTGCTGGAGCTGTCCAACCACGTCCGCGAGGCCCACCGCTACCTCCGCGACCCCACCGTCCACCCCGGCGCGTGGCTCGACCTGAAGGTGGAGTTCGGCCGCAGGTCCGTCGTCTGGTGGGTGAACGGCCTGCGCGTCTACTCCGACGGCCGCGGCGTCGGCCGCGGCTGGCACGCCTACCTCATCGTCAACCTGTCGGTCTCCGCCGGCCGCTACCACCCCGCCCCCGGCCCGGGGCTCACCGAGATGTCGTACGAGGTGTCGCAACTGCGCGTCCACCGGGCGTAGTACCGCCCGGGCCCCGTGCCGCTGGGCCCGCTGGGGAGCCGCTTCACGTTCCGGGCGGGTCCGCCGGGCTCCTACGTCTTCGTCAACCTGGACGCCGACGACGCACTGTTCCCGACGTCCGAGGTCATGCCCGTCTGGGGCTGGTGACCCGGGGCTCGGACGGTCCGGGCGGGCCGGGGGGCCGGTTGAAGGCCGCGCTCATGATCGCCACTCTGTGTGCCGGACCCCAACACCCGCAAGAGAGGCGACACGTCATGATGCTCACCCCGCAGGAGCGGATGCGGGCGGCCGAGGAGGCCGTACGGCAGTTGAAGGACGCCCTCCACGGGGTGGGAGTGGTCTTCCCGTCCCTGGACGTCGAGCGGGTGTCGGCCGCCGGGTCGTACGGGCTGCCGCTCGTCGACCTGGGGCGCTGCAACATCGACACCGCGCTGCGGCTGGCCGCCGTACTGCGCGGACGCAAGGGCGGCTGATCAGGCCGGTACCGGCTCCTTCGCCGCGGCGGGGCCTGCGGGGCCGGGCGGGGCGGCGGCTCCCGCGTCGGTGTCCAGGTCGGCCAGCATCCGCTTCGTGAAGCCGAAGAAGTACGTCGCGGCGAAGCCGGCCAGGTACCCCACCGCGAGGCCGCCCGCGTAGACGGCGACGGTCACTCCCATGCCCGACGTACCGTCCAGCAGCGGGAACAGCGCCCAGCCCGACGGGCCGATGGCCGTCGAGCCGAAGGCCACGCCCAGCTGGTTGCACAGCCCGACGAAGGCCCCGCCCGCCGCGCCGCCGACGCAGGCGGTGACGAACGGGCGGCCCAGCGGCAGGGAGACCCCGTAGATCAGCGGCTCGCCCACGCCCAGGAAGCCGGCCGGGAGCGCGGACTTGATGGTGGTGCGGACGGAGCCGTTGCGCGGGAGGCGGCAGTAGACGGCGAGGGCCGCACCGACCTGGCCCGCGCCCGCCATGGCGAGGATCGGCAGCAGCACGGTGTAGCCGGACTGCTCGATGAGGGTGGTGTGGATGGGGATCAGCGCCTGGTGCAGCCCCAGCATCACCAGCGGCAGGAACAGCCCGCCGAGGACCAGTCCGGCGACGGCCCCGCCGGCGGCCAGCAGCCAGTTCGCGAAGGCGCCGATCGCGGCGGCGGCCTCACCGGCGAGGAACATCAGCCCGAAGAGGGTGACGAGCCCGGTGACGAGGACCGTGAGGGTCGGGGTGACCAGCACGTCCAGCGTTTCGGGCACCCAGCGCCGGCACCACCGCTCCACGTGCACGGCGAGCAGGGCCGCCGCCAGCGCACCGAGGACCCCGCCCTGGCCGGGGGAGAGGTGCTCGCCGAAGGCGTCGATCCTGGCCACCCCCGGGAAGACGATCACCGCGGCGACGGCCCCGCCGAGGACCGGGGTGCCCCCGAACTCCTTGGCGGTGTTGTAGCCGACGAAGACGGCGATCAGCGACATGAAGCCGGACCCGATCGCGGCGAGGGCCGGCACGATGGCCGGGGCCCAGCCGAGGTTGGTGAGCAGGCCGTTCAGGCCCGCGATGATCCCGCAGCCGATCAGGGCGGGGATGAGCGGGACGAAGACGTTCGCGATGCGGCGCAGGAACAGCTTGAACGGGGTGGCGTTCCGCGCCTTCCGCGCCTCCTTCAGCGCGGCGCCCCGCTCGGCGAGGTCCCCGGCGGTGACGCCGGCGGGCTGTGCGGCCGGGGTACGGCCCTGCTCCACCAGCGCCTCGAACTCGGGCGTGACCCGGGCGACGGCGCCCGGCCCCAGCACGATCTGGTACGTGTCGTCCTCGACCACGCCCAGCACCCCGGGCACGGCCCGCAGGGCCGCGTCGTCGACGAGGGAGCGGTCGCGCAGGCCGATCCGCAGGCGGGTCATGCAGTGCGCGACGGAGCCGATGTTGTCCGGGCCGCCGACCAGGGGGAGGATCGCGGCGGCGGTGGCGCGGTTCTTGTCAGTGGACATGTACTCGCCTTGTGTGGGGGATGGCTGGCGGTCCTACCGGGCTTGGGCTTGGGCGAGGGCGTCGCGGAGGTGTCCGCCCGCCCCGGCGAGCAGGCGTGCGGCCCCGGGGCCGTCGACCCCGCCGAGCACGACGAGGACGGCGTCCTTCACCTCGCCGCCCGTCGCCGCGAGCGCCGCCTCGATCTCCGCGTCGGGCGCGCCCGTGGCCAGCGCGACGATGCGGCGGGCGCGGGCGCGCAGCTTCTCGTTGGAGGCCCGTACGTCGACCATGAGGTTCCCGTACGTCTTGCCGAGGCGGATCATCGTGACCGTCGAGATCAGGTTCAGTACGAGCTTCTGCGCCGTGCCGGCCTTCAGCCGGGTCGAGCCGGTGAGCAGCTCGGGCCCGACGACCACCTCGATGCCGTGCTCGGCGGCCGCGGCGAGGGCGGATCCGGCGTTGCAGGACAGGCCGACGGTGAGCGCGCCCCGCGTACGGGCGAACTCGACCGCGCCGACCGCGTACGGGGTGCGGCCGGAGGCGGAGACACCGACCACGGTGTCGTCGCGGGTCAGGCCGAGGGCGGCGAGGTCGGCGGCGGCCAGCTCCCGCGAGTCCTCGGCGCCCTCGACGGCCCGCAGCACGGCCTCGGGGCCGCCCGCGATCAGGCCGACGACCTGCGCCGGGTCGGTGTTGAAGGTGGGCGGGCACTCGCTGGCGTCCAGCACCCCGAGCCGCCCGGCGGTACCGGCGCCCGCGTAGACCAGCCGGCCGCCGCGGGCCATCCGCTCCGCGATCGCGTCGACGGCGGCGGCGATCGGCTCCAGCTGGGCGGCGACGGCGGCGGGGACGGTGGCGTCCTCGGCGTTCATGACGCGGACGATCTCCAGCGTGGGGAGCCGGTCGATCTCCGCGAGCTCGGGCCGGAAGGCCTCGGTGGTCAGCGTTTCGAGCTGCGCGCGGAGGGCGGCGTACGCGGTGGTGCGGTTCTCGCTCACGGCTGGAACCTATTTTCCGGCGGGGCCGGGGGCAAGAAGGCACGCCCCCGGCCCCCGGTGCCACAGAGCCTGAATG
Source organism: Streptomyces sp. NPDC040718 (assembly GCF_055593565.1). Classification (NCBI taxonomy): domain Bacteria; kingdom Bacillati; phylum Actinomycetota; class Actinomycetes; order Kitasatosporales; family Streptomycetaceae; genus Streptomyces; species Streptomyces sp. NPDC040718. Next base: position 104,110 of record NZ_JBVIXO010000012.1, on the reverse strand, counting down.
GTGGAAATCGGAGCAAAATATACGCAAAGGGACTCTTCGTCTGGTGGCAGGTCCGGGTTCACAATGAGCCCATGGACCACGCGACCCCCCTGGAACAGGCGCTTCATGTCGCCCGTGCGCTCGTTCTCGCCGACCTCGCCGCCGGTGAGGTCGCCGATGCCGATGTCGTATCCCTCGTCGAGGACTCGGTCACGCACCGCCGGTGGTGGGTGGAGCAGTGGCCGGAGGGAGTCGACTACCTCGCCGGACTCGTCGCGCAGGACGTGAAGGACGCCCTGCTGGAGAAGTACGGGCGCTGGCCGCTGTGCCCCGTCTGCGCGCACGGGGATCCGCACGCGCTGGACGTGGAACCGGAGCTGGGGCCCGACCCGCACTGGGTGTGCTCGGAGGCCGGGGTGAGGGTCGCGGCCGTCGGCGGTCTCGGCCCCGTCTTCCACCCGGGCCGGTGAGCCGCCCGTGACGGTGTACATCGACCCGCCGGTCTGGCCGGGCCACGGCCGCCTGTGGTCGCACCTGGTCAGCGACGTCTCGTACGAGGAGCTGCACGCCTTCGCGGCGGGCATCGGCTGCCCGCCGCGCGCCTTCGAGCGGGACCACTACGACGTGCCCTCGCACCGCTACGCGGACGCGGTCGCGGCGGGGGCGGTGGAGATAGGCAGCAAGGAACTGGTCCGCCGTCTCACCGAGGCGGGCCTGAGACGGCCGAAACATCGCCCGCCTGTGGCCTGAATGCCCGTCGGACGTGGCGCGCTTCGCCCAGCAGGTCTTCCTGGTGGACGCCTGCGCGAGGTTCATCGAGCACCGTCGGCGGGAGGACACCCCCGGACCCGCGCAGGCGGCCTTTCCGGCCGGGCGGCGGGAGACGGTCACTCAGTTCACGCTGTTCGCGGCGGCGGCCGGGCAGGTCGCGGGCCAGGGGAGGACGGACGCCGGGGCAGGTGAGTTCTCGACGGTCGTCACGGGCTGGCTGGAGGAGCACTCGCCGGACCTCGACCCGGACCTCAACGCGCTGGTGGGCCACGTCAAGGACCAGTTCACGCCGCAGGAGGGCCGGTCCCGGGGGCGGGCACAGACCCCGGTGACCCTGCTGGTCCAGCCGCTGGGCGGCAGCGCGGAGGTGATCGCCCCGGCCAAGGCCCCCCGTCCGAAGCCGGCCCGCGCGGCGGGCAGCGGCGGGAGCGGCCTCCGGGCCGGCGTCCTGGCCGGGGGCGGGGCGCTGGTGCTGGTGGCGATGGTCGCGATCGTGGCGATGTTCCTGCACCGGCCCGGCGGGGACGGTCAGCGGGACCGGACCGCCGCCGAGGCAGCGCCGGCGGCGTCGGGGAAGGGAGTCCTCGCCCCGCCGCCCGCGCCCCCGTCGACCTCGGCCTCCGCGTCGCCGTCCCCCTCGGCCCCGACGGCCTCCGCGTCGGCCCCGCAGAAGGCGGCGGCGTCACCGCCGGCGAACCCCACTGGGGAGCAGTGCGGGGGCGGACACACGACGTCCAACGTCGCGGACGTCAAGGAGACGGTCTGCTTCGCGAAAGTCGGCGGGCGGATCATCATGGTGGGCTACGTGGAGACGACCACCGCCTCGAAGGACGTATCGCTGGGCCTCTGGCTGACCGGGCCGGACAACACCTATGAGTTCCCGTCCGGGGGGCCCGCGACGCGGACCTTCCGGGCAACGGGCGAACCGCAGCGGTTCGAGGTACCGGTCGCCGGCCCGCTCAAGGCCGGCCGCTACGAAGTCCACGTCACCACCACCGCGGTGGGACAGAGCGTGCAGTACCTGATGAAGGACCCGATGCGCGGCCACTCGATGCCGTTCACGTACCCCTGACGCTGTCCACGGGCACCCGACGGTCGCCCGACCCGGCGACGACCCGGGTCGCACCGGCCGAGGTACGCCGCTCCAGGCGGAGGGCGATGGCCGTCAGGCCGATCGCGGTGACGGTCATGGCCGCGCCCGCCCACGCCGGGGAGGAGAAGCCGAAGCCGGCGTCGATGACCGTGCCGCCGAGCCAGGGGCCGCCGGTGTTGCCGAGGTTGAACGCGGCGGTGGTGGTGGCCCCGGCGAGGGTGGGGGCGGCTCCGGCGACGTTGAACATCCGGGCGTTCAGGGCCGGCGCGGTGAAGAACGCCGAGACGCCGAGCAGGAACGACAGGGCGATCGCGGCGGCCGCGCTGGAGGCCAGCACGGTGAGGGCGCCGAGGAACACCGTCGAGGCGGTGATGCCCCAGAGCATCACCCCGAACAGGTGCGCGTCGGCGATCCGCCCGCCGACGGTGGTGCCGATCAGCGCGCCGACGCCGAACAGGCCCAGGATCCACGGCACCCACTTCGAGTCCAGTCCGGCCACGTCCGTGAGAAGCGGCGACAGGTAGCTGAAGGCGCAGAAGACGCCGCCGGCGGCCAGGGCCGTGACGCCGATGGACAGCCACACCTGGCGGTCCCGGTAGATGCGCAGCTCGCGGCCGAGGCGGGGCTTCTCGTCGGGCAGCGGGATCTTCGGGATCAGCGCCAGGATGCCTGCGAGGGCGATGGCGGAGGCCGCTCCGACCGACCAGAAGGCGGCGCGCCAGCCGAGGTGCTCGCCGAGGAAGGCGCCGGCCGGGACGCCGAGGACGTTGGCGATGGACAGCCCGCCGATCATGACGGACATGGCGCGGGCCCGCTGGTCCTTGTCGACCATGGCGATGGCGACGGCCGCGCCGACGGCCCAGAAGCCGGCGCAGGCGAGGGCCGACACCACGCGGGAGGCGAAGAGGAGCTCGTACGAGGGTGCCAGCGCGCCCGCCACCTGGCCGAGGCCGAAGAGGCTGATGAGGGCGATGAGGGTGGTGCGGCGCGGGAGGCGCAGGGTGGCGACGGCCAGCAGCGGCGCCCCGACGACCATGCCGATCGCGAACGCGGATATCAGCAGGCCCGCCTGCGGGATCGTGACGCCCATGTCCTCGGCGATGGGCGGGAGCAGGCCGGACAGCATGAATTCGCTGGTGCCGAGCGCGAAGACGGACAGGCCGAGGACGTAGACGGCCACGGGCATGCGGGACGCGGATCTTGCGGAGGCTGCGGGCATGTTCTACCCGAACCGCCTCGAAGTGGGGCGCATTCCCGGCTGACGTGCCGTATGTCAGGTCAGGGCGGCCAGCTCCGCCTCCAGGTTGCGGCGTGCCGGGGCCTCCCAGTTCGCGGCGCCGTACGGGGTGCGGAAGAGGCGGGGGAGGGCGAGGAGCTGCCGCAGCACGGCGGCGCGGCCGGTGCGGAAGGCCTCGTCGGGTACGAAGCCGTACTCGGCGCGGACGGCGGCGGCGTAGGCGGCGTACGCGTCCGGGGTGCCGGCGAGGACGCCGAGGTCGGCGTCGCAGAGGGCCTCGCCGTTGGTGTCGCCGGGGGCGGGGTCGTGGGTGACGGTGAGCCGCACCAGGCGGGCCGCCTCGGCGGTGCGGGCCGGGCCGACGCCCAGCTCGGGCAGGGCGCGCTCGGCGAGGGCGGCGCTGCGCTCCTCGTTCTCGGAGCGGTCGGGGCGGTAGACGGCGTCGTGGAACCAGGCGGCGAGCTCGACGGCGGCGGGGTCTTCGGCGTGGCCGGCCAGTACGTCGATCCGTGCCAGTACGTCGGCCAGGTGGGCGGTGGTGTGGTACCGGCGCTGTGGCTCGGCCCAGGCGGCGAGGAGGCGGTCGGCGTAGGGGGCGGGGTCGCGGGTGGCGCCGGCGGCGGTGGCGGTGGCGTCCCAGCGGGCGCGGAGCGCGGCGGTGTCGGGCGTCGTCTCGGGCGTGTCCATGCGGACATTGTGGGGGTGACGCGATTCTGCTGGTGGAGCGCGGGGTGAGGCCCGTACCCTGGATATTGGACTAGACCTATTTTCCATATGGGCATAAGGATGGGATCACATGAGCAACCGTGCGCTCCTGGAGGTGATCGCCCTCGACGCGGAGGACGCGGTCGCCGCCCAGGCAGGTGGGGCGGACCGACTCGAACTGGTCACCGACATGGCCGCCGACGGGCTCACCCCGCCGCGCGAGACCTTCGCGGCGATCAGGGCGGCGGTCGACATCCCGCTGCGCGTGATGCTCCGCACGTCGGACGGGTTCGCGGCGGGCGACGTCTCCGTGCTGGTGGAGACGGCGCGGGGGCTGCGGGCGGAGGGCGCGGAGGAGTTCGTCCTCGGCTTCCTGCACCCGGACGGCAGCCCGGACCTCGACGCGGTCGAGGCGGTGCTCGCGGAGCTGGACGGCTGCCGCTGGACCTTCCACCGCGCGATCGACCGCGCCGCGGACCGGGACGGCCTGCGCAAGGCCCTCGCGGACCTGCCGGGGCTGGACACGTACCTGACGGCGGGCGCGGCGACCGGGGTCACGGACGGGCTCCCGGTGCTGCTGGCGGAGGCCGCGGCGGGCCGGCGCGGTGAGCCGGGGTACGGGCCGCGGATCCTGGTCGGCGGCGGCCTGGCCCTGTCGCACCTGCCGGTGCTGCGGGAGGCGGGGATCGACGCGTTCCACATCGGCGGCGCGGCCCGTCCCTCCGGGTGGGACCGCCCGGTCTCCGCGGCGGCGGTCGCGGACTGGCGAGCCGCGCTGGCCTAGCGGCCCGGCCGCTGCGCTGCCGCGCGGGGCTCGCCGGGGTCCGGGGCGTGCCGTGCGGGCCCTGCGGGGCTTGCCCCTCCCCGCCCTTCCGCCGTTCCCCGGGCTGTGCCCGGACCCCCTGGGGGCTTCGCCCCCAGACCCCCGCGCCTCAAACGCCGGCGGGGCTGGAAGATCCAGCCCCGCCGGCGTTTGAGGCGCGGGTCCGGGCAGCGCCCGGGGAACGGTGGAAGGGCGGGGAGGGGACCTCGCCCCGCGCAGCGGCACACCCACCCGCACCCGCCCACCGGCCCCGGCCACGGGCACCGCCCCTCACCCGACGGCCGGAGGCCGGCGCAGCGGCGCGGAGCCGGGGAGGCCGCCCGCGGCCGGGCCGTGCGAGCGGTGCGTGAAGCAAGGTGTGGCCGCCGAGCCGCGCGTGCGGCGCGTCAAAGAACGAGCGCCTCCGGCAGGGGGGCGGCGTGGAGGGCCGTGAGGCCGGAGACGGCTCGGGTGAGGCAGACGTACAGCCGCCGCAGCCCGGTGCGCTCGTCCGGCTCGCCGTCGACGATCGCCGCCGGCTCGTCCAGTACCACGTAGTCGTACTCCAGACCCTTCGCCAGCGACGCCGGCACCAGGGTCAGGCGGGACTCCGCCGTGGTCTCCTCGCCCGGCGAGAGGTACGCGAGGCCCGCCTCCGCCAAGGCCTCCGCCAGCACCGGCACACGCGCGTCCGCCGCGATCAGCCCGATCGACCCCTCGTGCGCGAGCGACGCCCGGCACGCGGCGACGACGTCCGCCGTCAGGGCGTCCGACGACGACGGCGTCACCGTCAGCGACCCCGGGGCCTCACGCACCGAGGACACGGCCGCCAGCCCCGGCGAGATCGCCGGCAGCAGCCGCGACGCGTACGCGATCACCTCGCGCGGTACGCGGAAGCCCGCCGTCAGCTCCTCCAGCACCGCCTCCGGCTTGCCCAGGTGCGTCAGCGCCTCGTCCCAGCTGCGGGTGGCCCACGGGGTGGTGCCCTGCGCGAGGTCGCCCAGTACCGTCGCCGAGCCCGTCGTGCAGCGGCGCCCGACCGCCCGGTACTGCATCGGGGACAGGTCCTGCGCCTCGTCGAGGACGACGTGGCCGAGCGAATGCGTCCGCTCCACCAGGTCCGACGCCTCGTCGATCAGCACCAGGTCCGCCGCCGACCACTTCGCCGACCGCACGCTCCGGAACGGCTTCGGCCACAGCAGCAGCTTCTGCTCGTCCTCCGTGAAGACCCCCTCCGCGTGCAGCGCCAGGAACTCCGCGTCCGACAGCAGCCGCAGCACCAGCTTCGCCGGGTCGACCACCGGCCAGACCGCCTTGACCGCGGCCTTCACCGCCGCGTTGCGGGCCACCGCGTCCTGCACCCGGTCGTCCGGCGCCTCGCCCGCCTGCTCCATGCGTACGAGCACCGCGTGCGCGATCCGCTGCGGCAGCGCGTCGCGGGCGGCGCCGTAGCGGATGTCGCGCTCCTGGAGCTCGGTGACGATCTCCTCCAGCTCGTACGCGGGCACCCGCCACCGGCGCGAGCCGCGCACCACCATCAGGGGCTCCGCCGGGGCGGTGACGTGCGAGCGGACCGCGCGGCGCAGCACCTCCGCCATCCGGGCGTCGCCCTTGACCACCGCCGTGGCGGCGGCGTCGGCGCCTCGCACCTCCAGTCCCGGGCGGGCGACGAGGTCGTCGACGGTGGCCTGCTTGACCTCCAGCTCGCCCAGGGCCGGCAGGACCTGCTCGATGTAGTGCAGGAAGGAACGGTTCGGCCCGATGACCAGCGTCCCGGTGCGGGCGAGGCGCTCGCGGTGCGCGTACAGCAGGTACGCGACGCGGTGCAGGCCGACGGCCGTCTTACCGGTGCCGGGGCCGCCCTGCACGCAGACCGAGCCCGACAGGCCGGAGCGGACGATCTCGTCCTGCTCGGGCTGGATCGTCGCGACGATGTCGCGCATGGGGCCGACGCGGGGCCGCTCGATCTCCTGCTGGAGCAGCTTGCTGACGGCCGCCGACTCGGCCGGGTCGGAGAGGTGCTCGTCCTCGTACGCGGTCAGCTCGCCGCCGGTGTAGCCGAAGCGGCGGCGCAGCCCGACGTCCTGCGGGTCGGCCTTGGAGGCGCGGTAGAAGGGCTGGGAGACCGGCGCGCGCCAGTCGATCACCATCGGGTCGCCCTCGGCGTCGTGGACGTGGCGGCGGCCGATGTAGAACTGCTCGCCCCCGGCGCCCTCGGCCAGCTCGGCGCCCGGCGCGTGCAGGTAGTCGAGGCGGCCGAAGAAGAGCGGGGTGTGGGCGAGGTCGGCCAGTGCCCTGATGCGGTCGTCGATCTGCGCCTGGAGGACTGCGGCGTTGACCCAGTTCGCGGTGACGTCGCGGATGTCGAGGGCCTCGACGTCCTCGCGCATGGCGCGCAGGGCGGAGCGCGAGGCGGCCAGGTGGGCCCGTTCGCGGCCGAGCGGATCGGCGGAACCGGTGGCCTCTGCGTCGGTGTCGGGTGCGGTCTCGGGGGCGTGCGCGGACACGGGAGGGCCTCCAGCTGCTGTGGTCTGGTGCTACGTCGGTGCGGTACGGGAAGCCCCCGGTTTCCGGCCGGAAGGCGGCTCTCCCCGATGGGGCGGCGGGAGGCGGCAAGAGCGGAGATTGTAGTCAGCCGGGCGGGACGGCGCGAATGGATATCGGGGGCCGGAAGTCCTGGGGACCGGGACCTCCGTACGGGTGTCATACCGGGGAGTGTCAGACCTTCGGCAGAGCCACTAGGGGATGCCATGGGCCCCGAGGAGGACACGGAAGGGCCGCAGGTTCCGTCCCGAGGGCGATGTGCGCAGAGGGGGAAAAACGCACCATGGATACATGAGCACCGCAACCTTCACCCCGGTCCAAGGTGGCCTCCCCAGCGGGGCCACCGCCACCTCCGACCAGCGTCCGCGCCACCGCGTCGGCGATGTCCTGCGCGCCGCGAAGGTCTTCGCCGCTACCGCCATGAGCGTGGTCGTCCTCGGTGAGTACGCCGAGGACGCGGGCGTCATACGCCGCTGACGCCCCCGGCCACAGACCCCTTGCGCGGGAACGTGCAAAGCCTTGGCCTGAACCCGGCGGTAGCCGTGCGCCGATCCACTAGGGTCACGCGCGTGACCCGCAGCCCCGCCTCCGCTTCCCCACCCCCACCACTCGCAGCTGTGCTGGTCACAGGCTCGCTGCTCGCTCTGGGCGTCCTGTGCATCGCCCTGCGCATCCCGATGGCCGACGCCGTCCTCAGCGGCTTCTCCGCCGCCGAGTGGCACCCGCCCAGTGCCTATCCGCCGTTCGCCGCGATCCTCTTCACGCCCGCCGCCTGGCTCCCGGCGGGCGTCCTCAAGGCCGTCCTCGTCCTCGGGAACGCCGGCCTGCTCGCCCTGCTGATCGTGCTCTCCTGCCGGCTCGCGGGAGTACGGGCCCGGCGGGGTCCGGTCCTGGCCGCCACCATCGCCGGGATGTGGCTGGAGCCGCTGTTCCAGAGCCCGTTGCCGGGGCAGATCAACCTGGCGCTGACCTGCCTCGCCGTTTGGGACCTCGGCCGGCCGCGCGCCGCCCTCGGCAAGGGCTTCGCCCTGGGCGTCGCCGCCGGGATCATCCTGACCCCGGCGCTCCTCATCCCGTACCTGCTGCTGACCCGGCGCGTCCGGGCCGCACTGACCGCCCTGGCGGGCTTCGGCGGCACCGCCCTGCTCGGCCTGCTGGTGCTCCCGGAGGCCTCCGCCGACTTCTGGGCCCACCACGTCCCGGTGACCGGCCGGGCCCTGCTGCGGGAGTGGCCGCACCTGTGGGTGTGGGCGGTACCGCTCCTCACCGCCCTGACGGGCGCGGCCCACCACCTCCGCACCCGCCACCACGACGACCACGACGACCACGAGTACCAGGGCAACCACGGCGGCCACGGCCACCGCCCGCAGGCGGCCGGCCGGATCCCGGCCCCGCGGCCGCCCTCCGAGGGCCCGGTCAGTCGCTCGCGAGGAGCTCGTCCGCGTCCATGATCCGGTAGGCGTAGCCCTGTTCCGCCAGGAAGCGCTGGCGGTGGGCGGCGAAGTCCTGGTCGATCGTGTCGCGCGCCACGACCGAGTAGAACCGCGCCTCGTGCCCGTCCGCCTTCGGCCGCAGCACCCGGCCCAGGCGCTGCGCCTCCTCCTGCCGGGAGCCGAACGTGCCGGACACCTGGATGGCGACGGTGGCCTCCGGCAGGTCGATCGAGAAGTTCGCGACCTTCGAGACGACCAGCACGTTGATCTCGCCCTCGCGGAACGCGTTGAAGAGCTTCTCCCGCTGCGCGTTCGAGGTCTCGCCCTTGATGACGGGCGCGTCCAGGTGCTCGCCCAGCTCGTCGAGCTGGTCGATGTACTGCCCGATGACCAGCGTCTGCTCGCCCTGGTGCTTGCGCACCAGCGCCTCCGTGACCTTCCGCTTCGTCGCCGTGGTCGCGCAGAAGCGGTACTTCTCCTCCGTCTCGGCGGTCGCGTACGCGAGCCGCTCGGACTCGGTCAGATTGACGCGGACCTCGACGCAGTCGGCCGGCGCGATGTACCCCTGCGCCTCGATCTCCTTCCACGGCGCGTCGAACCGCTTCGGCCCGATCAGCGAGAACACGTCCGACTCCCGCCCGTCCTCACGGACCAGAGTGGCCGTCAGACCGAGCCGCCGCCGCGCCTGGAGATCGGCGGTGAACTTGAACACCGGCGCCGGAAGCAGGTGCACCTCGTCGTACAGGATCAGCCCCCAGTCCCGGGAGTCGAACAGCTCCAAGTGCGGGTAGACGCCCTTCCGCTTGGTCGTCAGCACCTGGTACGTGGCGATCGTGACCGGCCGGATCTCCTTGCGCGTGCCCGAGTACTCGCCGATCTCCTCCTCCGTCAGGGAGGTGCGCTTGACCAGCTCGTGCTTCCACTGCCGCGCCGACACCGTGTTCGTGACCAGGATCAGCGTCGTCGCCTTCGCCTTGGCCATCGCACCGGCCCCGACCAGCGTCTTGCCCGCGCCGCACGGCAGCACGACCACACCCGAGCCGCCGTGCCAGAAGCCCTCGACGGCCTGCGCCTGGTACGGGCGCAGCGCCCAGCCGTTCTCCTCCAGCTCGATCGGGTGCGCCTCGCCGTCCACGTACCCGGCGAGGTCCTCCGCCGGCCAGCCCAGCTTCAGCAGCGTCTGCTTGATCTGCCCGCGCTCCGAGGGGTGCACGGCCACCGTGTCCGCGTCGAGCCGCGCCCCGACCAGCGGGGCGATCCGCTTCGACCGCAGGATCTCCTCCAGCACCGGCCGGTCCGTGCTGGTCAGCACCAGCCCGTGGACGGGGTGCTTGGACAGGGTCAGGCGCCCGTAGCGGGCCATGGTCTCGGCGACGTCGACCAGCAGCGCGTGCGGGACGGGATAGCGGGAGTACTCGACGAGCGCGTCGACGACCTGCTCGGCGTCGTGCCCGGCGGCCCGGGCGTTCCACAGCCCGAGCGGGGTGATCCGGTAGGTGTGGATGTGCTCGGGCGCCCGCTCCAGCTCGGCGAAGGGGGCGATGGCCCGCCGCGCGGCGCCGGCGAGCTCGTGGTCGACCTCGAGAAGGAGCGTCTTGTCACTTTGGACGATCAGTGGACCATTCACGCACGGCACCTCGCTTGCATCCGGTCAAACCTCCAGTGTGCCGCATCCCACCGCGGACAGGGGTCTCAGGCCGGGCCCGGGCCGGGGGAAAACCGATGCCGCCACCCGCTCGCGCGGCGTACCTTCCGGGCATGAGTGAAGATCAGCAGCCCTTCGTTCCCGACGGCTTCGACGTGCCGCGCGCCCTCGCCGGCGACGGCTTCCGCCTGGAGCCGCTGGGGGCCGGGCACAACGAGAGGGACCTCGCCGCCTGGACCGGGAGCATCGCGCACATCCGGGCCACGCCCGGCTTCGTCGGCCGCCACTGGCCGCCGCTGGAGGGGATGTCCGCCGAGGCGAACCTGGCCGACCTGGAGCGGCACGCGCAGGACTTCGCCGAGCGGCGCGGGTTCACGTACAGCGTGCTGCAAGGGGACGCGGACGTCATCGGCTGCCTGTACGTCTACCCGTCGAAGGAGCCGGCCGGGCGCGTGCGGGTCAGCTCCTGGGTGCGTGAGGACCGTGCGCACCTCGACGCCGTCGTGTACGGGGCGGTGAGCGCCTGGCTGCGCGAGGTGTGGCCCTTCGAGACCGGCCTGGTCGACTACGCGCCGAGGTGAGGCAGCGGGCCCGCCGGGTAGGGGGTCTCGGCCGGGAGCAGCGCGCGGGCGGCGTCGAGGTCGCCCGTGCGGACCAGGCCGTGGACCTGGCGGGCCAGCGGGGTGACGTCGCGGATGGACACCGTCCACTCGTCGGCGTACGCCCGTGACGCCGGACCCGACAGGCCCAGTTGCAGGGACCGGTGGGGCAGCGCGTTCAGGTGGAGGTCCCGCTCCGGATCCCACTGCACCCGGGCCGGGGAGCCGGCCAGGGACGCCTTCCACGCCTCGCGGTCCGCGTGGACGCCGGGTACGTAGTGCGACAGGCAGGCCTGGGCGAGGGCCCGGTCGAAGCCCTCGCGGCTGATCTCCACCGCCAGGACGGTCTCCTGGTCGGCCTTCGTGGCCCAGCCGCAGCGGTACATCATCCACAGGAACGACGGCTTGATCCACGTCATCCGCTCCCGCTTCCATGCGGGCGGGAACCGCCCGTCGCGGGCCGCGGGCACGCCGAGGTGCGGGGCGTAGGCCTGGTAGACGGTGACGGTGGTGCCGGTGTGGGCGGCACGGATCTGGTGCCGGGGGATTTCGGGTGCGGGTGCGGGCGAGGATTCGGGTGCGGGTGCGGCTTTGGGTTCGGGCGCGGTCGTGGCCGCGGGCGGTGCTTCGGACATGCCGTCAGGGTGCCGGTTCGCCGCCCGTGCCGACCAGCGGTTTTCCACCGGGGAATCCCGCTACACCTGGTCCTCCGCCAGTTCCGCGACGCCCGTGATCCGGTGCAGGGCGTACGTGCGGACCTCGTCCGCCGTGTGGTCGTACCCCGTCACGAAGCCGCCCTCCACCCGCACCGGGGCGATGACCCGCTGGCTCGCCGCCCCGTCCGCGTTCACGTACCCGATCCACACCGCCGACCCCGTCAGCGCCGCCGCCTGCACCGTCGCCAGGGTCTCCGCCGCGCTCGTCCGCGGCAGCTCCCCCGGAACGCCCGAGGACGACGTGGCCGCCGGCTCCTTGCGGACCGCCGTCGCCGCCAGGTCGCCCGCACGGATCGCCCGTACCGCCGCGCCCAGCAGCGTCGCGTCCGGCACCGGCGGCCCGTCCGGCACCGGCACCGGAGCCGAACGCGCCGGGGTGCGATGCGCGTCGGCCCGCGCCACCAGCACGTCGCCCGTACGGGACTCCGCCGCCGGGGCGAACCCCATCGCCCGCAGCCCGTCCAGCAGCGCCGCCGGGTCCGCCTGCGCCGCCAGCACCGTCGGCGCGAGACGCCGCAGACCCAGGGACGCCGACCGCTTGTCGGCCAGGATCTCGCCCAGCATGGCGTCGTCGTCGCAGCGCACGTACGAGGACGCCGAGCCGACCCGCAGGTGCCCGTGCCGCCGCGCCACGTCGTCGATCAGGTACGCCAGCGGCTGCGGCACGGGCGTACGGCTGTGCTCGGCGAGGAAAGCGTGCAGGTCCGAGGCGGCCTGCCCCGAGTCCAGCGCCCGCCGCACCGAACCCGGCGTGAACCGGTACACCGTCGCCCCGCCCTTGGACTCCACCTCCGCGAGCACCGCCAGCATCTCCGCCAGCGGACGCAGCAGCGGCCCCGGCGCCACCGCCGTCAGGTCCGCCTGCAACAGCACGTGGTCCACGGGCTCCGGCAGCAGCGGCGCCAGCAGCCCCGCCGCGTCCCCGTGCTCCAGCAGCGCCCGCCCGAACCCGCTGAGCGCACCCCGCCCCGTGACACCCAGCACCTCGGCCTCGTGCAGCGTCCACCGCGCGAGCCGGGCCCGCAGATCGCTCGTACCGCGCGCCGGCCGCTCCCAGGCGAGCCGCTCCAGCACCGCCTCCGGGTCGGGCACCCCGCCCTCCGGCAGCTCCCCGACCAGGTCCAGGACCCGCCGCCGCACCTCAGGCGCCGCCGAACGGTCCAGGTCCGGACCGAGCGTCGACAGGGTGCGGCCCTTCGCGTCCTGCTCCCCGGCCAGCCCCGACGTGCGGGTGGCCGGCAGCCAGGCCGCGGCCAGCGCCGCCCACCGCTGCGCGGGCGGCAGCTCCCGCCAGTCGTCGAAGGCGGGCGTCGGCGCGTACCGCTCGTCGGCCTCCCCGTCACTGGCCAGCAGCCCCGCCGCGTACGCCAGCTCCACCCAGAACGCCGCCTCGGACTCCGACGTGTCCAGCGCCGCCGCCGTCCGCTTCAGGTCCCGCACCGCCAGCCCGCCCGCCCGCAGCACCAGCGGCCCCGCGTGCTCCCAGGACTTCACCAGCTCCTCGACGGTGGCCAGCGCCGCCAGCGCCTGCCCCGCCGCGTTCGCGTCCACAAGCTGTGGACGGTGCTCCCGGTGCACGCCGACCACCGGTGCCAGCGGCTCCGTACGCCGGTGCGCCAGCCCGCCGCGCAGGTGCAGCGCCACCTCCCTCGGCAGTACGACCGTCCGCGGCGAAGCCGGCAGCAGCAGCCCCCGGTCGCGCAGCCAGCGCACCGGCGGCGTCGGATCCGGGGTCACCTCCCCGTACGGCGGCCCCCACACGAGCCGCCCCAGCACCTGGTGCGCCTCCGCCGGAGCCGCGTCCAGCAGCGCCGACATCCGCTCCGGGTCGGTGAACAGCCCGGTCAGCGCCGCCACCGCCGACACCGGGTCGTGCGTCGCCGGAAGCCCCGCCGCCGCAACGATCTCCTGCACCCGGGTCGGCGACATCCCCGCCGTCGCCTCGGCGACCGTCGGCCCCAGTCCCGTCGGGGAGGGCCGCTGCGCCGACGGGGCCAGCAGCTCCCGGGCGGTGCGGACCAGCCGCAGCCGGTCCTCGTCCCCCCACACCAGAGCCTGGTCCCGCAGCGTCCCCAGCGCCCGCGGGAGCGCGTCGCGGGCCTCGGCGTCCTCGCCGCCGGTCCCGGTGAGCAGCTCCTCCAGCACCGGGTACGGGCACGGGTCCGGGGCCACCGCGAGGGCCTCGGCCGTCTGGAGCGCGAACCGGTCCAGCCGGTCCAGGGCGCGCACCACCGACGCCCGGGTGCCGGCGCGGGTGGCCAGCTGGGTGACGTCGCCGGGCACCGGGTTCAGCAGATCGGGGCGGGCGTGCAGCAGGGCGGCGAGCGCCACGTCGTCGCGGGCGCGGAGCGCCTCGGCGAGGGAGCGCGGGGCGTTCGCCGCAGCAGTACTTGCCTCGGGCACGTTGGTCGCCTCCTGGTCACGCCGGCCGGACCGTCGGCCGGTCCCCATCCGGCCAACGGTATCCGCTGCGTCGTCGGCCGCTCCACGGACGCACGCGCTACCGTCGGGGGCGTGGGGATCGAGAGCGACCATCTGGTCTACGAATATCTGAGCCGCGTCGGGGACTTGGCGGCGCGGCGGCAGCTGTCGTCCGGGGACCGGATGCGCCTGGTTTCGGGGCTGCGGGACGAGATCGACCGCCGCCGCGCCAAGTACGAGCCCGACACCCCGGCCGCCGTACGCGGAATCCTGGAGCGCATCGGCACGCCGGAGGAGGTCCTCGACACGGTCGGCGCGGCCCGGTCGGCTGCCCTGTCCGCCCCGTCGGCAGCACCGGCCGCCCCGGCGGTGCCGACCCAGCGGGGCCCCGACAACGCCCCGCGGAACGTCCCGCGGAACGTCCCGCCGCACCTGGCCGGGCTCGACGAACTCGGGCCCTCCGGCGGAGCCGAACCCGACTGGTGGAGCCTGTCCCCGGGCGCCTCCGGGAGGGGGCCGCAGGTGGAGGGCTTCGCCGGCGGCATCGAGATCCCGGACCTCTTCGGGGAGGAGGCGGAGGAGCGGCGGGCGGCGAAGGAGAAACGGGATGCCGCCCCGGACCCCGCCGCCGGCCCGGCCGCCGCGGCAGGGGGCCTCGTACGGTTCCTGCGCGACCGGCGCGAGAAGAAGAAGGCCGCCGCCCCGGAAGGGGAACCCAGGCCCCGCCCGCACGCGTTCCTCGTACTGGCGGCGGTACTGCTCCTGGCGGGGGCGCTCACCGCGTACTGGCTGCTGCTCGGCGCCGGCGCACTGGTGGCGTACGCCTCCGGCGTGCTCGGACCCCGCGAACGCAAGTGGGTACTCCTCGGCCTGCCCGCCGCGGTGTTCACCCTGGCCATGCTCTGGCTCTGGGGCCGCGCCGCCGGCCACTGGGGCACCCCCATCCCCTCCGACCAGGTCGGCCCGTCCTTCCAGTCCCTCTGGCCCACCCTGGCCCGCACGGCGGGCGCGGTCACGGCGGCGTACCTGCTGTGGCGGTCGCGGCGGCGGTAGGGGGCGGGGCTTGCGGTGCGGGCCCGCTATCTCCCCCTCGACCCGTCCGGGCGGGTCGGTAGTTGCCCACCCGCCTCCCCGTCTGCGGGCCGGTGGGGCGGGAGCGGGACCCCTCGGGCGGTCTCGTAGCTGGTTTGGGGGTTTCCCGTCAGTCCCATCGTCCTTCCGTGTCGTGCCGGTCCCTCAAGGGCGCTCACTGCGTTCGCGTCGCTTCGCGATGGCCTTCGGCCACCCTTGACCGACCGACCCGCCCCGGAAAGCCGAAAGACTGCCGGGAAACCCCCAAAAGAACGGTCACGGGGGAGGAGGGGGAGGGGCGGCTCCCTCAGTGGCGAGGCGAGGGCCGGGCCTTGGCCGGCCGGGCATCCGGGCCCTCAAGAGTCGAGTTTCCGAGCCGGGGCGTGCCTATGCGCACGAGAGGTTGATCAGAGCGACCTCCGGAGCCCCCAAGCGCGGCAGATCGCTACGCGCTTCTGCCGTCTCGGCGTCCACCGACCGCCTGGGGCTGATACCCGCACCAGAGGTTGATCAGAGCAGCGCAGGGAGCGGATGGGCGCGTCGGATCGCTACGCGTTTCTCTGATCTCGGCGGCTGACAGCCGTCTCGGGCTGATACCGGCACCAGGGGCGCGTCAGGGCTGTTCGCCCATGGCTGTGCGCAACCAGTCCAGGGTGCCTTGGGCCAGGAGTTCGTCGGCGAGGCGCTGCGCGGCTTCGGTGGTCAGTCGGCCACGGCTGTTGTCGATCCGGCGTTGTGCGTTCGCGTAGCCCTGGGCCTTGTACTCGATGCCTTGGAGCATGCATTCCAGCTTGTCGGCGTCCCGGGCGCAGATGGACTCGGGTGTCTCCTTGGCCTCGTAACTGCGGGTTTCCTGCGTGTCGTGCCAGACGGCGAGGAAGGCTGCGGCGTGAGCTGCGTAGCTTCCCGTCGTTCAGGTCCGCGTCAAGTCCCCGTCAAGTGAATCGGTACATAGCCGACATCTCGCCAAAAAACGGCAGTGGGCAAGCCAACCTCCGCTCACGGTTCCGCACCCCGGTGGAGCCTCGGCACAATGGCGGTATGACCTCAGGCAGCGCCATCCCCGCACAGCTCACCGTCGGTTTCGACCTCGACATGACGCTCATCGACTCCCGCCCCGGCATCAAGGCGGCGTTCGAGGCGCTGTCCGCCAAGACCGGGACGTACGTCAACGCCGACGAGGTCGTCACGCGCCTCGGGCCGCCGCTGGAGCAGGAGCTCGCCTACTGGTTCCCCGAGGAGGAGGTCCCGGCGATGGCGGACCTCTACCGGGGGATGTACGTCGACCACGCGATCGAGCCGACCCCCGCCATGCCCGGCGCCCGTGAGGCGATCAAGGCCGTCCAGGCGCTCGGCGGGCGGGCCATCGTCGTGACGGCGAAGAACGAGCCCAACGCCCGGCACCACCTGGAGCACCTGGGGATCGAACCCGACGCCGTCATCGGCTGGCTCTGGGCCGAGGCCAAGGCCGAGGCGCTGCGCGAGTACGGGGCGCAAATCTACGTCGGCGACCACATCGGCGACGTGCGCGGCGCCCGGACCGCCGGCGCGCTGTCGGTGGCCGTGCCGACCGGGCCGTGCGCGGAGTCGGAGCTGCGCGAGGCCGGTGCGGACGTGGTGCTGGCCGACCTCACGGAGCTGCCGCAGTGGCTCGCGGAGTACGAGCGGACCCGCGCGGCCTGAGGGCCCGGCGGAAGGCGTCAGGCGGCCTGGGACGCCCGGGCCGCTTTGCGCTGCGCGGCGGCGGAACGCAGCACGCCCGCCGCGGAGATGGCGAAGCCGACGCCCATGAGCATGCACACGGCCCACGCGTACGGCGGGAACGGGTCGGTGCCCAGGAACAGCGGGGCCATCGTCGCCAGGGTCGCCAGGGCGCCCACGATGAACACGATGCCACCGGCCTTGATCAGGCCGTCGCCGGGCCGTGCTTCGTCGGGATGAGGAGTAACAGTCACCCCACCAGGGTAGTTCCCTGGCCGAAGCGGTGGAGCGGGAAGGACCGGGGAACGTCTTGTCGGCGGTTTCTGGACCATTAGCCTGGAGGAGGCGGGTCGAAGGACCCGCTGTACTGCTATCCGGAGCCGTTCACGACGGTCACCCGGACCCGACGAGCACAAGGACAGAGGACGGACGTGCCTACCGGCAAGGTCAAGTGGTTCAACAGCGAGAAGGGCTTCGGCTTTCTCTCCCGTGACGACGGCGGCGACGTCTTCGTGCACTCGTCGGTGCTCCCGGCCGGGGTCGACGCCCTGAAGCCCGGGCAGCGGGTGGAATTCGGAGTCGTCGCGGGACAGCGCGGTGACCAGGCACTTTCGGTGACGGTGCTGGATCCGGCGCCCTCGGTGGCGGCCGCCCAGCGCCGCAAGCCCGACGAGCTCGCCTCGATCGTGCAGGACCTGACGACGCTGCTCGAGAACATCACCCCGATGCTGGAGCGGGGCCGCTACCCCGACAAGTCGCACGGCACGAAGATCGCCGGCCTGCTGCGCGCGGTGGCCGACCAGCTCGACGTGTAGTACGTGTAGTCCGACGAGAACGCGCACCGGTGCCCCGCCGCTCCTCCGAGCGGCGGGGCACCGGCATGTCACGCGTGCCGCGTCACGGGAAGCTCAGCGCGTCCGCCGGGACCGCCGGGACGAGGCCCTCGGCGGCGGCCCGGGTCAGCAGGCCGCGGACCGCCGCGTACCCGGCGTCGCCGAGGTCGGCGGTGAACTCGTTGACGTACAGCCCGATGTGCTGGTCGGCTACCGCCGGATCCAGTTCCTGCGCGTGGGCGCGTACGTACGGCCGCGAGGCCTCCGGGTCGTCCCATGCCATCCGCACCGACGTACGGGCCGACTCGGCCAGCGCGCGCAGCTTCTCCGCGCCCAGCGACCGCTTGGCGATGATCGCGCCGAGCGGGATCGGCAGCCCGGTGGTGGACTCCCAGTGCTCGCCCATGTCGGCCAGGCAGTGCAGCCCGTAGTCCTGGTACGTGAACCGGGCCTCGTGGATGACGAGTCCGGCGTCCACCCGCCCGTCGCGCACGGCCGGCATGATCTCGTTGAACGGGAGGACGACGACCTTCCCGACCCCGTCCGGCAGCACGTCGGCCGCCCACAGCCGGAACAGCAGGTAGGCGGTGGAGCGTTCGCTCGGCACCGCGACCGTCCCGGCGGACAGGTCCACGCCGGGTCCGCGCGTCAGCACGAGAGGCCCGCAGCCGCGCCCCAGGGCCCCGCCGCACGGCAGCAGCGCGTACTCCTCCAGCACCCACGGCAGTACCGCGTACGACACCTTCAGCACGTCCAGTTCGCCGCGCTCGGCCATGCCGTTGGTGACGTCGATGTCGGCGAAGGTCACGTCGAGGGCGGGCGCGCCCGGGACGCGTCCGTGCGCCCAGGCGTCGAAGACGAAGGTGTCGTTCGGGCAGGGCGAGTAGGCGATGGCGAGCGGTTCAGCGGTGCTCATGGTGCTCATGGCGTTCTCCCCAGTTGACGAGTACGGGTCCCAGCGCGCGGAATCCGGCGGTGAGGGCGCCCAGCGCCTCCCCGATCCGCCAGGCGGCCCGGTCGCGCGGCCCGACGGCGTTGGACACGGCGCGGACCTCCAGTACGGGCAGGCCGTGCGCGGCGGCGGCTTCCGCCACCCCGAAGCCCTCCATCGCCTCGGCCCCGGCCAGCGGGTGCCGGGCGGCGAGCTCGGCGGCGCGGGAGGCGCTGCCGGTGACGGTGGACACGGTCAGGACGGGCGCGAGCAGTGCCCCGGTGGCCTCGGCGGCCCGGGCGGCGAGCTCGGCGGGCGGCAGGTGCACGCTGTGGCCGAAGCCGAGCTCCTGCACCGGCAGGAATCCCTCGGGGGTCTCGGCCCCCAGGTCGGCGGCGACGAGCGCGTCGGCGACCACCAGCGAGCCGAGCGGGGCGGCGGGCGCGAACCCGCCGCCGATGCCGGCGGAGATCACGAGGGAGTAGTCGGCCAGTGCGAGAGCGGTGGCCGTGGCGGCCGCGGCGGCGGCGGGGCCGACGCCGCCGACGAGCACGTCGGCGGCGAGGCCGGGCAGGTCCCGGCGGGTGATGAGGTAGCCTCCCCCAGACTTCGTCCGGGGGGACCCCCAGGGGAGCGCGCGCGGTTCGGGCGTGACCGGGTCGTCCGGATGAGGGGTGAGACCGGCGGCCACGGAGTCTGCCTCCGCGGCCACCGCGGTCACGATCAGCGCGCGCACGCCGCCGCGCCTGCCGCTACTGCTTCTTCAGCTGGAGCTTGAAGGTCCAGACGGAGAGGGGCTTGCCGTCCTCGCCGACCTGGACGAAGCCCAGCAGCTTCGACTGGGGCGCCTCGCCCTGGCCGCCGGTCGCGAAGACGTCGGCGCCCTGGAAGCTGCGGTAGGTGTTCGCCGAGGGCTCGGTGATCGGCTGGCCGTCGAGGACCGCCTGCCACTTCTTGCCGTCCTCGACGACCTCGGGCTCGACGCCCAGGCGCAGGGTGTCGCCGCGGCCGTACTCGACGGTCTTGGCGTTCTTGGGGTCCGTGAGGCAGTTCTGGACCTTGTCCATGGTGAGGTCCTGGCCGTTGGCGCTGCATTCGCCCTCGGACTCGGCGGACACCGACGAGCTGCCGACGGTCACCGTCGCGAGCGGGGTCGGCTTGTCGCCGCCACAGGCGGACAGGAGGAGGAGGCCGGCGGACACGGCTCCGAGGGCCGCGACGCTGCGGCGGGCCCTACCCGGGAAAAGCGGTGCGGTCATGAGCCGAAGGCTATCGGGCCGGTGGGCTGCGCCGCCGCACGGGGGTGCCGGTGCCCTGGCCGGGCGTGGCGGAGGGGGCGGGGGCCGCCGCCTGGCTGCGCCGCGGGTTCGGGTGGGCGGGGCCGGGGGCGCCGCTGCGCGGGCCGCTCCCCGCCCCGCCCTTCGCCCGTTCCCCGGAGCCGCGCCCCGGACCCCGGCGCCTCAAGGGCCGGCGGCGCTGGACGTGCCGGCCGGGGCGGGAACGCCCGGTTACGCCACCCGGGGGCGGGGGGACGTCGGGTGGTGGCGGGGGGACGTCAGGAGGCCGCGGACCGCCATGAGGGTGCCCAGGGCCACCACGGCCGCGGCCACCGCCATGCCCAGGACGCCGTTCAGCGGCAGGGCGATGCCGATCGCGCCGCCCAGCACCCACGCCACCTGGAGCAGGGTCTCCGAGCGGGCGAAGGCCGACGTGCGGACGGCTTCCGGGACGTCGCGCTGGATCATCGCGTCGAGCGAGAGCTTCGCCAGCGCCTGGCAGAAGCCGGCCGTCCCGGCCAGGACGGCCATGAACAGGCCGCTGAAGAGGACCGCGGACACGATCGCCACGCCCAGGGTCGCGGACAGGACGGTCGCGATGATCGCCTCCGGGGCGCGGGCCCGCAGCCACGCGCCGACCGCCGTCCCACAGGCGTTGCCGATGCCCGCCGCGACGCCGACGATGCCCAGCGACACCGCCGCGCTCTGCCCGGCGAGCGGGTGCTCGCGCAGCAGGAACGCCAGGAAGAAGATCAGGAACCCGGACAGCCCGCGCATCGCCGCGTTCGCCAGCAGTCCGCACAGCACCGGGCGGCTGACCGTGCGCAGCCCGGGGCGCTTGGAGTGCGCCTCGTGGGTGGAGAGCCGGGCGCGGCGCTCGCCCTTGGCGTCGTCCACCTTGTGCGGCAGCTGGAACGCCGCGAAGGTGCCCCACACGAAGATCGCGCAGGCCCCGTAGAGCGGCCACGGCGGGCCGATCGTGTGCAGTCCGGCTGCCACCGGCGCCGCCGCGCCCGTGGCGAGCAGGCCCGCGAGCGTGACCCGGGAGTTCGCCTTGACGAGTGAGAACTTCGGCGGGAGGAGCCGTGGGACCACTGCGCTGCGTACGACTCCGTACGCCTTCGAGGCGACCAGTACGCCCAGGGCCGCCGGGTAGAGCTCCAGGCCGCCCGTGGCGACCGCGCCCGACATCATCAGCGCCAGCAGGGCCCGCGTCAGCATGGCGCCCGCCATCGCCGCCCGCCGGCCGTGCGGGAGCCGGTCCAGCAGGGGGCCGATCACCGGGGCCAGCAGGGTGAAGGGCGCCATGGTGATCGCCAGGTAGAGGGCAACCCGTCCGCGTGCCTCGTCGGTGGGTACCGAGAAGAACACCGTCGAGGCGAGCGCGACGGTGATCATGACGTCTCCGGCGCCGTTGATCGCGTGCAGTTCGATCAGACGGCCCAGCCCCGACTCGCCGGCTCCGTGGGCGTGCGTGGCGCGCCGGATCCCGCGTGCGGTACCGGTGATGGGGAGGTGCAGGGCACGGCCGACAGCCCGGCCGGCCCGCCTGGCCGGTCCCGAGCCGTCTGCGGACGACCGTGCGGGTGCCACGTGGCCATAGTGCCCCACGAGGCCGTCCGGGACCCCTCCCGGCGCGTCCCGGGTGCGTTTCCGGGGGCCCGTCGCGGGCCCGCGGGAGGGGCTTCGCGCGCGTGCGTTGTCCGCGAATCGGACCTCGCATGTGGGCCGAAGGCTTCGGAGGAGGTAGCGTGCGTAGCGCGCCACCGGCGGTTGCACTTGGCCGCGCGCCTCTTCGTGATCCCGCAGAATGGATCACAGTGGGGTGCGCCCGAGGCCGATCGGGGCGCGGACGTCGACGCGGCCCTCTGGTCCGCTCCGCCCGCGCTACGTACGGACGAGACCGACGGGTCGTTGTGAACGACAGTACGGACGGCGCACTCGTGAGACGGCGTAGGAGAGAACGAGACCTGTGAGTGCTGCGACGACGCGAAGCCGTACCCCGCGTACCCCGCGTACGCCCGCCCCGGACCGCCTCTGCGCCGAGGCGGTGGAGCTCGCCCGTGCGGCGGCCGAGGAGGCCGCATACCCCGGTGTGGTGGGCGAGCACGTGTCCGCCGTAGCGGAGGGCGACCGGGTCGTCACCCACTTCTTCGAGTGCAAGGAGCCGGGCTACCGCGGCTGGCGCTGGGCCGTCACCGTGACCCGCGCCTCCCGCGCGAAGAACGTCACCCTCGACGAAACGGTGCTCCTTCCCGGCGACGACGCGCTCCTCGCCCCCGAATGGGTGCCGTGGAGCGAGCGGCTGCGCCCGGGCGACATGGGCCCCGGCGACCTGCTGCCGACGGACGCCGACGACCTGCGGCTGGAGCCGGGCTGGTCCGGGGAGGACGCGCCGCCGCCGAACTCGGTCGTCTCCACCGAGATGGCCGAACTGGTCGAGGCGGAGGACGCCGACGTCACCGACCGGGTGGTCGTCCCGGCGCGCGGCTCCATCAGCGCCGTCGCGGAGGAGCTCGGCATGCGCCGCGCCCGCGTCCTGTCGCGGTACGGGCTGCACACGGCCGCCGACCGCTGGGACGAGTCCTTCGGGGCGAAGACGCCGATGGCGCAGGCCGCGCCCGCGTCCTGCGTCTCGTGCGGGTTCCTCGTCGCGATCGGGGGCTCGCTGGGGCAGGCCTTCGGCATCTGCGCGAACGAGTTCGGCCCGGCGGACGGCCGGCTCGTCTCCCTGTCGTACGGCTGCGGCGGCCACTCGGAGGCCGCCGTCATGCCGAAGCCGCCGCGGCCCGCGCCTCCGGTGCTGGACTCGATGGCGACGGACGAGTTCCCGCTGCGTCCGGCCCCCGACACCGGCTCGGTGCCCTCGGCGGACCTCCCGTCCGCCGACCTCGGCCACTCGTAGCCCGCGGGGCGGGTGAGGGGCGGGCCGCCGGGATGCGGCGCCCGCCCTCGGTTCACCGCAGGGTGATCGGGGTCTCGGCTCCGACGGCGCCCAGCTTCTCGGGGTTGCGGACGAAGTAGATGCCGGCGATGCGGCCGTCCTCGACGTGGAAGGCCATGACGCCGTCGAGTTCCCCGTCGAGGTAGGCGAGGAGCGCCGGACTGCCGTTGACCACGGTGGGGGTGATGGCGAACCGGTCCGCCTTCTTGCCGACGCCGCCGATGATGTAGCGGCTGACCTTGTCGGAGCCCGTGACGGGGCGCAGCGCGGCCTGCTTGATGCCGCCGCCGTCGCCGACGAGCACGACGTCCGGGGCGAGTACGTCGAGGAGCCCTTGGAGGTCCCCGCTGTCGAGCGCGCGCTGGAAGGACTCCATGACGGCGCGGGTCTGGCTCGCGGAGACGGCCTGGCGGGGCCGGCGGGCGTCGACGTGGCGGCGGGCCCGGTGTGCGATCTGGCGTACGGCGGCGGGGGTCTTGTCGACGGCGGCGGCTATCTCGTCGTAGCCGACGTCGAAGGCCTCGCGCAGGACGAACACGGCGCGTTCGGTCGGTGACAGCGTCTCCAGTACGAGCATCATCGCCATGGACACGCTCTCGGCGAGCTCCACGTCCTGGGCCACGTCCGGTGCGGTCAGCAGCGGTTCGGGCAGCCACTCGCCGACGTACGACTCCTTGCGGCGGCTCATCGACCGCAGCCGGTTGAGCGACTGACGGGTCGTCACGCGGACCAGGTAGGCGCGCCGGTCCTCGACCTGGTCGAGGTCGACCTTCACCCAGCGCAGCCACGTCTCCTGGAGGACGTCCTCGGCGTCGGAGGCCGAGCCGAGCATCTCGTAGGCGACGGTGAAGAGCAGGTTGCGGTGGGCCACGAAGGCCTCGGTCGCCGCGTCGGTGGTGCGGTCTTCGTCGTTCATGGGGGTCCGTCCCGTTGGTCACGCGGCCGTCGTCTGTCCGCGCACGGCCTGGAGCTTCTTCTGGCGGGTGGCGGCGCCCGAGCCGCGGTGGAGACGGTAACCGCCGGGCTTGCGGGCCTCGTCGGCGAGGTGCTTGACGACGACGGTGCAGACGGTTTCCTTCAGCTTGGCGCCGGGCTTGCCGTCGACGTGGAACCAGATCGCGGTGTCGGCCTTGGCGAACTGGAAGATGCCGTCGGCCCGGCCGAGGCTGATGCACTGGGCGCCGAAGGGCTGGTTGAGGGTTTCGGGGCGTTCGCCCGCGAGGCGGCTCAGGACGGTGTCGGCGGCCCGGGCGCCCATCGGCATCGCGGCCTGGCAGCTCATCCGCAGCGGCAGGCCCGAGGGGGCGGCCGAGTCCCCGGCGGCGACGATCCGGTCGTCGTCGACGCTGGTGAGGGTCTCGTCGGTGAGGATGCGGCCGGCAGTGTCGGTGGCCAGGCCGCTGCGGGCGGCGAGGTCGGGGACGGCGAAGCCGGCGGTCCAGACGGTGACGCGGCTGGGCAGTTCGCGGCCGTCGGCCAGGCGGACCGCGGCGGCGCTGACGTGGGTGACGGTGCTTTCGGGGCCGTCGACGACGGTGACGCCGAGGCGGGCCAGGCGGCGGGCGACCGAGCGGCGTCCGCGGGTGTGGAGGTAGGGGCCGAGGGTGCCGCCGCAGACCAGGGTGACGGGCCGGCCGGCGCCGGCGAGTTCGGCGGCGGTCTCGATGCCGGTCGGGCCCGCGCCGACCACCGTCACCGGGGCCCCTTCGGGCGCGGCGTCCAGGACCGGGCGCAGGCGCTGGGCGTCTTCGAGGGTGGCGATGGGGTGGGCGTGCTCGGCGGCACCGGGGACGCGCAGGTCGGCGCCGGTGCTGCCGACGGCGTAGACGAGGTAGTCGTAGCCCAGGCGTTCGCCGGAGGCGAGTTCCAGGGTGCGGGCGGGGGCGTCGATGCGGTCCACGGTGTCCACGGCCAGGCGCACGCCGTCGGCGAGGACGTCCGCGTACTCCACGACGGCCGGGTCGTTGCCCGCGGCCAGCTGGTGCAGCCGGATCCGGTGGACGAACGACGGGCGCGCGTTGACCAGAGTCACCGTCACATCACCGCGCAGGGTCAGCCGGTTGGCCGCCATCACGCCCGCGTAACCGCCGCCGATCACGACCACCTGGGTGTTGTTCTCGTTCATCGCGTCCTCCTCCGTTGGGGTTCGGACACAAGACACCGGGTGGCGGGAACCCGTGACAGGGTGTGACCCGGATCACTTCGGGCGGCGGCGGAGCAGCCGCTTGCCCGCCAGGACCAGGGCCGTGCCCGCCGCGAGCACCAGCGCCCCCTTGGTGAAGCCGCCGGAGTCCTGCCCGGCCGGCGCGCCCTGAGCGCCCGAGGAGCCCGTCGGGCCGCCGCCCGGCTGCTGCGGGGAGCCGGTGCGGGCAGGATCGGACGGCCCCGCCGCCGGAGCCACCGGTACGGCCACCACCTTGCTGTTCGCGCCCTCCGCCCCGAACATCAGCGTCCTGCCGTCCGGCGTGTACGTCACCGACTCCGCCTGCCCCTGCCAGGGCGCGTCCACCCGCTCCCCGGCCCCCTCCGGGCGGCCGCCCTTCCAGCCGTACGTACGGGCCGTGAAGTACCCGCGCAGCGTCAGCCGGGTTCCGTCCGGCGAGAACGCCCCGTCCGTCACCCACGGCACCTCCGCGACCCGCCGGAAGACGTTGCGCCCGTCCGCCGACAGCCGCTCGGGGCCCTCGTACAGGCCGCCGCCCTGCTCGTCCTTGCTGGCGATGTACACCCGGCCCGTCACCGGATGCACCATCAGCGCCTCGGCGTTGCGCGGCCCGTCCGCGTACCCGACCGTGAACTGCTCGGCCGCGACGGTCCGGTCGCCGAGCTCCTTCGGCTCCTCGAAGCGGTAGATCCACACGTGGTCCCAGGTGCCGCCCTTGTTGTCGCCGATGTCCCCGACGTACAGCCGGCCGTCCGGGCCGAGCGAGATCGCCTCCACGTCGCGCGGGGTCCCGATCCCGGTCAGCGCCACCCTCGCCACCGTCTTCCCCGTCGCGGAGTCCACCGCGTACACGTACGGGCCGTCGTCGCTGTCGTTGTGCGTCCAGTACACGCCCGGGTGGATCCGGCTGGCCGCCAGGCCGCTCGACTCCTTGATGCGCGGATCGGTGATGGTGAACCCGGACGCGGCCCCGGGCGCGGCGGGGGTCTCCGCCGCGACGGCGGCCCCCGGCAGCAGGGCGAGCACGAGAGCGGCGGGAACGGCGGTCGACCGGAGCAGCAGGCGCATCCCACAAGCCTGCCACCCGGTAGGGCGTGTCCGGCATCACAGGGGCTCCCGTCGCGTGATCCGCGATGATGACCGGATGCGTTTCATGTTCGTCGGCGACTCCATGACCATCGGACGCGCCGGCGACTACACCTGGCGCTACCGGATGTGGCAGCACCTCGCCGCCACCCTGGGCGACGGCTCCTTCGAGATCGTCGGCCCGCGCACCGCCCTGTACGACACCGGTTCCGGCGGCCCCGGCGACCAGGACTACGCGGCCGCGGACTTCCCCGGGCACGCCCGCCGGCACCTGGCCGGCTGGGGCGAGGGCTGGCAGCACATGGCCCCCCTCATCGGGCCCGCCGCCGCCGACGCCCGGGCCGACGTCCTGCTCGTCTCCCTCGGCCTGATCGACCTGGGCTTCTACACCAACGCCGAGCAGACCGCCGGCAACGTCCGCGCCTTCGTCACGGCCGCGCGCGAGGCCCGCCCGGCGATCCGGATGGTCTTCCTCCCGGTGATACCCAACGTCCGCGCCGAGGACGAACCCCCCTTCGCGGCGGAGGTCGCCCGGTTCAACGAACTGCTCGCCAAGGCGGTGGCCGACCTGAGCACCGACGCCTCGCCGATCCTGCTGGCCGCCCGCCCGGACGCGTACGACATCCACCGCGACACCTACGACGGCACGCACCCCAACGCCTCCGGCGAGCACCGCCTCGCGGGCGAGTTCGCGGCGGTCCTGCACCAGGCCTGGGGCATCGGCGGCCCCTACCGTCCCGTGCCCGCCCGGTAAGTCCCGCCCCGCGAAAGGGGCTTGCCTGGAGCGCACTCCAAGCAGTTGGCTAGTGGCCCATGAAGTACACGCAGCTCGGACGCACCGGTCTCAAAGTCAGCCGCCTCGTACTCGGCACCATGAACTTCGGCCCCCAGACGGGCGAGCCGGAGAGCCACGCGATCATGGACTCGGCCCTCGACGCGGGGATCAACTTCTTCGACACGGCGAACGTGTACGGGTGGGGTGAGAACAAGGGCCGCACCGAGGAGATCATCGGTACCTGGTTCGCGCAGGGCGGCGGCCGCCGCGAGAAGACGGTCCTCGCCACCAAGGTCTACGGCTCCATGTCCCGCGAGGGCGAGACCTGGCCCAACCACGACCGCCTCTCCGCCCTGAACATCCGCCGGGCCGTCGACGACAGCCTCAAGCGGCTGCGGACGGACCACATCGACGTCTACCAGTTCCACCACGTCGACCGGCGGACCCCCTTCGAGGAGATCTGGCAGGCCATCGAGGTCCTGATCCAGCAGGGCAAGATCCTCTACGCGGGCTCCTCCAACTTCCCCGGCTGGAAGATCGCCCAGGCCAACGAGACGGCCGCCCGGCGCGGCATGGTCGGCCTGGTCAGCGAGCAGTGCCTCTACAACCTCTCCGAGCGGCGCGCCGAGATGGAGGTCATCCCGGCCGCCGAGGCGTACGGGCTCGGCGTCATCCCCTGGTCCCCGCTCCACGGCGGACTGCTCGGCGGGGTCATCAAGAAGGAGGCCACCGGCGGCCGGCGGGCCTCCGGCCGCTCGGCGGACGCCCTCGCCAACACCGCCGTACGCGCGCAGATCCAGGCGTACGAGGACCTCCTCGACAAGCACGGCCTGGAGCCCGGCGAAACCGCCCTGGCCTGGCTGCTGACCCGCCCCGGCGTCACCGGCCCGATCGTCGGCCCGCGCACCGCCGAGCAGCTGGAGAGCGCGCTGCGCGCGGTGGAACTGGAACTCTCCGAGGAACTGCTGGCCTCCCTCGAAGAGATCTTCCCCGGTCCCGGTCCGTCCCCGGAGGCCTTCGCCTGGTAGCCGGGGGCCCGGCTAAGCGAACCGCCCCGCCCGCGCTTCGAGCGCGGGCTGGGCGGGCCGGTACGGGGGAGGGGCGCGCTCTACTGGCCCACGGCGGCGGCCACCGCCACGACGACGAACATCAGCACGAGCACACCGGCCATGACACGGTTTCTGGTCTTCGGGTCCACCCGTCGAGACTAACGCGCTCCCGCCCACGCCCCTCGCCAGGGGCTGCGAGACTTGCGTCATGGTCACCGTCGAAGACGTACGGCGGCTCGCGCTCGCGCTGCCGCGCACCGAGGAGCACCTCGTCCGCGACCGGGTGAAGTTCCGCATCGGCCGGATCGTCTACCTCGCCCTCTCCCGGGACGAGACCGAGCTCGGCTTCGCCTTCCCCAAGGAGGAGCGGGCCGCGCTCGTCGCCTCCGAGCCGGAGAAGTTCTCCCTGCCGGGCGCCGGGGACATGCGCTACCACTGGGTGCACGCCCGCATGGCCGCCCTCGGCACCGGGGAACTCGCGGAACTGGTCACCGACGCCTGGCGGATGTGCGTACCGGCCAAGGTCGCCCGCGCGCACCTGGAGGACGGCGCCCTGCCGCCGCCGCCCGGACTCGACGGGCTGCGGGCCGCCGCCGAGGTGTTCGCCGGCTACCGGGCGGACCGCAGCTGGCAGGCACTGCGGGACGCCACGGCACCCGGCATCGACCTCTCCGAGGCCGCGCACCGCACCGCCCTGCACCGCTGGCTCAACGCCTGGGGCTGCCGCATCCGCTACCCGCGCGAGGGCGAGCCCGACCCGCTGGGCGCCGGGCTCGGCACCTGGTGGGCCCGGCACGCCCTGCCCGGGGCCCCGATCGCGGCCCTCACCGACCGGGAGATCGGCGCGCTCGCCGCCGCGTACGGCGAACTGGCCGCCCTGCCGGCGGGCCGCCGCACCCTCGGGCCGACGGCCGCCGCCAAGGCCCTGTTCGCGGTGCGGCCGCGCACCGTGATGCCCTGGGACGAGGCCATCGCCGTCCGGCTGCACGGCGCCCGCGACGAGCGGGCCTTCGCCCGTCACCTGCGCACCGGCCGGGCCTGGGCGAGGGCCGCGCTCGCCGAGAGCGGCCTGGAGGAGGACGTACTGACCGCCGGCCTGGGCCGGCCGGGCGTCACCCTGGCCAAGCTCCTCGACGAATACCTGTACGTCACCCTCACCCGCGGCCGGGGAGGGGACGCCCCCTGGACCGGCGCGGGCTCCTCGCCGATCAGCCGGGAGCCACGTCGGCGGTGACTCAGCGGTCGCGCAGCTCCAGGGTGCAGCACTTCACGCTGCCGCCCGCCTTGAGGAGTTCGGAGAGCCCGACCCCGACGGGCTCGAAGCCGCGGGCGCCGAGCTGGGCCGTCAGGCCGGTCGCAGCCTCCGGCAGCAGCACGTGGCGGCCGTCGGAGAAGGCGTTCAGCCCGAAGACCGCGGCGTCCTCGGCGGTGGCGAGGATCGCGTGGGGGAACATGGTGCGGAGCACGGCCCGGCTGCCCTCGGAGAAGGCGGCCGGGTAGTACATGACCTCGTCGTCGGAGAGCACGGCCAGGGCCGTGTCCAGGTGGTAGTACTCCGGGTCGACGAGGGTCAGGCTCGTCACCGGCAGGCCGAAGAACTCCTGGGCCTCGGCGTGCGAACGGGGATCGGTGCGGAAGCCGGTGCCGGCGAGCAGCCGGCGGCCGACGGTGAGGAAGTCGCCCTCGCCCTCGTTGATGTACTCGGGCCAGAGCACGTCGCGGTAGCCGCGGCGCTCGAACCAGCCCAGGTACGCCGGCCCCTCCGCGGTGCGCTGTGCGTGCCGGAACCGCGCGCCGTAGACCTTGCCGTCGACGACGGTGGCGCCGTTCGCGGCGAACACCATGTCGGGCAGGCCCTCGACGGGGTCGATCTCCTCGACGAAGTGGCCGAGTTCGCGGTAGAGGTCGCGCAGCCGCTCCCACTGGCGGACGGCGAGGGCGGGGTCGGTGCTGTTCTCCGGGTGCATCCAGGGGTTGATCGAGTACGTGACGTCGTAGTGCCGGGGCCGGCACATCAGCAGCCTGCGGCGGGTGGCGACGCGTGCGGTCGCCGTCGGTGCCGGTGTCGGGGTGGTCGTCGGCTCGGTGAGCGGCACGGGGACTCCTTCGAGGGTGGCCGGAGGGACTCCGGGCCGCCCCGCGGGGTGGTGGCGGGGCGGCCGTCGCCTCTGCTGCCTCTGTTTCACCGGAATCCGGATTCCGTGCCCCGACGTACGGGCCACCGGGGGATGAACCGTCCCCGAACCCTGGGACTCAGCCGGAGAGGGGCCAGGCTTCTACGACCTCGTAGCGGGGCTGTTCGCCGGGGACGCCGCTGGTGGGGAGGTTGCTGCGGACCAGGCTGAGGGTGTCGACCCGCCAGGGCGTGCCCTCGAAGCCGGCGAGGGCGTCGAGGCAGGGCCGCAGGTCGGTGCCGTGGTGGCCGCGGGCGAGGGTGAGGTGCGGGGTGTAGCGGCGGTGGTGCTCCATGGGCACCCCGGCCCGGCGGGCGGCGGCGTCGGCCCGCTCGGCGAGCAGCCGCAGCGCGTCGATCCCGCCGGCGGCGCCGGTCCACAGGGCGCGGTCGCCGAAGTGGCCGATGCCGTGGAGGCGGAGCGGGAAGGGGGCGCTGCGGTGTGCCGCGCGGGCGAGGCGGGCGTACAGGTCGGGGAGGAGGGGGTCGGGGACCTCGCCCATGAAGGCGAGCGTGAAGTGCCAGCCCGCTTCCGCGGTCCACCGCAGCCCGTCGGGCCGCGGCGCCGCCGCGACGGCGTGCCGCAGTTCGGCGACGGCGTCGGTCCCGGGCAGCACCGCGGCGAACAGCCTCACGTCTCCGACGGTACCTTTCCGTGCCGGGCGCGGGTGGGTGTGCCGCTGCGCGGGGCTTGCCCCTCCCCGCCCTTCGCCCGTTCCCCGGGCGTTGCCCGGACCCGTTCTGGGGGCTCAGCCCCCAGCCCCCCGCGCGCCTCAATCGCCGGCGGGGCTGGAGAACCGGGGCTCAGTCCCTTGACCCCGTTGCGCTCAATCGCCGCGCGGGCTGGATTCGCGCGGCGAATTCCAGCCCCGCCGGCGATTGAGGCGCGGGGTCAGGGGCGGAGCCCCTGGGAACGGCGGAAGGGCGGGTAGGGGACCTCGCACCGCGCAGTGGCCCCCCACCCGCAGACGGCCCACCGGCCCCGGCCACGGCCCACCGGCCCCGGCCACGGCCCAGCGGCCCCGGCCACGGCCCAGCGGCCCCGGCGACGGCCCACCGGCCCCGGCCGCGGGCACCGGCCCCGCCCCGCGTCCGCCGGACGGAGTCCGGCGAGCCGCGCGAGCGGCGCGTCAGGAAGGGTGCTCAGGCGGCGGGGGCCAGGTCGCGGCGGGTGGCCGGGACGAAGACGACGCCGTGGCGGTTCAGGCGGAGCCGGAGGTTCCCCACGCGGGACAGGACCAGGCCGACGGCGACCGCCGCCGCCAGGGAGATCACGCCGCCCGCGGCCATGCCGAGCCGGGCTCCGTAGGTGTCCGTGATCCAGCCGACCAGCGGGGCCCCGACCGGGGTGCCGCCGGTGAAGACCATCATGAACAGGGCCATCACCCGTCCCCGCATCTCGGGGTCGGTGGCCATCTGGACGCTGGAGTTCGCCACGACGTTGACGGTCAGGCCGAACATCCCGATCGGTACCAGCAGCGCCGCGAAGAGCCAGAAGCCCGGCGCGAACGCGGTGACCAGCAGCAGGGCCGAGAAGAGCACCGCCGCCGTGACCAGCAGCCGCAGGCGGGAGTGTCCGCGGCGGGCCGCCAGCAGGGCGCCGGCCAGGGAGCCTGCCGCGATGAGGGTGTTGAACAGCCCGTAGGTGCCGGCGTCGCCGTGGAAGACGTCGTCGGTGAAGGCCGACAGCCAGATCGGGAAGTTGAACCCGAAGGTGCCGATGAAGCCGACCAGCACGATCGGCCAGACCAGCTCGGGCCGGCCGGCGACGTACCGCAGGCCTTCGCGCAGCTGTCCCTTGGCGCGCGGCTGCGGGGTGACGGGGTGCAGCTCGTGCGTGCGCATCAGCAGCAGGCCCGCGATGGGCGCGGCGAAGGACAGGCCGTTCAGCAGGAAGGCCCAGCCGGAGCCGACGGCGGTGATGAGCACGCCGGCGATCGCCGGGCCGACCAGCCGCGCGGACTGGAAGTTCGCGGAGTTCAGGCTGACGGCGTTGGCGAGCTGCGCGGGGCCGACCATCTCGGAGACGAACGTCTGCCGGGCCGGGTTGTCCACGACGGTGACCAGGCCGATCAGGAAGGCGGCGAGGTAGACGTGCCAGACCTGGACGTGTCCGGCCAGGGTCAGTGCGGCGAGTGCGACGCCGGTGAGGCCCATCGCGCTCTGGGTGGCGATCAGCAGCGGCCGCTTGGGCAGCCGGTCCGCGAGTACGCCTCCGTAGAGCCCGAAGAGCAGCATCGGCAGGAACTGCAGGGCGATGGTGATCCCGACGGCGGACGCGGAGCCGGTCAGGGAGAGGACCAGCCAGTCCTGCGCGATGCGCTGCATCCAGGTGCCCGTGTTCGAGACGACCTGGCCGGTGGCGAAGAGCCGGTAGTTCCGGATCTTCAGCGAGCCGAACATGGAGTTCCGGCTCGTGGCGCTGGTAGTGGTGGATGTATGGCCGGGTGCGGAGTCTGCTCCGGTTCCCGTACTCAAAAGCGTTCGCCTCCTGGCGTCGTTCCTATAGGTGGGCGAGCTTCTCCAGGACGGGTGCGGCCGCGCGGAGCTTGGCCCATTCGTCCTCGGTGAGCTCGGCCGCGAGCCCGGCCAGGAAGGCGTTGCGCTTGCGACGGCTCTCTTCGAGCATCGCCTCGGCCTCCTGGGTCTGTCGGACCACCTTCTGGCGGCGGTCCTCGGGGTGCGGCTCCAGCGTGACCAGTCCCTTGGCTTCCAGCAGTGCGACGATGCGTGTCATCGACGGGGGCTGGACGTGCTCGCGCCGGGCCAGCTCGCCGGGGGTGGCGTGGCCGCAGCGGGCGAGGGTGCCGAGCACCGACATCTCGGTCGGGCTGAGCGATTCGTCGACGCGCTGGTGCTTCAGGCGCCGGCCCAGCCGCATCACGGCGGAGCGCAGATCGTTCACGGCGGCGGCGTCGTCGCCATGGGAGAGGTCAAGCATGTCCTTAGAGTAACTCATTACTCTGTCTAAGGAAAAACGGTTTCAGGAGGCCCGGGGAACCCTGGCGTCTCACTCGTACGGGTGAGTGGGCGGCGGAAAGTGACACGCGTCCGCACCCTCTGGCCCGACCCTTTCGGGCATGGGGACACATGTGCTGAGCATGCGCATAGACGGGGAGCTGCTGGAACGGCTCCGGCACCATGCCGCCAAACGCGGAATGAGCGTCCAGGACTATGTGGTCCGGACGCTCATTCGCGATGACTTCGACGAGCGGTTCAAGGCCGCCGTCGACGAGACGGAGAAGTTCTACGGGCTTACGTGAGGCCGAGGGCCGGCATCGCGTAGTAGAAGACGAAGACGGCCGAGACGGCGTACATGGCGGCCGGGACTTCGCGGCCCCGGCCCGTCGCCAGGCGCAGTACGGCGAAGCTGATGAAGCCGATGCCGATGCCGTTGGTGATCGAGTAGGTGAACGGCATCATCACCATGGCCATGAAGGCCGGGACGGCGATGGTGAAGTCGCTCCAGTCGATGTCCCGGACCGAGCCCGCCAGGATCAGGAAGCCGACCGCGACGAGGGCGGGGGTGGCGGCCTGCGAGGGGACCATCGTGGCGAGCGGGGTCAGGAAGAGCGAGACGGTGAAGAGGGCGCCGGTCACCACGTTGGCCAGGCCCGTGCGGGCGCCCTCGCCGACGCCCGCCGTGGACTCCACGAAGCAGGTGGTGGCGGAGGACGAGGTGGCGCCGCCGGAGGCGACGGCCAGGCCGTCGATCAGCAGGACCCGGTTGATGCCGGGGAAGGTGCCGTCCGGCTTCGTCAGCTTGGCCTCGTCGCCGACGCCGAGGATGGTGCCCATCGCGTCGAAGAAGCAGGACAGCAGCACGGTGAAGACGAACAGGATGCCCGTGAGCAGGCCGACCTTCCCGAAGCCGCCGAAGAGGCTGACCTGGCCGACGAGCCCGAAGTCGGGCGCGGCCACCGGGTTGCCCGGCCACTGCGGCACGGTGAGGCCCCAGGCCAGGTCGGGCAGGTCGGTGATCAGCTGCACGGCGACCGCGACGACGGTCATGGCGACGATGGAGATCAGGATCGCGCCGGGCGTCTTGCGGATCAGCAGCGCGAGCGTGAGCAGTACGCCGACGGCGAAGACCAGGACGGGCCAGCCGTGCAGGTGGCCGTTGCCGCCGAGCTGGAGCGGGACCGTGGTGTGGGCGGCGTCCGGGATGCGGGTGACGAAGCCGGAGTCGACCAGGCCGATCAGCATGATGAAGAGGCCGATGCCGATCGCGATGCCCTTGCGCAGACCCTGCGGGACGGCGTTCATGACGCGCTCGCGCAGGCCTGTGGCGACCAGCAGCATCACGACGAAGCCGGCGAGGACGACCATGCCCATGGCGTCGGGCCAGCTCATGCGCGGGGCCAGCTGGAGGGCCACGACGGTGTTGACGCCGAGGCCGGCCGCCAGGGCGATCGGGACGTTGCCGATCACGCCCATGAGGAGGGTGGAGAAGGCGGCCGTCAGGACGGTCGCGGTGACGAGCTGGCCGCCGTCGAGCTGGTGCCCGTACATGTCCTTCGCGCTGCCCAGGATGATCGGGTTCAGCACGATGATGTAGGCCATCGCGAAGAAGGTGGCGAAGCCGCCCCGGACCTCGCGGGCGACGGTCGAGCCGCGCTCGGAGATCTTGAAGTACCGGTCCAGGCCGGTGGTGGGGGCCGCGGCGGGTGCCGAGGTGCTCATGCGGTCCTCAAACGGGTCTATTGGGCGGTTCATACGAACGAATCCGGTCGTAGACAAACCGTTTCAGTATGAACACATGAACGAAGGGCCGTCCATCTCCGCGCGTAGACCCCAAAACCCGCCACCTAGACTGGGCTCCATGGCGAAGTGGACTGCGAAGCACGAGGCGCCCGAGCCCCTGGAGGGCCCGGTTGTCGCCACCATCACCGGCGGCACGATCCTCTGGTTCGCCATGTTCCTCGTCCAGCTGCCCTTCTACGGATGGTTCGAAGACCGCGACCTGCTGTGGTGGGTGTGGACCTGCGCCGCCGGCGGCGGCCTCGGCCTGATCGGCATCTGGTACGTCCGCGGCCGTGACGCGGCGCTCAAGCGCCACGCGGCGGAACGGGCCGACCGGCCCACCGGGGACGGGGACGCCGGACCGGCCCCGCAAGCGGGCGGGGCCTAGCCGCCGGGGGACCTCGGGGGGACGATTCGGGTCATCCTGAAGTCGGATCTTCCGACCGCTCGGCGGGTGAAGCGTTCGAACCGCCTTTACCGTCGAAAGCATGACGCAGCGGGCGAGGATCGACCATGACGGGCCGGAACGGGCCGACGGCGCCGCCATCGACGCGGGCGCCGAGCTCGACCCCGTACACCCGGTGAAACCCCCCGCCCCCCGGTTCAAGCCGGCCGGCCTCAGCACCGCCGAGGTCGCCGAACGCGTCGCCCGCGGCGACGTCAACGACGTCCCCGTCCGCTCCTCCCGCTCCACCGCCGACATCGTCCGGGCCAACGTCTTCACCCGCTTCAACGCCATCATCGGCGTCCTGTGGGTGATCATGCTGATCGTCGCGCCCATCCAGGACAGCCTCTTCGGCTTCGTGATCATCGCGAATACCGGCATCGGCATCATCCAGGAACTCCGCGCCAAGAAGACCCTCGACGGCCTCGCCGTCATCGGCGAGGCCAAACCCGGCGTCCGCCGCGACGGCACCACCGCCGAGGTCTCCACCTCCGAGATCGTCCTCGACGACGTCATCGAACTCGGACCCGGCGACAAGGTCGTCGTCGACGGCGTCGTCGGCGAGGCCGACGGACTGGAGATCGACGAGTCCCTCCTCACCGGCGAGGCCGACCCCGTCCTCAAGAAGCCCGGCGACCAGGTCATGTCCGGCTCCTTCGTCGTCGCCGGCGGCGGAGCCTTCACCGCCACCAAGGTCGGCCGCGAGGCCTACGCCGCCCAGCTCGCCGAAGAGGCCTCCCGCTTCACCCTCGTCCACTCCGAGCTACGCTCCGGCATTTCCACCATCCTCAAGTACGTCACCTGGATGATGGTCCCGACCTCCCTCGGCCTGATCATCAGCCAGCTCGTCGTCAAGGACTCCAACCTCAAGGACTCCATCGCCCGCACCGTCGGCGGCATCGTCCCGATGATCCCCGAGGGACTCGTCCTCCTCACCTCCGTCGCCTTCGCCATCGGCGTCATCCGGCTCGGCCGCAAACAGTGCCTCGTCCAGGAACTCCCCGCCATCGAGGGCCTCGCCCGCGTCGACGTCGTCTGCCTCGACAAGACCGGCACCCTCACCGAAGGCGGCATGGACGTCACCGAGCTCCGCCCGCTCGGCGGCGCCGAAGCCGCGTACGTCAAGAAGGTCCTCGGCGCCCTCGGCGAATCCGACCCCCGCCCCAACGCCAGCCTCCAGGCCATCATCGACGCCTACCCCGACAGCGCCGAGTGGCGCTGCACCGAGTCCCTGCCCTTCTCCTCCGCCCGCAAGTACAGCGGCGCCAGCTTCAGCGAGGGCGACGGCGAGAACAACACCTGGCTGCTCGGCGCCCCCGACGTGCTCCTGCCCGCCGGGGACCCGGCCCTCGACGAGATCAACGGCCTCAACGAGCAGGGACTACGGGTCCTGCTCCTCGCCCGCTCCGCCCGCGAGCTCGACGACCCCGCCGTCGCCACCGGAGTACGCCCCACCGCCCTCGTCGTCCTGGAGCAGCGGCTGCGCCCCGACGCCGCCGACACCCTGCGCTACTTCGAGGACCAGAGCGTCAAGGCGAAGGTCATCTCCGGGGACAACGCCGTCTCCGTCAGCGCCGTCGCCGGCAAGCTCGGGCTGCCCGGCGCGCACAACACCGTCGACGCCCGCGAGCTGCCCGCCGAACGGGCCGAGATGGCCGCGGTCCTCGACGGGAACTCCGTCTTCGGCCGCGTCACCCCGCAGCAGAAGCGGGACATGGTCGGCGCCCTCCAGTCCAACGGCCACACCGTCGCCATGACCGGCGACGGCGTCAACGACGTCCTCGCCCTCAAGGACGCCGACATCGGCGTGAGCATGGGCTCCGGCTCCGAGGCCACCCGGGCCGTCGCGCAGATCGTGCTGCTCAACAACAGCTTCGCCACCCTCCCCTCGGTGGTGGCCGAAGGGCGCCGGGTCATCGGCAACATCACCCGCGTCGCGACCCTCTTCCTCACCAAGACGGTCTACTCGGTGCTGCTGGCCATCCTGGTGGTGTGCTCGCAGGTCGAGTACCCCTTCCTGCCGCGCCACCTCACCCTGCTGTCCACCCTCACCATCGGCATCCCGGCCTTCTTCCTGGCGCTCGCCCCGAACAAGGAGCGCGCCAAGCCCCACTTCGTGAAGCGGGTCATGCGCTACGCGATCCCCGGCGGCGTCATCGCGGCCGTGGCCACCTTCGTGACCTACCTGATCGCCCGCGCCCACTACAGCGGCCCCGACTCCCTCAAGGCCGAGACCAGCGCGGCGACGCTCGCCCTGTTCCTCACCTCGATGTGGGTACTGGCGATCATCGCCCGCCCCTACACGTGGTGGCGGGTGGCCCTGGTCGGCGCGATGGGCGCGGCCTTCCTCGTCGTCCTCGTCGTGCCGTGGCTCCAGGACTTCTTCCAGCTCAAGCTGGAGGGCGTGACCATGCCGTGGATCTCCGTCGCGATCGCGGCGGCGGCCGCCGCCGCGATCGAGTTCACCTTCCGGTGGGTGGACCGGCGCTTCCGGGCCTGACCCGTCCAGGGCGTCCTAGTCGAACCAGCGGTCCCGGGCCAGCTCCGCCGTCCGCGACGGGTCCTCCAGCAGGGCCGCCACCTCGAAGCGGCGCGGCCACTGCGACGCCGACCAGGCCAGGCCCGCCGCCACGCCCTCCAGGGTCGCCGCGTGCAGCACCCCGTCCGGGGTGAGCCGCCAGTCCAGCTCCGTGTCGCCCGCCACCAGCTCCTCGTGCTCCACGTACGTCGCCGGGGTGCCGGGGCCGAGCAGGACGCGCACCGACTCCGGGACCTCGTGCTCCTCGCCCGGCGTGGTCACCTCCGCCGGGACCGTCTCCGACAGGCGGCGCACCTGGAACAGCTCCGCCAGGTCCGCCGCGCGCGACGGGGAGACCGGCAGGAGCGGGAGGCCCGCCGTCAGCGGCAGCAGGTCGGGGGCGTCGGCGACGACCGCGTCGGCCGCGTCCACCACGACCACCTCGCCGTCCACCACCGCCCGCACCTCGTCCGGCAGCGTCACCTGCTCCGGGTCCAGATCGGCCAGCGCCCCGTACAGCCCGTGCAGCTGGTGCCCGGTGACCTCGCGGTCCGGGTCGGCGAGCCGGCCCAGCAGCTCCGCCGCCCCGCCGGGCTCCTCCAGCAGGGCCCGCACGGAGGTGCGTACGCCCAGGGCCCGCAGCACCTGCTCGTCCTCGAAGCCCGTCGCGTCCGCCGGGGTGTAGAGGCCCGCGAGCAGCGGATCGCCGCCCGCCGCCCGCAGCCCGGCCGGGCGGCGGCCGTCCAGCACCGGGTGGTCGCGCAGCCACCAGGCGGTGTACGGGCGCACCGACTGGGTGGTGCCGTCCGGGAGCAGGATCCGCACCGGCTGGGTCAGGGCGTCGCGCAGCGGGGGCTGCGCCAGCATCGCCAGGGCCTGCGGCCAGCGGTCGTCGTCGACGAGGTCCAGGTCCCGGACGGCGATCAGCTCGGTCGCCACCGGCGGCACCGGGGTGTCGGGGAACTGGTCGAGCAGGTCCTCGCACCACACGTCGACCGCGTCCAGCAGGCCGGCGTCGTCGGGTTCGGCGAAGTCGCCCTCGCGGGGCTCCAGTTCGTCCGGGTCGAGGACCACGTCGGTGGCGCGGACCAGCTGGAACGCGGTCAGCACCCCGCACGCGGCCAGCGTGTCCGCGTCCCAGCGGGCGGCGAACCCGCCGTCCAGGTACGGGACCTCGTCCTCGCGCAGCACCGATGCCAGCGGGCTCCCGGCAAGCAGCAGCTCCCCGGCGGGGGTGAGCTCCCCGTCCTCGTCGGGCAGGGCCAGCGCGCCCAGCCAAGGCTCCTCGCCGGGCGCCAGGCCGGCCGCGCGGACCAGGGTCAGGACGGTGTCGGCGAGCTCCTCCGGGTCCGGCGCGTCCTCGTCCCAGACCTCGCCCGCGTCCAGGGAGGCGGCCACGGCGGCGCGGACCTGCGGGGTCGTCAGCACGGCTCGGGCGGTGGCGGGGAGCGCGCCCAGCTTCTCCAGCAGCGGGTGCGCGGCGTCCGGGTGCGCCACCTTCAGGCCGAGGCGGGCCAGGTCCGCGGGGGTGTCCGGGCCGGGCAGCAGGACGTGGCGCGGGCCGATGGTGGTGCGGCCGTCGGCGAGCGGCACGGGCAGGCCCGACAGTCGGTCGGGGTCCACGCCGGCCAGGGTGTCGTACAGGCGGTGCCACCAGTCCGGGGTGCGCTCGATGCCGGCGATCCGCTCGATGGCGTCGCCGAGCGGCAGCCGGCCGACGCCCAGGGTGCGCAGCTCGGGGCGCCGCTCCAGCCCGGCGGGCAGCAGCGTGGGGAGGACCTCCGCGAGGACCCGTACGGTGTCGGCGCCGGCGCCCTCCACGACCTCGGCCTCGAAGGGCCGCAGCGCCGGGAGCTCCTCGGTGGGGGCGGCCGGGGCGAGGAACGCGGTGCGGGGCAGCCGCTGGAGGACGGCGGCGCGCAGGGCGCCGTCGAGCGGGCTCCCGCCGAGCGGGCCGGGCACGAGGTCGACCAGGCCGGTGCTCACCGGGTCCCAGGCGTCGAGGAGTTCGGCGTAGGCGTCGGCGGCGCGCTCCACGAGGAAGTCGGTCAGGGGACCGGGCGCGGGGTGGCGGCGGGTGGTGTCCAGCGGCAGGGAGGCGATGAGCAGGGCGGGGACGCCGAGGGGCTCGTCGGTGGGGGTCGGGGCGTGCACGACGGGCGCGGTGCGGGGGCGTACGGGTGCGCCGTCGGGGTCGACGGGGGCGGCCCAGGTGACCGTCCAGTCGGGCCGCAGCCGCTCCTCGACGGGCCGGTCGGCGAGGAGCGCGGGGTCGATGGGGCCGGTGTGGCGGACGGTGCGCCAGCGGTGGGTGCCGGAGGCGGAGTCCTCGATGACGGTGTAGGGGCCGTCCATGCGCCGGAAGAGCACGCGGTGTCCGGCGGTCGGGGTTTCGACGACGACCTCGCGCAGCCCGGGCAGGGTCAGCAGAAGGGCGTCGTCGATGCCGGCCAGCAGGCGTTCGGTGAGGTCCTCGGCGGCGCTGTCGCGCAGCGGGAGGACGACGACGGTGTCGTAGCCCTCGGGGGCGGTGCCCTCGGCGGGCAGCGGGAGCCGCAGCAGCGGTACGTGGCCGTCGCGTCGGCGGAGTTCGTCGCCGAGGCCGGGGCTGCCGTTGGCGGCGTCCCGGGCCAGCTCGCGGGCCTCGGCGAGGGACCAGCGGACGCCGCCGTGGCGGCCGAGCACCGCCGGCTCGTCGGAGACGGCCAGCACGGCGGCGAAGCCGACGCCGAAGCGGCCCACGGAGCCCTGGTCGTTCTCCCGCTTGGCGGAGGCGCGCAGGGTGCTCAGGGATTCCACGCCCGTCGCGTCGAGCGGGGCCCCGGTGTTGGCGGCGGCGAGCACGGCGGGGCCGTCGGGTCCGGCGGGGTGCAGGGTCAGGCGCAGCCGGCCGGGGACGTTGGCGCGGGCGGCGGCATCGGCGGCGTTCTGGGCCAGCTCGACGACGAGCCGGTCCCGGTAGCCGCCGAGCGCGAGGTCCTCCTCGGCGTTGGCGTCCTCGCGGAAGCGGGCGGGGCCCGCCCCCCACGCGTCGAGCACCCCGCGCCGCAGCCGGGCTGTGCTGAAGGGGTCCACGCCGCTCTGGGCCGCCGTCACTCGCACGTTCACGCCGCATGCCTCCACGCTGTACCGCGTACTGCCTCTGGAGTGCTGAAGGTATCGCGTGGGGAGCTAGGCCTTGCCCGTGAGGTGGGCGAACACGACGACGTTGGAGTCCCAGTGGCGGTCGGCGGTGAGGTCGCCGCCGCAGGTGATCAGGCGCAGTTCGGCCTTGCCGTGGGTGTCGCCGTAGACCTTTTCGGTGGGGAAAGAGTCCTTCTTGAAGGTGTCGACGGAGTCGACGGAGAAGACGGCGGTGGTCCCGTCGGTGCGGTGCACCTCGATCCGCTGGCCGCTCTTGAGCGTCTTGAGGTTGTGGAAGACGGCCTCGGGGGCCTGCGGGGTGTCCCTGTGCCCGACGATCGCGGCCGCGCCGGCCTCGCCGGGGGTGGGGCCGTCCTTGTACCAGGCGGCGTCGTCCGGTTTGGCGAAGTCGGGCTCCTGCATGACGCCCTGGGCGTCGAGGCCGACGGTGTCGAGGGGGGCGTCGACCTTGATGCCGGGGATCTCGATGCGGTCGGGGACGGACGCCGGGAGGACGGACGCGGGGAGGGCGGATGCGGCTGTCCGGGGGGTGGTCCCGTGCGCTTCGGCGCCCGCGGAGCAGCCGGTGGCCAGGGCCAGGGCCAGGGCCGGGGCCCCCGCCAGGGCGGCCGCGCGGCGTGCGCGGCCGCCCCGGCGCCGGGAGGGGGCGGGCTCAGGCATCGGCGGGGGCCTGGCCGGTGTTCACGGAGCCCTTGGGCGTCTTGTGCTCGGAGGGCACCAGCGGGGTCACCGGCTTCAGCGGCTTCACGTCCGGGCCGGCCTTGGCCTCGGTGGAGAACTTCACGGTGTCGAACTTCTTGCCGCCCGCGAAGGCGTCGACCCCGTAGTAGCCGGTCTTGACGTCCTTGGCGACGGTCGCGGTGCCGGTGAAGGTGCCGTGGCCGTCGCTCTTCAGGTCGACGCGGCCGCCGGCGAAGGCGCCGGACTTCACGTGGGCGTCCTTGGCGGTGGTCTTCACGGTGACGGTGACCTTGTCGCCGGGCCGGCCGAAGTCGGTGGAGAGCCGGAGCGTGGAGGACGTGGGGGCGGGCGGCTTCGGGTCGTCCTTCTTCACGGTGAGCTGCGCGGTGGCCTGGAGCTTGGTGCCGTCGGGGGCGCTGCCGGCGAGGGAGACGCCGTAGGAGCCGTCCTTGACGTCGGCGACCTTGGCGGTGCCGCTCCAGCTGCCGTCCTTGCCCGGGGTGAGTTTGACGTCGCCCAGTGCGGCGGAGGAGACGGCGAGGTTCTCGGAGCCGGCCGGGGCGGTCACGGTGACGCTGATGGCGTCGCCGGGCTTCACGGGGGAGGTGGGCACCTCCACGCGGGCGGTGGCGGCGGGGTGCGTGCTCGCACTGGCGGTGGGGGAGGGGGCGGGGGTGCCGGCGGCGGAAGCGGTGGCGCCGCCGAGGGCCAGCGACGCGGTGAGGGCCGCGGCGGTGAGGGTGAGTGCCTTGCGCATGAGTTCCTCCTGAACGGAACGGGCCGGCCGGGGGTCGTTCCCGGCACACCGGACAAGAGGGGCATTCGGGGTGTTCGGTTTCGGGGGCCGGGCGGCGTCCGGAGGGGCGGGCCGAAAGTCCCTGGAGGCGGATCCGCAGGTGGGGGCGGCGTGACGGTCATCCGTTTACGGGGTTTTTGCCCCGAATTTCAGGACCAAAGTCCCGGGGGTCCGAGCCGGAAACACCGGAGCCCCCGGCGCCGGGAAGGCGCCGGGGGCTCCACAGGTACGGACGGGGCGGGCGGGCCCGTCGGATCAGAGCTGCTCGATCACGTAGTCGATGCAGGCCGTCAGCGCCTGCACGTCCGCCGGGTCGATCGCCGGGAACATCGCGATGCGCAGCTGGTTGCGGCCCAGCTTGCGGTACGGCTCGGTGTCCACGATGCCGTTGGCGCGCAGCACCTTCGCCACCGCCGCCGCGTCGACGTCGTCCGAGAAGTCGATCGTGCCGATGACCGCGGAGCGCTTGTCGGCGTCCTGGACGAACGGGTTCGCGTACTTCGACGCCTCCGCCCAGCCGTACAGGTTCCGCGCGCTGGCCGCCGTACGGCCCGTCGTGAACTCCAGACCGCCCTGCGAGTTCATCCACCGCAGCTGCTGGTCCAGCAGGAACAGCGTCGACAGCGCGGGGGTGTTGTACGTCTGGTTCTTCAGCGAGTTGTCGATCGCCGTCGGCAGCGAGAAGAACTCCGGGATGTGCCGGCCCGAGGCGTGCACGCGCGCGGCGCGCTCCAGGGCCGCCGGGGAGAACGCCGCCAGCCACAGGCCGCCGTCCGAGGCGAAGGACTTCTGCGGGGCGAAGTAGTAGACGTCGGACTCGGTGATGTCCACCGGGAGTCCACCCGCGCCCGACGTGGCGTCCACCAGGACGAGGGACCCGGCGTCCGCGCCCGCGACGCGCTTGACCGGCGCCGCGACACCCGTCGAGGTCTCGTTGTGCGTGTACGCGTACACGTCCACGCCCGCCTCGGCGACCGGCTCGGGGTGCGTGCCCGGCTCGGACGAGATCACGGACGGCTCGTCCAGCCACGGCGCGAGCTTCGCGGCCTTCGCGAACTTCGACGAGAACTCGCCGAAGGTCAGGTGCTGGGACTTCCGCTCGATCAGACCGGCGGTCGCGACGTCCCAGAAGGCGGTGGAGCCGCCGTTGCCCAGGATCACCTCGTAACCCTCGGGCAGGGAGAAGAGGTCCCGGAGGCCCTCGCGCACCGAGCCGACCAGGTTCTTGACCGGGGCCTGGCGGTGCGAGGTGCCGAGCAGGGAGGTACCGGTGGCGGCGAGGGCGTCCAGCGCCTCGGTCCGCACCTTGGAGGGGCCCGCGCCGAAGCGTCCGTCGGCGGGCTTGATGTCAGCGGGAATCTGGATCTCAGCCACGAGCGGAGCGTATCGGGTCCCGGACCGGGCGTCGGAGGCGCGTCCACCCGGTGAGACGGACGAGCCCGTTCCGTACCGGGTGGTTCAGGCCGCGGCGTCGACGAGGACCGCGGCCCCCGCGACCAGTCCGGCGTACGCGAGCACGATCAGCAGGCTGACCAGGAGCAGCAGCCAGCCGGCCAGGATGCCGAACAGGGCCGCGCCCCGGTCGCGGCCGCCGAGGCGTTTGGCGCGGCGCCGGCCCAGGTGCCCCGCGGGGATCGCGACGAGCCCGAACACCGCCATGGAGAGGGTGTAGATGGTGCCGAAGCCGAGCCACAGCAACGGCGTCACGAAAATGCCGACGATCAGGCCGATGCCGCAGACGGCGGACCAGAAGCCGATCCGGGCGGGTGTGTTGCGGGCCACCGCCGCCGGGCCCGCCGCCGGATCGGGTGTCCGCTCGGCGCCGGTGGTACTGCCGCTGGTACTGCTGGTCACGTCGGGTCCCCCTCGTCAGGCCGGGCAGGCCGGACAGGCCGGCCGGGCAGGCCACTCTACGGAACCGCCGCTGTGCCGGGACGGGACGGCGGGGCGCCGGTGGCAAGGTGGGCGCCGTGACGTCAACCGGGGAACTCCAGCGGACCTTGCGGACAGAGCTGCGCGGGGAGGTGGACTTCGGCGCCGCCGCGCGGGCCCTCGCCACCATGGACGCCTCGAACTACCGGCGGGTACCCGTCGGGGTCGTCGCCCCGCGCGACGCCGAGGACGTGGCCGCCGCGCTCCGGATCTGCGCCGACGCCGCCGTGCCCGTCGTACCGCGCGGCGGCGCCACCTCCATCGCCGGGCAGGCGACCGGCACCGGAGTGGTGCTCGACCTCACCCGGCACATGAACGCCCTCGTGTCCGTGGACCCCGGGGCCCGCACCGCCGTCGTCCAGCCCGGACTGGTCCTCGACCGGCTGCGCGACGCGGTCCGCCCCTACGGCCTCACCTTCGGCCCCGACCCGTCCA
Organism: Streptomyces sp. NPDC040718; assembly: GCF_055593565.1. Taxonomy (NCBI): domain Bacteria; kingdom Bacillati; phylum Actinomycetota; class Actinomycetes; order Kitasatosporales; family Streptomycetaceae; genus Streptomyces; species Streptomyces sp. NPDC040718. The sequence continues at coordinate 59,467 of NZ_JBVIXO010000012.1, read as the reverse complement.
CGCACTCCCGCTGCACCCTCGGCGGGATGATCGGCAACAACGCGTGCGGCGCCCACTCCGTCGCCTGGGGAACCACCGCCGACAACGTCACCGAGCTGACGGTGGTCCGCCACGGGGGCGCCGAACACCGCATCGGCACGGGCTGGGCCGGGGCGCCGGCCGGACTGCGGGAACTCGTCGACGGCAACCTCGCCGTCCTCCGCACCGGCCTCGCCGCCGGAACCTTCTCCCGCCGCATCTCCGGCTACGGCGGACTCGACGCCCTGCTCCCCGAACGCGGGGTGCAGGTCGCGCGGGCCTTCTGCGGCAGCGAAGGCACCCTCGGCGTGGTCACCGAGGCGGTGGTGCGCCTCGTGGAACCGCCGCCCGCGCCCGTCCTCGCGGTGCTCGGCTACCCCGACGAGAGCGCGGCCGCCGACGCCGCCGCCGGGCTCCTGGGGCACGGTCCGCTCACGGTCGAGGGCATGGCCGAGGACCTGGTGCGCGGCGCCCGCGGCCTGCCCCGGGGCGGGGCCTGGCTGTTCGTGGAGATGCCCGACGAGGGCGCGGCCCGCCGCCTGCTGCGGGACGCCGACGCGCTCGACGCGGTACTGGTCACGGACCCGGCCGCGCAGCGCGCCCTGTGGCGGATCCGGGAGGACGCGGCGGGCACCGCCACCCGGACCCCGTCCGGCGCGATGGCCTGGCCGGGGTGGGAGGACTGCGCGGTCCCGCCCGCCCGGCTCGGCACGTACTTGCGGGAGTTCCGGGCACTGCTGGCGGAGCACGGGCTCCACGGGACCCCGTACGGGCACTTCGGCGAGGGCTGCGTCCACGTCCGGATCGACTTCGACCTGGTCACGGCGGCGGGCGTGGCCCGCTTCCGGGCCTTCTCACAGGAGCTGGCCGACCTGGTCGTCGCCCACGGCGGCTCCCTGTCGGGGGAGCACGGCGACGGACAGGCCCGCGCGGAACTGCTGCCGCGGATGTACGGGCCGCAGGTCATGGGGCTCTTCGCGGCGTACAAGGACGTGTGGGACCCGGCAGGCGGCATGAACCCCGGAATCCTGGTCCGCCCGGCCCGGCTGGACGAGAACCTCCGCTTCGCGGTGGTCCCGGCCGACGCGCCGCTGGGGGCGGAGGTGGCCCGCTGCGTCGGCGTCGCCAAGTGCCGCACCACCGACACCGGCGGCCCCGGCGTGATGTGCCCCTCGTACCGGGCCACGGGCGAGGAACGGCACTCCACGCGCGGCCGGGCCCGGCTGCTGCACGAGATGCTGGCCGGGGAGATCATCACCGGCGGGTGGCGCTCCCCGGAGGTCGCCGAGGCCCTCGACCTCTGCCTCGGCTGCAAGGGCTGCCGCAGCGACTGCCCGGTCGGCGTGGACGTCGCCGCGTACAAGGCGGAGTTCCTGCACCGCCACTGGTCCGGCCGCCTCCGGCCCCTCTCGCACTACACCCTGGGCGGCCTTCCGGCCTGGCTCCGGCTCATCGCCGCACTGCGCGCGGCCGGCGCCGTCAACGCCGCCGGACGCGTACTGCGGGTGCCGGGACTGGCCCACGAGCGGGCCCTGCCGGCGGTGGCGGGGGTGCCGTTCACGCGGTGGTGGGGTGCGCCGGGGTCCCGGGCCGCCGCCCCCGGCCTCGGGACGGGGCGGGGTGGGGAAAGCCGCCCGCAGGGCCGACCCCCGACCCCGGTGACCCTGTGGCCCGACACCTTCACCGAGCACTTCACCCCCGAGGTCGGCCGGGCAGCGGTCCGCGTGCTCACGGCGGCCGGCCTCGGCGTCACCGTCCCCACCCGGGGCCGGGTGTGCTGCGGGCTCACCTACGTCTCCACCGGCCGGCTGGACCGCGCCCGCAGGGTCCTCCGGCGCACCCTGGACACCCTGGGAGAGGTACGAGGACCCGTGCTGGTCCTCGAACCCAGCTGCGCGGCGGCCCTGCGCGCCGACCTCCCGGCCCTCCTCCCCGACGACCCCCGCGCCCACCGCCTCGCCGCAGCCGTCCGCACCTTCGCGGAGACCCTGGAGGAACACGTCCCCCACTGGACCCCGCCCCGCCTGGACCGGCCCGTCGCCGGGCAGACCCACTGCCACCAGCACGCCGTCCTCGGCGACGCCGCCGACCGGCGGCTGCGCGCACGCGCCGGGCTGACGGGGGAGCTCAGCGGCGGCTGCTGCGGCCTCGCGGGCAACTTCGGCTTCGAGCCCGGCCACCACGCCGTCTCGGTGGCGTGCGCGGAGGAACAGCTGCTGCCGTCGCTGCGCACGGCGGCGGCGGGCGCGGCGGTGCTCGCGGACGGCTTCTCGTGCCGCACCCAGATCGCGCAGCTGGGCGGCCACCGGGCGCGGCACCTGGCGGAGCTCCTGGCGGAGGGGTTGTAAGGCGGGTTGTAAGGCGGGTTGTAAGGCAGAACACTCGGTGATGGGCCTTACGCACCCCTTAGTCTGGATTCATGCCCGCACCATCCTCTTCGTCCCCGACGACCGCCCCTCCGCTTTCCGCCCCGGGTTCCGCGCCGGTTTCCGCGCCGGTTTCCGCGCCGGGTTCCGCGCGGGGCTCCGCCCCCGTCTCCGCCTCACGGTTCGGGCCGGTCGCGCTCGTGGTCTCGGCCGGGGTGTCGGTGCAGTTCGGGGCCGCCGTCGCGGTGATGGTCATGCCCAGGGTGGGCGCGGCGGGCGTGGTCACCCTGCGGCTCGCGGCCGCCGCGCTGGTGCTGCTGGTCCTGTGCCGGCCCAAGGTGCGCGGGTACGGGCGTTCCGACTGGGGGACGGTCGTCGCCTTCGGCGTGGCCATGGCCGGCATGAACGGCCTCTTCTACCAGGCCATCGACCGCATCCCGCTCGGCCCCGCCGTCACCCTGGAGGTGCTCGGCCCGTTGGCCCTGTCCGTGATCGTCTCGCGCCGCCTGGTGAACCTGCTGTGGGCCGCCCTCGCCCTGGCCGGTGTAGCCCTGCTGGCCGGCCACGGCGGAGGAGGCCTCGGCGGCCTCGACCTGCTCGGCGCGGGCTTCGCGGTGGGCGCGGGTGCGATGTGGGCGGCGTACATCGTCTTCAGCGCCCGTACCGGTCGCCGTTTCCCGCAGGCGGACGGCTTGGCCCTGGCGATGGCAGTGGCCGCCGTCATCTCGCTCCCGCTGGGCGTGGCGGAGGCCGGCTCCGACCTCCTCGCCCCGAGCACGCTGGCCCTGGGCCTCGGCGTCGCGGTGCTGTCGTCGGTGCTCCCGTACACGCTGGAGCTCCTCGCCCTGCGCCGCCTCCCGGCCCCGACCTTCGCGATCCTGATGAGCCTGGAGCCGGCCATCGCGGCGACCGCGGGCTTCCTGATCCTGAGCCAGGCGATGTCGGCGCTCGACGCGCTCGCGATCGCCTTGGTGATCGCGGCCAGCATGGGGGCGGTCCGGTCGCAGCGGGGGCGGAGCGAGCAGAGGGCAGCCGGCTGAGGGGGCGGCGGTAGCCCCTGGGCCCGCCTCACAGCCGGTTTGGGGGCTTCCCGTCAGTCCCATCGTCCTTCCGGTTCGGGCCGGTCCCTCAAGGGCGCTCCTTCGTCGCGTCGCTTCGCGATGGCCTTCGGCCACCCTTGACCGACCGACCCGCCCCGGAAAGCCGAAAGACTGCCGGGAAACCCCCAAAGGAACGGCACGGTCCAGAGGGAAGGGACGGGTCTCTCAGCGATGAGGCGACGGGGGCGGGCCCTGGCCGGCCGGGCATCCGGGCCCTCAAGAGTCGAGGTTCGGAGCCGGGGGCGCGGCTACCCGCACGAGAGGTTGACCAGAGCGACCTGCGGAGCGCCCGGGCGCACCAGATCGCTACGCGCTCCTGTCGTCTCGGCGTCCGACGACCGTCCCGGGCTGATACCCGCACCAGAGGACGAACAGGGCAGCCGAGGGAGCCGTCGGGCGCGCCAGATCGCTACGCGCTCCTCCGGTCTCGGCGGCCGGCGGCCGTCCGGGGCTGATGGCCGCAGGTCAGTCAGGGGGCGATGGGGAGCTGACGCTTGTGCTCGGTGAGGCGGTAGCGGTTGACGATCGTCTCGAAGGCGCGCGCGTCCACCGGCTTGCCTTCGAGGAAGTCGTCGATGTCGTCGTACGTGACGCCGAGGGCGTCCTCGTCGGCCTTGCCCGGGTCGAGGGTCTCCAGGTCGGCCGTCGGGGTCTTCCACACCAGCTCGGCGGGAGCGCCCAGGGCGTCGGCGATGGCGCGCACCCGGCGCTTGGTCAGGCCGGTCAGCGGGACCAGGTCCGCCGCGCCGTCACCGAACTTGGTGAAGAACCCGGAGATGGCCTCGGCGGCGTGGTCGGTGCCGACCACCAGACCCGAGTGCGCGCCGGCGACGGCGTACTGGGCGATCATGCGCTGGCGGGCCTTGATGTTGCCGTGCACGAAGTCCTGGTGGTGGGCGTCGCCGAAGGCCACACCGGCGGCCACGGAGGCGTCGAGCGCCGCGTCGCTGGCGGGCTTGATGTCGACGGTCAGGACGTGGTCGGCCCGGATGAAGGAGAGCGCGAGCTGCGCGTCGTGCTCGTCGGCCTGGACGCCGTAGGGCAGGCGCATCGCGTAGAACCGCGCCTCGTGCCCCGCCTCGCGGGCCCGCTCGACGGCGAGCTGGCAGAGCCGGCCCGAGGTGGTCGAGTCGACGCCGCCGCTGATGCCCAGTACGAGGGACCGCAGACCCGTGGAGGTCAGCCGCTCGGTGAGGAAGGCCACCCGGCGCTCGATCTCCCGCTCGGCCTCGAAGGTCTCTGCGACCTGGAGTTCCCGGGCGATCTCCTGCTGGAGGGCGATGCCGCTCACGTCTGCTCCTTGTTCCGGTTCACGATGTGCCGTCCACCCTAGCGGGAAGGGTCGCGAGGAACCCCTGGGCGGCCCTCACCCCTGCCTCGTCCCGCGCCCAGAGTCCCCAATTCGTCAGCCGCTCCTGGTCGAAGAGCTCCGCGAACGTCCGCCACAGATGCACCCGGAAACCGTCGGACTCCCACCACCACTCCGTATGGCCGGCCCCCTCCCGGATCAGCGGCAGCCGGGATGCCGCCTCCCACACCCCGGCCGGGGACTGCATGGGCTTCGGCTCGACCACCGGAATCCAGCTCTCGCACTCCCAGTACAGGGCGTCCGCCTCGATGAGGGCGTCGGCATCCGGGAACACCGCCACGTCCCGCCCGAACCGGTACACGACGGCACCGTCGTCCCGGAGCGTCACGGTGTAGGGATGCGCCACCGTGTGGTCGATGAACTCCCCCAGCGGCCCGTGTTCCGTGCTGTCCCGGTAACACGGCCAGGGCTGGAAGCGGATCTCTTCCTCGAACGACCACGCCGAAGTCCTGTAGACCAGCCCGCCGTAACGGGCCTGCGCGCGGCGTAGCCCGGCAAGGACCACGTCCTTGTCCACGCCCGGGAAGGACGCGAGCCGCTTGGCGACCTCTGCGTCGTCCGGGTTCTCGATCCTCGGGAACGTTACGGTGCGGGCCCGCGCGGACAGGAAGCGCCGAGCCCTGTCGGTCAGCCCTTCGGGCGAATCGAGTATGTGCAGCATGTCCTCATGATGGCGCCCAGGTCGGCCACCAGCCCCGGACGGCCGTCAGCCGCCGAGATCAGAGGAGCGCGTAGCGATCCGTCGCGCCCACCCGCTTCCTCGGCTGCCCTGTTCGTCCTCTGGTGCGGGTATCAGCCCCGGACGGTCGTCGGACGCCGAGACGACAGGAGCGCGTAGCGATCCGGTGCGCCCGGGTGCTCCGTAGGGGGCTCTGATCGACCTCTCGTGCGGGTAGCCGCGCCCCTGGTCCGGAATCGCGACTCTTGAGGGCCCGGATGCCCGGCGGGCCGACGCCCGGCCCCTCGCCTCATCGCTGACGCGGCCGCTCCCCTCCCCCTGCCCCGTGACCGTTCTTTTGGGGGTTTCCCGGCAGTCTTTCGGCTTTCCGGGGCGGGTCGGTCGGTCAAGGGTGGCCGAAGGCCATCGCGAAGCGACGCGACGAAGGAGCGCCCTTGAGGGACCGGCACGACACGGAAGGACGATGGGACTGACGGGAAGCCCCCAAACCGGCTGTGAGGCGGGCCCGCCGGGACCCCCGCCCCTCACACCCTCAAGGAACCGCGCTCCCGCCACTGGTCGTACAGGCCCCGGACCTCCCTCACCCCACCGGCACCTCCAGGTACGACGGCGTCGGCTCCGGGGAGGTGAACGCCAGCGTCGCGCGCGGCAGGTTGGCGTCCCCGTAGAAGGGGTCACGGGCGGCCGCCACCAGCAGGAGGCGGTGCCCGCGCGGGACGTCGTACGCCGTGGCCTGGAGGTCGATGTCCGCGCTGATCAGGCTGTCCGGCGGCGATTGCAGGTCGCTGAACGGGGCGTGTGTGATCAGCCGCGCCGAGCCGTCCGGGGCCAGGTCCAGCAGGTACGCGACGAAGGTGGAGCCGGAGTTCGCGGCGCGGTACGTCACGCGCAGGCGGGGGACGCCCCGTACGCGGAGGGTCTCCTCGACCGGGTCCCCGGACCAGGCGGCGGTGACGGACGCGGCCGCGGCGGAGTCGATCTCACCGCCCGCGTACGGCTTCGGGCGGCCCGCCATCTCCGCGTACCCGGACCGCACGACCGCGTCGGCCACGGCGGCCGGGGCGTCCACCCCGCACAGCACTCCCGCCGTCCAGCCGTGCTCGGGCTCCTCGGCCAGCCCTCCGACTCCGGCGGGCCCCCCTGCCCCCGTGAGGTAGAGCCGGTTGACGGTCCCGCCCGGGGCGGGCAGGCCGGCGGAGGGCTCCAGCGCGCGGCTCCACATCACCTCGGAGAGCACCTCGCCCTCCCCCTCCACGCCGTTGGAGGCGCCGCACAGGTGGTGGTCGAGCCAGCGGTGCGCGTCCGTCCACACCGGGCTCGGGAGCCCCAGCAGCCCCGCGCTCTCGGGGCCGCCGTGGTCGCCGACGGACAGGTCGAGCCGCTTGGGGCCGGTGAGTTCGCCGAACAGCCTCAGCGTCTGGTTGGCGGGGAAGAGCGTCTCGTGCCAGGCGTGCGAGACGAAGACCGCCACCCGCCTGCGGTTGAACTCCTTGACGTGGCCGAACGGCGAGCGCTGCTGCGCCCACCGCAGGGCGCCCTCGGCGTCCCGGCCGGTGAGGACGTCCTCCAGGGCCCGTTCCGTCTCCGGGCTCAGCCGGGCCCGGCCGGCCGACATGAGCAGCGCCTGTACGGCGGAGGCGCGGCGGGTGGAGTTCTCGTACAGGACCTTGCCGAGGTCGCCCCACGTGCCGAGCGCCGCCACCGCGTCGACCCGGGGGTCGTGCGCGGCGACGAGCAGGCCGATGCCGGCGCCGTACGAGACGCCGAGGAAGCCGATCCTGGTGACCGGGCCGGCGGCGCGTTCCAGGAGGTGCTCCAGGGCTCGTCGGCCGTCGGCGACGTCCAGCGGGCCGGCGAAGTCGGCCTGGCCGTCGGAGCGGCCGAACCCGCGGACGGTGTAGGCGAGTACGTCGTAGCCGCGCGCCGCGAACGCTGCGGCCTGGACGGCGTACGCGGTCCAGCCCAGGCCCGTCCAGGGCGAGGGCATCACGACCGCCGCCCGCGGCCCGGTTCCGGTGTGCCGCCAGAGCGCGGCGTCGAGCAGGTCCCCGCAGGCGCCGGTCACCTCGCCCCGGCTGAAGGCGGCCGCGGCCCGTGCGGCCCGCACTTCCGCGGCGCGCGCGGGCGGCAGGCCGGCGGGGTCGCCGCTCTCCAGGGCGCTGGCGAAGGCGGTGAGGGCGGTGGCGTCGAGCTCGGGATAGAGGGAGTGGAACGCGGCTGGGGCAGCGGGATTCACGGCGGACCGTCCTCGTCGTCGAGTGGCGTGGAGGGGCGCGTGGAGGGAGGTGGTGCGGAGCCCGGTGCGGCGGCGGCTGCGCGGGCGGGGAGTTGCCAGTATCGGCGCACGAGGGGCGCGGGCAGGGCGCATTCCCGGCGTACGGCCGGAACCGCCCCTGATCGTTCCCGGTGCGTCGCGGCGTGTTCCGGCCCCGGCCTCGGGCGGGCCTTGCCGGATCGGTGATGCGGATCAAGTCACGTCTGGTGGAAGGGAATTGACCGGCGTGGCGGGAACCGATCGCAGTCCGCAAAAAACAATGCAAGCACGCTTGATTGTTTTAGTGGAGGCTGCCAGGCTTCCCCCCACGCCGAGAGGGGAGCACGCCGTGCCCGATCCGTCCGCCGTCACCGCCGCCGCCACCGTCTTCTCCGACCTCCTCGCCGACCTCCGTGAGGAGGGGCGGGAACTCGATTCGCTCGTGGGCGAGTTGCCGGGGCCGGCCTGGGCGCGGCCGACGCCCGCGCCCGGCTGGAGCGTCGCCCACCAGATCGCCCACCTGCACTGGACCGACCGGGCGGCGCTGCTCGCCCTCACCGACGCCGAGGGCTTCGCGCGGATGGTGGAGGAGGCGTTGAAGGCCCCCGAGTCGTTCGTCGACGAAGGCGCGGCGGAGGGGGCCGCGCTGGAGCCCGCCGAGCTGCTCGCCCGGTGGCGCGAGGGCAGGGCCGCGCTCGACGCGGCACTCGCGGCGGCCTCGCCCGACGCCCGGTTCCCCTGGTACGGGCCCCCGATGAAGGCCGCGTCCATGGCGAGCGCCCGGCTCATGGAGACCTGGGCGCACGGCCAGGACGTGGCCGACGCGCTCGGCGCACCGCGCACCCCCACGGCCCGGCTGCGGCACGTCGCGCGGATCGGGGTGCGGGCGCGCGACTACGCGTACGCCGTCCGGGGCCTGCCGGCGCCGGAGGGGGAGTTCCGGGTGGAGCTGACGGCTCCGGACGGGGGCGAGGTGTGGGCGTACGGTCCGGCGGACGCCCCGCAGCGGATCACCGGGCCGGCGCTGGACTTCTGCCTGCTGGTCACCCAGCGCGCCCACCGCGCCGACCTCGCCCTCACCGCGACCGGCCCCGACGCCGACCGCTGGCTCGACATCGCGCAGGCCTTCGCCGGGCCGGCGGGCCAGGGCCGCACGCCGAGGGCGAGCGGGCGGTGACGCGCCGGGCGCTGCGCGTCGGGAACGCCTCCGGCTTCTACGGGGACCGGTTCGACGCCGTGCGCGAGATGCTGGCCGGCGGCCCGCTGGACGTGCTGACCGGCGACTACCTCGCCGAGCTCACCATGCTGATCCTCGGCCGGGACCGCATGAAGAACCCGGACCTCGGCTACGCGAAGACCTTCCTGAAGCAGCTGGAGGAGGGCCTCGGCCTCGCGCACGACCGGGGCGTGCGGATCGTGACGAACGCGGGCGGGCTGAACCCGGCCGGGCTGGCGGCGGCGGTACGGGCGCTGGCGGCGAAGGTGGGGGTGCCCGTCTCCGTCGCGCACGTCGAGGGCGACGACCTCATGCCGTACGGGCAGGACGCGCTCACCGCCAACGCCTACCTGGGCGGCGCCGGGATCACCGCCTGCCTGCGGGCCGGCGCGGACGTGGTCGTGACCGGCCGGGTCACGGACGCGGCGCTGGTCAGCGGGCCGGCCGCCTGGTGGTTCGACTGGGGGCCCCAGGAGTACGACCGGCTGGCGGGGGCGGTGGTCGCGGGCCACGTCCTGGAGTGCGGTACGCAGGCTACCGGCGGCAACTACTCCTTCTTCACCGCCCACGACGTACGGCGGCCCGGGTTCCCGCTCGCGGAGGTCTCCGAGGACGGCTCGGCGGTCGTCACCAAGCACCCGGGCACCGGCGGGGCCGTCACCCCGGGCACGGTCACCGCCCAGCTCCTGTACGAGACCCAGGGCGTGCGGTACCTCGGCCCCGACGTCACCGCCCGCCTGGACACGGTCCGTCTGGCCCCGGACGGCGACGACCGGGTCCGGATCAGCGGGGTCCGGGGGGAACCCCCGCCCACCACCCTGAAGGTCGGCGTCAGCCGTGTCGGCGGCTGGCGCAACGAGGTGGTGTTCGTCCTGACGGGCCTCGACGTCGAGGCGAAGGCGGCCCTGGTACGGGCCCAACTGGCCGGGGTACTGAGCGAGGTGGAGTCCGTCCGCTGGACCCTCGCCCGCACGGACCACGCGGACGCGGAATCGGAGGAGGAAGCGAGCGCGCTGCTGCGGCTGGTGGTCCGCGACCCGTCCCCGGACCGGGTGGGGCGGGCCCTGACCTCGGCGGCGGTCGAGCTGGCCCTCGGCAGCTATCCGGGGTTCCACGTGACGGCCCCGCCGGGACCGGCCCAGCCCTACGGGGTGTTCGCCTCGGCCCTGGTCCCGGCCGGCTCCGTCCCGCACACGGCGGTCCTGGACGACGGCACCCGCCTGCCGGTCCCACCCCCGCCGCCCCCGCCCCCGCCCCCGTCCCCGGCCCTCGCGCCCGACCCGCCCCCGCCCGCCGCACCGGCCCCCGCGGCCCCGCCACCCGGGGCGTCCGGGGCGCCCGGACCCGCCCCCACCGTCCGTGCTCCGCTCGGGGCCGTGGCCGGGGCCCGGAGCGGGGACAAGGGCGGCGACGCCAACGTCGGGGTGTGGGTGGAGGGCGACGAGGCCTGGCGGTGGCTGCACAGCACCCTCACCGTGGAGGCCTTCCGGGACCTGCTGCCCGAGACGCGGGCGCTGGCCGTCACCCGCCACGAGCTGCCGAACCTGCGCGCCCTGAACTTCACCGTCACCGGCCTCCTCGGCGACGGCGTCGCCTCCGGGCACCGCTTCGACCCGCAGGCCAAGGCGCTCGGCGAATGGCTGCGCGCCCGCCACCTCGTCATCCCGGCCCACCTCCTGCCCGACACCCCGCCACCCGCCCCTGAGGGGACCCGATGACCCGCCTCGGAACCACCGTCGACCCGCTCGCCGCCGAGCACGCGAAGGCCCGTACCGCCGCCCTGGAACGGCTCGCGGAGCTCGCCGCCGAACACGCGAAGGCCCTCGCCGGCGGCGGGGAGAAGTACACCGCCCGGCACCGCGACCGCGGCAAGCTGCTGCCCCGCGAGCGCGTCGAGCTGCTCCTCGACCCGGACACCCCGTTCCTGGAGCTGTCCCCGCTCGCCGCCTGGGGCAGCGACTACCCGGTCGGCGCCTCGATGGTCACCGGCATCGGGACCGTCGAGGGCGTCGAGTGCCTGATCACCGCCAACGACCCCACCGTCCGCGGCGGCGCCAGCAACCCCTGGACCCTGAAGAAGGCGCTGCGGGCCAACGAGATAGCCCTCCAGAACCGGCTCCCGTGCATCAGCCTCGTCGAGTCCGGCGGCGCGGACCTGCCCTCCCAGAAGGAGATCTTCATCCCCGGCGGGGCGGTCTTCCGAGACCTGACCCGCCTCTCCGCGGCCGGCATCCCGACCGTCGCCGTCGTCTTCGGCAACTCCACCGCCGGCGGTGCGTACATCCCCGGGATGTCCGACCACACCGTCATGATCAAGGACCGCTCCAAGGTCTTCCTCGGCGGTCCGCCCCTGGTCAAGATGGCCACCGGCGAGGAGAGCGACGACGAGTCCCTCGGCGGCGCCGACATGCACGCCCGCGTCTCGGGGCTCGCCGACCACTACGCCCTCGACGAGCACGACGCCATCCGCCAGGCCCGCCGCATCGTGGCCCGGCTCAACCACCGCAAGCCGTACGCCGACCCGCCCCGCGCCGAGGAGCCGCTGTACGACCCGCAGGAGCTCCTCGGGATCGTCCCGCCGGACCTGAAGACCCCCTTCGACCCGCGCGAGGTCATCGCCCGCATCGTCGACGCCTCCGACTTCGACGAGTTCAAGCCCCTCTACGGCCCCAGCCTGGTCACCGGCTGGGCCACCCTGCACGGCTACCCGGTCGGCATCCTCGCCAACGCGCAGGGCGTGCTGTTCAGCGCCGAGTCGCAGAAGGCCGCCCAGTTCATCCAGCTCGCCAACCAGCGCGACATCCCCCTCCTCTTCCTCCACAACACCACCGGCTACATGGTGGGCAAGGAGTACGAGCAGGGCGGCATCGTCAAACACGGCTCGATGATGATCAACGCGGTCTCCAACTCCCGCGTCCCGCACCTGTCCGTGCTCATCGGCGCGAGCTACGGCGCCGGCCACTACGGCATGTGCGGGCGCGCCTACGAGCCCCGGTTCCTCTTCGCCTGGCCCAGCGCCAAGTCCGCCGTCATGGGCCCCCAGCAGCTCGCCGGGGTGCTGTCGATCGTCTCCCGCCAGTCCGCCGCCGCCCGGGGACTGCCGTACGACGAGGAGCAGGACGCCGGGATGCGGGCCTTCGTGGAGGCCCAGATCGAGTCCGAGTCGCTGCCCCTCTTCCTCTCCGGGCGGCTGTACGACGACGGCGTCATCGACCCCCGCGACACCCGTACCGTCCTCGGCCTTTGCCTGTCGGCCGTCCACAACGCCCCCGTCGAGGGCGCCCGCGGCGGCTTCGGCGTCTTCCGGATGTGAGCCCCCAGATGACCGCACCGATCACCTCCCTCCTCGTCGCCAACCGGGGCGAGATCGCCGTCCGGATCTTCCGCACGGCCCGCGACCTGGGCCTGACCACGGTCGCCGTCCACTCCGACCCCGACGCCGACGCCCTGCACGTCCGGCACGCCGACGCGGCCGTCCGCCTGCCCGGGGCCGCCCCCGCCGACACCTACCTGCGCGGCGACCTGCTGATCGCGGCGGCCCGCGCGACGGGCGCGGACGCCGTGCATCCCGGGTACGGCTTCCTCTCCGAGAACGCGGACTTCGCCCGGCAGGTCCTGGCCGCCGGCCTGGCCTGGGTCGGCCCGCCGCCCGAGGCCATCGAGGCCATGGCCTCCAAGACCCGGGCCAAGGACCTCGTGCGGGCCGCCGGCGTCCCCCTCCTCGACCCCGTCGACCCGGCCGCCGCGACGGCCGCCGACCTCCCGCTCCTGCTCAAGGCCGCGGCGGGCGGCGGCGGCCGCGGGATGCGCGTCGTACGCGACCTCGACTCCCTCAAAGAGTCCCTGGAGGCGGCCCGCGCAGAGGCCCTCTCGGCCTTCGGGGACGACGAGGTCTTCGCCGAGCCGTACGTGGAGCGCGGCCGGCACGTCGAGGTGCAGGTCCTCGCCGACGCCCACGGCACCGTCTGGGCGCTCGGCACCCGCGACTGCTCCCTCCAGCGCCGCCACCAGAAGGTCATCGAGGAGGCCCCGGCCCCCGGCCTGCCGGAATCCCTGCGCGAGAGCCTCCACACCGCCGCCGTCGCCGCCGCCCGCGCGGTCTCCTACCGGGGCGCCGGCACCGTCGAGTTCCTCGTCGGCGCCGACGGCCGCCCGTACTTCCTGGAGATGAACACCCGCCTCCAGGTGGAACACCCCGTCACCGAAGCGGTCTTCGGCCTCGACCTGGTCGCCCTCCAACTGCGCATAGCCGAGGGCGGAGCCCTGCCCCTGACCCCGCCCCCACCCTCCGGCCACGCCGTCGAGGCCCGCCTCTACGCGGAGGACCCGGCCCACGACTGGCGCCCGCAGACCGGGGTGCTGCACACCCTCGACCTCCCCGGCCACGTCCGCGTCGACACCGGTTTCACCGCCGGGGACACGGTCGGCATCCACTACGACCCCATGCTCGCCAAGGTCGTCGCCCACGCCCCGACCCGCGCCGAGGCGGTCCGGATCCTCGCGGACGCCCTGTCCCGGGCCCGGATCCACGGGCTGACCACCAACCGGGAGCTCCTCGTACGCTCACTGCGGCACCCGGAGTTCGCCGCCGCGCGGCTCGACACCGGCTTCTACGAACGCCACCTCGACACCCTCGTCGAAGCCGCCCCGGACCCCGCGCTCGCCTGCCTGGCAGCAGCCCTGGCCGAAGCGGCCCCCTCCCCAGACGCCCCCCTCGCCGCCCGCCTCGGCGGCTGGCGCAACCTCCGCTCCCAGCCCCGGACCCGCCGCTACACCGTGGCCGGCACCGAGTACGAGGCCCGCTACGCCCCCGTGGAGGACCCGGACGTCCGCGTCCTGGCTGCCACTCCCGAGGCCGTCACCCTCGAAGTCGGGGGCGTCCGGCGGATGTTCCACGTGAAACACAAATCGAACACGGTCTACGTGGACTCCGTGCTCGGCTCCCACACCCTCGTGCCCGTCCCCCGGTTCCCCGATCCCCAGGACCGCACCGAACCGGGCTCCCTGCTCGCCCCCATGCCCGGCACCGTCGTCCGCATCGCCGAGGGCCTCGCGCCCGGCAGCGCCGTCACCGCCGGGCAGCCCCTGCTGTGGCTGGAGGCCATGAAGATGGAACACCGCATCCTCGCCCCCGCCACCGGCACGCTCACCGCGCTCCACGCCGTCACCGGCCACCAGGTCGAGTTCGGCGCCCTGCTCGCCGTAGTCCAGGAGGACCAGCCGTGATCGAGACCGAAGAGCACCAGGCCCTGCGCGCCGCGGTAGCCGCCCTCGGGCAGCGCTACGGCCGCGACTACCTCGCGCGCGTCGCCCGCGAGGGCCGCCACCCCGACGAGCTGTGGGCCGACGCCGCCAAGCTCGGCTACCTCGGCGTCAACCTCCCCGAGGAGTACGGCGGCGGGGGCAGCGGCATGGCCGAACTCTCCATCGTCCTCGAAGAGCTGGGGGCCGCGGGCTGTCCCCTCCTCATGATGGTGGTCTCGCCGGCCATCTGCGGCACGGTCATCGCCCGCTTCGGCACGGACGCCCAGAAGAGCGCCTGGCTCCCCGGCCTCGCCGACGGCAGCCGCACCATGGCCTTCGGGATCACCGAACCCGACGCCGGCTCCAACTCCCACCGCATCACCACCACCGCCCGGCGCGACGGCGACGACTGGATCCTCACCGGCCGCAAGGTCTTCATCTCCGGCGTGGACATCGCCGACGCCACGCTCATCGTCGGCCGCACGGAAGACGCCCGCACGGGCCGTCTCAAGCCCTGCCTGTTCATCGTCCCGAGGGACGCCCCGGGCTTCTCCCGCTCGGTCATCGACATGGAACTCCAGGCGGCGGAGAAGCAGTTCGAACTGGTCCTCGACGAGGTGCGGCTGCCCTCCTCCGCGCTGGTCGGCGACGAGGACGCGGGCCTCCTCCAGCTCTTCGCCGGCCTCAACCCCGAACGCATCATGACGGCGGCCTTCGCCATCGGCATGGGCCGGTACGCCCTCGGCAGGGCAGTGGAGTACGCGAAGACCCGCCAGGTCTGGAACGAGCCGATCGGCGCCCACCAGGCCATCGCCCACCCCCTGGCGGCGGCGCACATCGACCTTGAACTCGCCCGCCTGATGATGCGGAAGGCCGCCGGGCTGTACGACGCCGGTGACGACCTGGGGGCCGGTGAGGCGGCGAACATGGCGAAGTACGCGGCGGGGGAGGCGTGCGTGCGGGCGGTGGACCAGGCGGTGCACACCCTGGGCGGCAACGGGCTCACCCGCGAGTACGGGCTCGCCTCCCTGATCACGGCGGCCCGCGTCTCCCGTATCGCCCCGGTCAGCCGGGAGATGATCCTCAACTTCGTCTCCCACCAGACCCTTGGTCTCCCGAAGTCCTACTGATTCTTGACGCGCCGCTGCGACAGCCTCCGGCCGTCGGACCCGGGGCGGGGCCGGTGCCCGTGGCCGTTGGTCGTCCGCGGCCGGGTGGTCCGCTGCGCGGGGCAAGGTCCCCCACCCGCCCTTCCACCGTTCCCCGGGCGCTGCCCGGACCCGCGCCCCGATCGCCGGCGGGGTGGGGTGTCGTCCGGGACTGAAACGAGATGAATTCGGCGCGCGGTCCCCCGTACGCATGCAATCCGGATCAGGCGCCGAACATCGAAGCCCGTCCCGGACGACACCCCACCCCGCTCCCGAGCCCGTCCCCCGCAGCCACCGACCCCACCCCCGCCCGGCCAGGGCAACGGCACCGACCCCACCCGCACCCCGCCCGGCCGGGGCAGGGGCCCCACCCGCACCCCGCCCGGCAGAGCAGGAGCCCACCCGCACCCCGCCCGGCCGGGGCAACGGCCCGGCCAGGGCAACGGCAAGGGCCCCGCCACCCCGTACCCTGCCCCCGAGGGGGGCCGGCCGGGTCCGCCCGCTGACCCCTCCGGAGGAGACATGGCCCCACTCGTGCACGCCGCCCCGGCGGCGACCGGCATCACCACCCTCACCCTCGACTCCCCGGCCAACCGCAACGCGCTCTCCGCCCGGCTCGTCGCCGAGCTGCGCGAGGCCCTCGCCGAGGCGGCCGCCGACCCCGACACCCGGGCGGTGCTGCTCACCCACACCGGCAACACCTTCTGCGCGGGCGCCGACCTGAAGTCCCCCTGCGACCCCGCCGACTTCCTCGCCCTGCTCCGCGAGATCACCGCACTGCCCAAGCCGGTCGTCGCCCGCGTCACCGGCCACGTCCGCGCCGGCGGCCTCGGCCTGCTCGGCGCCTGCGACATCGCCGCCGCCGGACCGCAGTCCTCGTACGCCTTCACCGAGACCCACCTCGGCCTCGCCCCCGCCGTCATCTCCATGACCGTGCTGCCGCGCCTCGATCCCCGCGCCGCCTCCCGCTACCTCCTGACCGCCGAGGTCTTCGACGCGGCCGAGGCCGCCCGCACGGGGCTCCTCACCCTCCACACCAGCGACGACGTCGACACCGCCCTCGCCCCCGTCCTGGACGGACTCCGCAAGGCGTCCCCGCAGGCCCTCGCCGAGACGAAGGCCATGGTCGCCGCCGGCGTACGCGAGGCCCTGGACCGGGACGGCGCCCGCCTGACGGAGCTCTCCGGGCGCCTCTTCGCCTCCGACGAGGCCCGCGAGGGCATCACCGCCCGCTTCGAGCGCCGGGACCCGTCATGGGTACGGTGACCGGCGCCGTCCCCAAGCAGGCCCGCAGCCGCGTCACCCGGCGCCACCTGCTGGAGGCGGCCGTGTCCTGCCTCGCCGAACACGGCTGGGCGGGCTCCACCGTCGCCGTCGTCGCCGAACGCGCCGGGGTCTCGCGCGGGGCGGCCCAGCACCACTTCCCGACCCGCGAGTCCCTCTTCACCGCCGCGGTCGAGTACGTCTCCGAGGAACGCTCCACCGCCCTGCGGGAGCTCTTCCAGACCACCCCCGCCCCGCGCCCGCGCCCGGCGGTCGTCGAGGCCCTGGTCGACCTCTACACCGGCGCCCTGTTCCGCGCCGCGCTCCAGCTGTGGGTGGCCGCCTCCAACGAGGAGCAACTGCGCCCCCAGGTCATCGAACTGGAGGCCCGGGTCGGCCGCGAGACCCACCGGATCGCCGTCGAGCTGCTGGGCGCGGACGAGTCGCGGCCGGGCGTACGGGAGACCGTGCAGGGCCTGCTCGACATGGCCCGCGGCCTGGGCCTGGCCAACGTCCTGACCGACGACACGGCCCGCCGGGCCCGCGTGGTCGCGCAGTGGTCGTCGCTCATCGACGCGGCCCTGGACTGAGGCCGCGGGACGCGCCAGGGCGCCGCACCCAGTACGGGATGCGGCGCCCGGGAACAACGAGCCTCAGGCGGTGGCGGCGATGTCCGCGAAGCCCTCGATGTCACGGGGGTCCCGCCGGCCCGGGCCGATGTACCGCGCCGACGGCCGGACCAGGCGGCCCGTGCGCTTCTGCTCCAGGATGTGCGCCGACCAGCCGGCGGTGCGGGCGCAGCTGAACATGGAGGTGAACATGTGCGCCGGGACCTCCGCGAAGTCCAGCATGATCGCGGCCCAGAACTCCACGTTGGTGGCGAGCACCCGGTCGGGGCGGCGCGCGTGCAGTTCCTCCAGTGCGGCCTTCTCCAGGGCGGCGGCGACCTCGTAGCGCGGGGCGTCCAGCTCCTTGGCGGTGCGGCGCAGGACGCGGGCGCGGGGGTCCTCGGCGCGGTACACGCGGTGCCCGAAGCCCATCAGCCGCTCGCCCTTGTCGAGGGCCTTCTTCACGTACGCCACGGCGTCGCCGGTGCGCTCGATCTCCTCGATCATGCCGAGCACGCGCGAGGGCGCGCCGCCGTGCAGCGGCCCGGACATGGCGCCGACGGCACCGGACAGGGCGGCGGCGACGTCCGCGCCGGTCGAGGCGATGACGCGCGCCGTGAAGGTGGAGGCGTTCATGCCGTGCTCGGCGGCGGAGGTCCAGTAGGCGTCGACGGCCTTGACGTGCTTGGGGTCGGGCTCGCCCCGCCAGCGGATCATGAACCGCTCGACGACGGACTCGGCCTTGTCGATCTCGCGCTGCGGCACCATGGGCAGGCCCTGGCCGCGGGCGGACTGGGCGACGTAGGAGAGCGCCATGACGGCGGCCCGGGCGAGGTCGTCGCGGGCGGTCTGCTCGTCGATGTCGAGCAGCGGTTTCAGACCCCACACGGGGGCGAGCATGGCGAGCGCGGACTGCACGTCGACGCGGATGTCGCCTGAGTGCACCGGGATGGGGAAGGGTTCCGCGGCGGGCAGGCCGGGGTTGAACGCACCGTCGACCAGCAGGCCCCAGACGTTCCCGAAGGAGACGTGGCCGACCAGGTCTTCGATGTCCACCCCCCGGTAGCGGAGCGATCCGCCTTCCTTGTCAGGCTCGGCGATCTCCGTCTCGAACGCGACGACACCTTCGAGTCCGGGTACGAAATCGGACATCAGGCGGCTCCTCAGGTAGTGCGAACACGCGCGGTTCCCGGCGTGATTCGCGGTCCGGCGCGGTCATCCCCGTTGATGCCCGGCACGGCCGAAGGTCATCCGTGCGGGGACCCTCGGACCGGCCCCAAGATTTTGTCCGTTCCGGTGGGCCTGCGGAAGCGTGACATACGGCACACCGGTGTCCGGCGTACTGCGGCAGGATGGCCGTGTGACCGATCAGGACATTGACCCCGCCGTCATGCGCAAGCAGTACCGCTCCGAGATCGTCGAGGAGGCGGGCCTCGCCGACGAGCCCATGGCGCAGTTCGCGCTGTGGTTCCAGCAGGCCGCCGACTCGCACCTCTTCGAGCCCAACGCGATGGTCGTCTCGACCGCCACCGCCGAGGGGCGGCCCAGCTCGCGCACGGTGCTGCTGAAGCAGTTCGACTCCCGGGGCTTCGTCTTCTTCACCAACTACGGCTCGCGCAAGGTGCGGGAGATCGACGAGAACCCGTACGTCTCGCTGCTGTTCCCCTGGCATCCGATCGCCCGGCAGGTCATCGTGACGGGCCGGGCCGAGCGGGTCGGCCGGGACGAGACGGCCGCCTATTTCCGGTCCCGTCCGCACGGTTCGCAGCTGGGGGCGTGGGCGAGCGCGCAGTCCACGGTGATCGGTTCGCGAGCGGAGCTGGACCGGCGCTATGCCGAGCTGGAGGCGCGGTATCCGGAGGGGGAGCAGGTGCCGGTGCCGCCGGAGTGGGGCGGGCTGCGGGTGCTTCCCGACGCGCTGGAGTTCTGGCAGGGGCACGAGAACCGGCTGCACGACCGGCTGCGTTACGTCCTGGACGGGGACAAGTGGCGCATCGAGCGCCTCTGCCCGTAGCGGGAACGCAGACGACCCGCGGTCTCGGGTTCCTCTCCTGCAGTGAGAGGAGCCGGCCGGACGTGCCGGCGAGACCGCGGGTCGGGTGACTGCTTGGGATTGGCGCCGGGCGGCTTCCGCCGGGCACCGCACTGGGTGCGTTGCTGACGACGGGCCCTAGCCCGCAGTCACCTCACGCGTCCGGTTTCCGTACATTTCGGGAACCACCTCCCTTCTCGTGTACGGCAGAGCCTAGATCACCGTCTGAGGGCCCTCAAGCGATTTAATCCACGAGTTTCCCGGCGGACATTCCGGGAGGATTCCGGGAAGCGGGTGTGGCCTGGGTCACGTTCCAGTTCAATGATCTGACGTGCCGCACACGCGAACACCTGCAGGGGGTGCCAGGTGAGTGCTTCCGGACGCGGTGACACCGCCGACGATCTGCTCGCAGCGCTGCTCGACGGGATGGACGCCGCCCTGTGCGCGTTCGACTCCGACGGCGTGATCACCCACTGGAACCGCGAGGCCGAGCGGATCCTCGGCTGGAGCGCGGCCGAGGCGGTGGGCCGGCGCGGGTTCGCGGGCTGGGCGGTGCGCGCCGCCGACGCGGACGACGTGCAGGACCGGCTGATGTCCGCGCAGGACGGGCCGGGCCGGCAGGTGCACGAGTTCGCCCTGCTGACCAAGGACGGCGGGCGGATCCTCGTACGGACCCAGTCCGCCGGGGTGCCCGGTGCCGGGGGGAAGCCGGCCGGAGTCTACTGCGCCTTCAGCGAGGTCCACGCCCAGATCGACCTGGAGCGGTCCATCGCCCTCAGCGAGGCGCTGATGGACGACGCCTCCTGGGGGGTCGTCCTCGTCGACGTGGACCTGCGCCCGGCGGTGGTCAACGCGCACGCCGCCCGCGCCTTCGGAGCCGGGCGCACCGCGCTGCTCGGGCGGCCGCTCGGGGACCTGCTGGAGCAGGGCGTCGAGGAACTGGAGGGCGCGCTCCAGCACGTACTGGCCGAGGGGGCGCCGCCGGCGCCGCTGGAGCTGTGGGTGTCGGTGCGGACCCCGGAGGGGGTGCGGCGGCGCTGCTGGCGGTGCGGGTTCCTGCGGCTGGGTTCGCCGCTCGCGGAGGAGCCGGTGCCGCTGGGGGTGGGCTGGCTGTTCCAGGACGTCACCGAGGCCCGGCAGGCCGAGCTGGACACCGGGCAGCTGCGGTTCCGGGCCAACCAGCTGTACCGGGCGGGGCGGGCCGCCGCCGAGTGCGAGGACCCGGCGGAGGCGGCCGCCGTACGGCTGGACTTCGCGCTGGCCGGCTTCGCGGAGCACGCGCTGCTCGACGTACTGGAACCCGGGCCCGGGCGGCGCCTGGTCCGCTCGGCGGTGTCCCCGTCGGGGCTGGCGCTGCTCCTGCCCGGGCCGGGCGCGATCCCGGTCCGGTACGAGGCCGCGCACCCGGCGCTCCAGGCCCTGGACCGGATCGGCCCGGTCCGGGCCAGCGCCCCGGCCGGCGAGGCGGCCGACGCCTGGGCCCGGGCCCGCCGGTGGCCCCCGGGCGCCACGCACGCCCTGTGCGCGGTGCTCCGCAGCCGCGGCCGCACCCTGGGCGCGCTGACCTTCCTCCGCGGCCCCTCGCGCCCCGCGTTCGAACGCCCGGACGCCCTGTACGCGGAGGAGGTGGCGGCCCGCGTGGCGGCCGACCTGGACCTGGCCCGCTCCCCGGCCTGACCCCGGCTGCCGGCCGCCTCCGCCCTTGCCCGGCGAATCCGGCCCGCGCGCGTTCGAGCGCAACGGGGTCGGGGGCGGGGCCCCGGGGAACGGTGGAAGGGCGGGTGGGGGACCAGCCCCGCGCAGCGGCACCCGGCGCGCCCCCGCCCGCAGGACCCCGTGCTCCGGCCCGCGGGGCCCCGTACCGGGCCGGGCCGGGGCAGGGGCTAGTGCCGGAAGAAGATCCGGTCCCCGTACTCCTGCATGACCCGCCCGTTCCACTCGTGCCCGCCGTCGACGTTCCCGGACCTCAGCAGCGGCGGCTCCACCCCCCGCGCCACCAGCTCCCCGGCGGCCGCCGCCATCACCGCCTGCATGATCGCGCTGGTCACCACCGTCGACGCGGGAGCGAACGGGGCGTCGATGCCGTCCAGCGACAGTTCGGCGTCACCGACCGAGATCTTGCTGTCGAGCACGATGTCGCAGTGGTCCTTCAGGAAGGTGCCCGAGACGTGCCGCGACTTCGTCTCCGTCGCGTACGCCACCGACGTCACGCCGATCACCTTCAGGCCGATGGCGCGCGCGTTCATCGCCATCTCGACCGGCAGGGCGTTCCGCCCGGACAGCGAGATGATGACCAGTACGTCCCCCGCCGAGGCCGGGCTGCTGTCCAGGACCGCCCCGGCGAGCCCGTCGACCCGCTCCAGCGCGCTGCCCAGCGTCGCCGGCATGACGTCGACGCCCGCCGTGCCCGGGACGGCGAGGAAGTTCATCAGCGCGAGCCCGCCGGCCCGGTAGACCACGTCCTGCGCGGGCAGCGAGGAGTGGCCGGCGCCGAAGGCGAACAGCCGGTTCCCGGCGGCGACGGCCTCGGCGATCACGGTCCCGGCCTCGGTGATCCGTGAGCCCTCTTCGTCGCGCACCCGCTCCAGCAGGCCGATGGCCGCGTCGAAGAACTGCCCGGCCAGCTTGCTCTCGCTCATACGCCGTAGGCCCTTCCAGGGTGTGGGGTGTCGGGTGCGCGGCGGCTGCGTCGCCGTTGTCCGCCGCTCACCGTGCGGTCTGTACCAAGGGCGTGTCAATACGGCCGTCAATCCGGGCGCGGACGTGCTCCGGCCCGATGTCCCGTACATGCCTTGACGCTCGACGCGGGACGGTTGTCGGCCCGATGCGTCAGAATTGGGGACAGGGCCAGCGCACGCAATCCGAGGGGCACGAATGTCCGGACTGATCGACACCACGGAGATGTATCTCCGCACCATCCTGGAGCTGGAAGAGGAAGGTGTGGTCCCCATGCGCGCCCGGATCGCCGAGCGGCTGGACCAGAGCGGCCCGACGGTGAGCCAGACCGTGGCCCGCATGGAGCGTGACGGGCTGGTCGCGGTGGCCAGTGACCGGCACCTGGAGCTGACGGACGAGGGCCGCAAGCTCGCGACGCGCGTGATGCGCAAGCACCGCCTCGCGGAGTGCCTGCTCGTCGACGTCATCGGCCTGGAGTGGGAGCAGGTGCACGCCGAGGCCTGCCGCTGGGAGCACGTGATGAGCGAGGCGGTGGAGCGGCGCGTGCTGGAACTGCTGCGCCACCCGACCGAGTCGCCGTACGGGAACCCCATCCCGGGTCTGGAGGAGCTGGGCGAGAAGGCCGAGGCGGACCCGTTCCTGGAGGACGGCATGCTCAGCCTGTCGGACCTGGACCCGGGTACGGAGGGCAAGACGGTGGTCGTCCGCCGGATCGGGGAGCCGATCCAGACCGATGCCCAGCTGATGTACACGCTGCGCCGGGCGGGCGTGCAGCCCGGCTCCGTCGTGAGCGTGACGGAGTCCCCGGGCGGGGTGCTGGTCGGCAGCGGCGGCGAGGCCGCGGAGCTGGACGCGGACATCGCCTCGCACGTGTTCGTCGCCAAGCGCTGAAGTCGTCGGGCTGACGCCCCGAGGGTGTTGACGGCCGGCGGCCATTTGCCGCCGGCCGGGTGGAAGCAAGGCGGTCCCGGCGCCTCTCGGCGCCGGGACCGGTCCTCCCCTTGCTGACCTGGAGCCCCGAGCTCTCAAGGTCATCCCCTTCGGACCGTCTTCCCCGAGCGGCCCGCCTCCCTGTTGAAAGGATCTCCATCGGCAGCGGCGGCCAATCCTTGAGCAAGGTCACTCGAAAGAGCGGTGTTGTCGGCGAGACGCCCGTTTTCGAATGCGGGTTCGATAGTCTGGCCGGGAGCGAAGGGGGTGCATCTCCGGTGGTACAGCGCATCGATGTCACGGGTGCCGACGGCGTACGCCTGGCGGCCTGGGAGTTCCGGGACCCGCCCGCCGAGCCCCGGAAACCGGCGGTCCTGTTACTCCACGGCCTGATGGGCCGCGCCCTCCACTGGGCCGGCACCGCGCGCTGGCTGGGCGAGCACCGCCGCGTCATCGCCCTCGACCAGCGCGGACACGGCCACAGCGGCCATCCCGTGCCCGGCCCCGACCGGTCCGCGCGCCTGGGCCGCGAAGCCTTCGTCGCCGACGCCGAAGCCGTCATCGAGCAGCTCGGCCTCGGCCCCGCGGTCCTCATCGGCCACTCCATGGGCGCCCTCACCGGCTGGCAGCTCGCCGCCCGGCGCCCCGATCTGGTCCAGGCCCTGGTCATCTGCGACATGCGGGCCTCCGCGCTCGGCGAGGCCTCGCAGCAGGAGTGGCAGGAGTGGTTCCGCCGCTGGCCGCTGCCCTTCCCCACGCAGGACGCCGCCCGCCGCTGGTTCGGCGAGGACGACCCCCGGGTGGAGCGCCCCGACCCCGGCCGCGGCGCCTTCTTCGCCGAGGTGATGCACGAGGCGCCGGACGGCTGGCGCCCGCTCTTCTCCCGCAGCCAGATGCTGACCGTCCGCGAGACCTGGGTGCACGACGCGCACTGGGAGGAGCTGGCCCAGGTCCGCTGCCCCACCCTCGTCGTACGGGGCCTGGACGGCGAGCTGGGCCGCGCCGAGGCCCAGGAGATGGTCCGCGTCCTCCCGGCCGGCCAGTACGCCGAGATCCCGGACGCCGGCCACTACGTCCACTACGACCAGCCGGCCGCGCTGCGCGCCGCGCTGGAGCCCTTCCTGGAGGGGGTGGCCGTGTCGTAGCGGTCAGTCGCCGACGCTGAGGACGATCTTGCCGCGCGTCCGGCGGCTGTCACTCAGCTCGTGCGCCTCGCCCGCCAGCTCCAGCGGCAGCACCGTGCCGACCTCGGACCGCAGCCGGCCGGCCTCCACCAGTGCGGCGATCTCCCGCATCCCCGCCTGGTCGGCCTCCACGGCCATGAAGACGGCGCGTACCCCCAGCGGGCGGGCCGCCTCCGCGAGCCGGGCCTCGGCCGGGGAGGCCAGGGACACCACGATCCCGCCGGGGCGCAGGACGCGCAGCGAGCGCGGCCCGTACTCCCCGCCGACGGCGTCGACCACGACGTCGACGGGCTCGACGGCCGTCTCGAAGTCGACGGCGGTGTAGTCGACGGCCTCGTCCGCGCCCAGCCCGCGCAGGAACCCGTGGTTGGCCGCGCGGGCGGTGCCGATCACGTACGCGCCGCGCGCCTTCGCGATCTGCACGGCGAGGTGACCGACCCCGCCCGCCGCGGCGTGGACCAGAACCCGCTGCCCGGGGCGCACGTCGGCGGTGTCCACGAGCGCCTGCCAGGCGGTGAGCGCGGCCAGCGGCAGGGCGGCGGCCTGTACGTGGCCCAGCGCGGCGGGCTTGCGGACCAGGTGCCGGGCGGGGGAGGTGACGTACTCCGCGTACGTGCCGGCCGGGACCGGGTGGCGCGGCATGCCGAACACCTCGTCGCCCGGGGCGAGGGTGGTGACCCCGATGCCGACCGCCTCGACGACCCCGGACACGTCCCAGCCGAGCGGGACCGGCCGCCCGGCCAGCCCGCCGGTGGCGCGGTGCCAGGAGTCCGTCGGGTTCACCCCGGCCGCGTGGACCCGTACGAGCACCTCGGCCGGCCCGGGCTCCGGCCGCTCCACCTCGACGACCTTGAGCACCTCGGGTCCGCCGAAACCGTCCTGAGCCACTGCGCGCATGCCGTCATCCCCGTTCTCCGCGGGGCCCGTTCGGCCCCGTCCCGGGATCAAGGTTTCCGGACCGCGCCCACCCGAACGAGTGG
This sequence comes from Streptomyces sp. NPDC040718, assembly GCF_055593565.1. Taxonomy (NCBI): domain Bacteria; kingdom Bacillati; phylum Actinomycetota; class Actinomycetes; order Kitasatosporales; family Streptomycetaceae; genus Streptomyces; species Streptomyces sp. NPDC040718. Next base: position 34,400 of record NZ_JBVIXO010000012.1, on the reverse strand, counting down.
CAAGACTGCCACCATCTGAAAGAATCCTGCCATGGTGCACCGAGTCGTAGTCCTGGCCCTGGAAGGCGTCTACCCCTTCGAACTGACCATCCCGGTACGCATCTTCGGTACGGCCGAAGGCCCGGACGGCGAGCCGCTCTACGAGGTCGTCACCTGCAGCCTGGACGGCGCCCCGGTGACCACGAGCGCCGACTTCACCATCACCGTCGCCCACGGCAGCGAAGCCCTGCGCACCGCCGACACCCTGGTCATCCCCCCGTTCACCTGCGGCGTCGACGGGTCCCGCGAGTGGCTGCCCGCCGAACTGGCCGCCGCCCTCGCCCTGCTCCCGCCCCACGCCCGCATCGTCTCGATCTGCACGGCCTCGTACGTACTCGCGGCCGCGGGCCTCCTCGACGGCCGGCGCGCCACCACCCACTGGAACGAGGCGAGGAACTTCCAGGAGGCCTTCCCCCAGGTCGAGGTCGACGAGAACGTCCTCTTCGTCGACGACGGCCAGGTCCTCACCGCGGCCGGCGTCGCCGCCGGGGTCGACCTGTGCCTGCACCTCCTGCGCCGCGACCACGGCAGCGAGGTCGCCAACCGGGTGGCCCGGCTGTGCGTGGTCCCGCCGTGGCGGGAGGGCGGCCAGGCCCAGTACATCGAACGCCCCATGCCGGAACCGGAAGCCGCCACCACGGCCGCGACCCGCGCCTGGGCCCTGCGCCACCTGGACGAGCCGTTGTCCCTCGCGCAGTTGGCGGAGCACGCCCGCATGAGCGTGCGCACCTTCTGCCGCCGCTTCGCCGAGGAGGTCGGCACGCCCCCGGGCCAGTGGCTGGCCCAGCGCCGCGTCGACCACGCCCGCCGCCTCCTGGAAACCACCGCCCTCCCGGTGGACCGGATCGCCGCCGAATCGGGCTTCGGCACCTCGGCGTCCCTCCGCCAACACCTGTCGGCCACCCTGGGCACGTCCCCGACGGCCTACCGCCGCGCCTTCAGGACGACGACGCCCTGACTGCCCGACCACCCGGGCCGCCCGTCGTCCGAGACCCCGGGAGTCGTGTCCAGACCGGGGCACACCTGCTGCTCGTCCCCGTGTGGGGAACTGACAGCGGGGCCGGGATCACCCGCTCGTGAGCCGGCCACGGGCGGGGGAGGCCTCTTCGAGCGCCTGCGAGTTCGTCGGCCTGCTCGGTCTGGCCCAGCTGCCGTTCCGCGACGGCCGCGCCGAGGCGGGAGGCGAGGCCGCCGCCGAGGTCCTCGATCTCGTCGGCCCAGCCGTCCTTGCCGACCGGCGGCCCGCGTCAGCGGCCGGTCAGGGGCAAGGGCAGGCGCAGGGGCGGGTCGGCCAGGACGGCGTGGCGGGCGTCGAGGCGGCTGAGGCACCAGCCCAGGGTGCTGCCGTAGATCAGGTGGCCGGCCAGGCTGACGGCCAGGGTGGCCGGGGTCAGGCGGAACAGCAGCAGCTGGCCGTGCGGGACCAGGAGGACCGTGGCGATGAGGCCGGACCACACGAAGACGCCGTACGCGAGCCCGCACACCACCAGCCGGCGCCGGATGCCGGCCACCAGGCAGAACAGGGCGAAGGCCACGCCGATCCCGCCGCCGTCACCGATGTAGCGCCACGCGTAGCCGACCGCGGCGTTCGGCCGGTCGGAGGCCGTGATCCACTGGCCGAGCCTCGGGATGAAGTCGGGCCAGCCCCCAGGTGGATGACCGGCAACCGCAGCATGTCGTACGCGGTGACCGCGACCGGCCCGCCGAGGAATCCGGAGCGGGCCGCCCGCGCCACCGGGCTGCTGCGCCACAGCAGGAGCAGGGCGGCGGCCCAGAACGGGACGATCACGACGTCCGCAGCGGTGGCAGGACGATCAGCCCGCCCAGGGCCAGGGGGATGGCCAGCACCGGCAGCGCGGCCGTGCCGAACAGGAAGCACAGCAGGACGATCTGTGCCGCCGTGGTGCGCACGCGCGCACGGGCACGCCCCGGGGCGAGAGGTCTGGTCGGGCTGATGGGCATGGACGCGTCCAATGCCGAGGGGCGAGCCACCGGCTCGTGCGGGGGCTGACGAAGGCCGAGCCCACCCGGCGGCCGACGGCCCTGCCGGGGTCAGCGGTCGCACCGTCGCTCCCACGGCTCGTGGAGCGACCCTTCACTCCCATCCATAGGCGTACGTGGCGGAGCGCGACAGGTGCGCTCACGCGTCGTAGCGGCAGCATGACCGCAGGGGGCGACGGGCAGTGGCCCGTCGCCCCCTGCGCCGTGCGCGAGGGACGGGTCAGCCCTTGCTGACCGCCGTCAGGATCTCCGGGAGCTTGCGGAAGACCGCCGGGGCCGCCAGGCGCAGGCCCGCCCAGGTGGCGAGGCAGCCCCAGGCGATGCCGATCGGGAGGGCGAGCAGGGTCAGGACGCCGGGGTCGTCCGCCAGGCCGATGTACACGGTCAGGGCGATGACCGGGGAGCAGATCACCGCGGACGAGAGCATGCCGCAGGCGATGCCCAGCCAGGCCAGGCCCGCCTGCCCCGGGGCGACGTTCTTGAACGCGCCCTCCGACGGGATGGAGTACGCGAAGTGCGCCGAGACCAGCGCGCCCGTGCACAGCATCGAGCCGAGCAGCGCCAGCCCCAGGCCCATCGCCGTCGGGAAGGCGGACCAGTTGCCCACCAGGGCTGCGGTGACGACCGTGACGAGGATCGTGTACGGGACGGTGACCAGCGCCAGCGCGGCGGCGCGGGCCCGCAGTTCCGCGTACGCGTCGCGCGTCGAGGAGATGGTCTGGGCGACCATCCAGAAGGCGGAGGTGTCCTGCCCGAACTGGTTGTACATCTGTACGCCGAGCATCCCCGCGCCGAAGCAGGCCAGGTAGACCGATCCGGTGCCCTGGAGGGCGTTGAAGACGGGGACGATCAGGCCGATCGCCAGCGAGGACACCCAGGCCGACTTCGTCTTCGGGTCGCGCACGGCGTAGCGCAGCGTGCGCTGCATGACCGCGCCGGTGCGTCCGCCCGGCAGGAGGGACCAGAAGCCGCCGGCGGCGCCGCGGTCCTTCTCCGGCTTCGCGGCCGCGAGGGTCGAGCCGTCCGGGGTGACCATCAGGCTGGTCAGGCTGCGCTCCCAGAACCACAGGAGGGCGGCCAGGGCGGCCAGGGTGAGGGCGAGCTGGGCCGTGGCGATGCCGTACGCGCCCTCGCTGACGGAGTCCACCATGCCGACGGCGGTCGCCGGCGGCAGCCAGCGCACGACCGCCTCGACCGGCTCCAGCGAGGTCAGGCCGCCCTGCTGGAACAGGCGCTGGCTGCCGAAGTTGACGAGCTGGGCGCCTATCGCGATCAGCAGGCCGCTCAGCACCGCGAGGTCGCGTCCCTTGCGGCTGGACAGCAGCCGTACGTTCGCCGTGGCCACGGCGCGGGCCAGGGCCACGCAGCCCAGCAGCAGGAGCGGGGCGCCCACCACGGCGGCCGCGATGCCCGCCGGGCCGTGCGCCACCGCGGCCACCGAGCCGGCGGCGATGCAGAGCGTGAACAGCGGGCCGGTGCCGATCAGCGAGGAGGCCAGCAGGGCCCGTACGAGCGGACGCGGGCGCAGCGGCAGCATCACCAGCCGGCTCGGGTCGAGGGTCTCGTCGCCGGTCGGGAAGAACAGCGGCATCACGGTCCAGCCGAGCGCGAGGATCGCGGCCAGCAGGACGACGACGGTCCCGGCGTGGACGTGGCCGTGCAGCATCGCCAGGCAGAGCGTGACGAAGAGGGAGAACAGCAGCGAGATCACCAGGCTGGTGATCCACACGGCCTTGCGCTTCGACGAGCCCTTGAGGCCGTTGCGCATCAGGGACAGCTTGAGGCGGACGAACAGCGAGGTCAGGGAGGCCCCGGAGGCGCCGGTCGCGGCGGTGGCGGTGGCGGTGGCGTTGGTCGAGGTGGCGGCGGTGCTGCTCATCGTGCGCCGCCGAGCCAGTCGAGGGAGTCGCCGGAGGCCTGTTCGCGGGCGCCGACGAGTTCGAGGAAGGCGGCCTGGAGGGAGGGCGCGGAGCCCCGTACGTCGGCCAGCGGGCCGGCGGCGCGGATCTGGCCGGCGGCCATGACGGCCACCCAGTCGCAGAGCGATTCGACGAGCTCCATGACGTGGGAGGAGAAGACCACGGTCGCACCGGACGCGGTGTAACGTTCCAGCACCCCGCGGATGGTCTGCGCCGACACCGGGTCCACGCCCTCGAACGGCTCGTCCAGGAAGAGGACTTCGGGGTTGTGCAGCAGTGCGGCGGCGAGGCCGATCTTCTTGCGCATGCCCGTCGAGTAGTCGACGACCAGCTTGTGCTGGGAGCCCGCGAGGTCGAGGACGTCCAGCAGCTGCGTGGCCCGCTTGTCGGTCTCCTCGCCCGGCAGTCCGCGCATCCGGCCCATGTAGCCGAGGAGTTCACGCCCGGAGAGGCGCTCGAACATCCGCAGGCCCTCGGGCAGGACGCCGATGCGGGTCTTCACCTCGACCGGGTCGGCCCACACGTCGTGTCCGGCGACGACCACCCGGCCCATGTCCGGGCGCAGCAGCCCCGTCACCATGGACAGCGTGGTCGTCTTCCCGGCGCCGTTCGGGCCGACGAGCCCGATGAAGCGTCCGGCCGGCAGCTCCAGGTCGATGCCCGCCACGGCCACCTGCTCGCCGAAGCGCTTCCACAGCCCCTCCACCCGCACGGCGGCCGCGGGCTGCGCGGATCGCGCGCCTCCGCCCGTCCCGCCGTCCGTACCGCCCGCCGCATAACCCTGGTCCGGCATGCGCCTGCCTCTCGTTCTGTTCCCCGTGGTCGTACTTTCCTCACCATAGGAGGAGGGGAAGAGGCATCAGCAGTTACGAATGTCATGAACTTGCAGACACGTATGTCAGTTGGAGGGAGTCAGGCCGAGGGAGCCATCCGGAGCAGGTGATCCCGAACCGGTCATCCCGAGCGGGTCATCCCTTGCGGCGGTTGCGGGCCGCGGCCGCTTCGCTGCCGCAGGCGTACGCGATGGCGTCGATCAGCTCCTCGGTGTCCGGCAGCCACCGGTTCGCCGGGGTGGGCTTGCGCGCCCACTGCACCGGGCCCTTGCCGCCGAAGCGGGTCGGCGGCGCGGCGACGTACTGGCCCTCGCCCCGCGTGACCAGGTCGATGGCGTGCGGCAGCCAGCCCAGCTTGCGCACCAGGTCCGGCACCTTCGCCCCGGCGCCCGGCAGTACGAAGAACAGCATCCGGTGGTCGGGGGTCAGCGCGACCGGCCCCAGCGTCCGCTCGTGGCGCTCCAGCCGCGCCAGCGCCAGGAACCCGGCGGAGTCGGGTACGTCGAGCGCGTCGAAGGTGCGGCCCGTCGGCATCAGGATCGAGGCGCCGGGGTGCTTGCCCCAGATGCGCCGCACGCCCACCGCGCTGCCCGAGGCCAGCGAGGCCCAGTCCTTGACCGCCGGGTGGGCGCCGGGCGCCGGGCAGTCGGCCACCCCGCACGAGCACACCTCCCGGCCGTCGCCGGGCTCCAGCCACGTGCCGGCGAAGACGTCCCAGTGGCGTTCTTCCACGTACCGCACGGCGTGGTCCAGCAGCTGATCCCCGCGCTGCTGGGGGATGGGCGCGGTCTCCGTGACTGTGATGGTCTCTTCCACGCCCATCACAACTCCCGGGGTCACGGCGGGTTACGGGGGTAAACCAGCCGGTGGGCGCTGCATCGATCCTGCATACGGGGCGCACGGGTGCACGTGCGGGGGCGCGTGGGAGGGCGGGGCGCGGTCGGTGGGTAACGACACGTCGCAGAGCGGAAGATTCTCGGCACTTCAGGCGGGAAGTGATCATTCGAACGATCACCCGCGGCCTCAGGGGGTTTTCATGGCAGCCAGGCCTCTCGTAGCGCGCCAGCCGAACGAACGACTGCAGGCGCTCATCCAGGAAGCCGGGTGCTCCAACGCCGGGCTCGCACGGCGCGTCAACATGTGCGGGGCCGAGCACGGCCTCGACCTCCGCTACGACAAGACCTCGGTCGCCCGCTGGCTGCGCGGTCAGCAGCCGCGCGGCCGGGCGCCCGGCATCATCGCCGAGGCCCTCGGCCGCAAGCTGGGCCGGACCGTCACCATCGACGAGATCGGCATGGCCAACGGGAAGAACCTCGCCTCCGGCGTGGGCCTGCAGTTCTCCCCGACCGTCGTCGGCGCCATCGAGCAGGTCTGCGAGCTGTGGCGCAGCGACGTGGGGCGCCGCGACTTCCTCTCCGGGTCGAGCGTGGCGGCCTCCGCCCTGGTCGAGCCGAGCCGGGACTGGCTGATCACCGGTGCCGACCCGCAGGTGGCGCGCAGCGGCGGTGCGCGGGTGGGGATGTCGGACGTGGAGGCGGTACGGGCGACCACCGAGGCCCTGACCGACCTGGACCACCGCTTCGGCAGCGGGCACGTGCGGCCGGTGGTGGTGCACTACCTCAACTCCGTGGTGTCGGGGCTGATCGCGGGCTCGTACCGGGAGCCGGTCGGTCGGGCCCTGTTCGCGGCGGTGGCCCGGCTCACGGAGCTGGCCGGCTACATGGCGGTGGACACCGGTCAGCCGGGTCTGGCCCAGCGCTACTACATCCAGGCCCTGCGGATGGCCCAGGCGGCCGGCGACCGCGCGTACGGGGGCTACGTACTGGCCGCGTCGATGAGCCACCTCGCCGCCGAGCTGGGCAATCCGCGGGAGATCGCGCAGCTGGCGCGGGCCGCGCAGGAGGGCACGCGCGGGCAGGTCACCCCGCGGGTGGAGGCGATGTTCTACGCGGCCGAGGCGCGCGGGCACGCGCTGCTGGGCGACGCGCGGGCCACGGCGGTGCTGTCGGGGCGGGCCGTGACGGCGCTGGAGCGGGCCGAGCCGGAGTCCGGCGACGACCCGGTGTGGATCCGCCACTTCGACCAGGCCTACCTGGCGGACGAGTTGGCGCACTGCCACCGGGACCTCGGGCAGGCGGACGCGGCGGGCAGGCGCGCCGAGGAGGCCCTGCGCGACCTGCCCGCGTCGAAGGCGCGCCGCCGGGCCATCGGGCTGCTGCTGCTGGCGGCCTCGCAGGTGCAGCAGCGGGAGGTGGAGCAGGCCTGTCAGACGGCGACGAAGGCCGCCGAACTGCTGGGCTCGCTGCGCTCGCGCCGGGGTGCGGAGTACCTGGACGACTTCCGGGCGCGGCTGGAGCCGTACCGGGAGGAACCGGCCGTCCGGGAGTTCGGGGCGAGGCTGGAGGTTCAGGCGGCCTGACGTGGGCGCGGCGTGACCGGGTAGCGTGACTCGACGGTTCCGTGGGTTCGGACCGGTCGGAGAAGGCAGAAGGAGTCCCGGTGACGGAGAACGGACAAGGGGGCGTCCCCCAGCCCGGGACGCCGCATCAGGCACAGCCGGTGCCGGATCCCGGCTACCCGCAGCAGCCGGGGCCGCCGGCCGGCGAGGCGTGGGGCACGCCCCCGGCGTACGGGTATCCGCCCGGGCAGGACCCGCAGGGGGCGCCGGCTCCGCAGCAGTACTCGGAGCCGTACGGGTCCCCGTACGAACCGCCGCCGCAGCCCGGGGAGCCCGCGTACGGGTACCCGCCGCCGGCCGGCCACGTCGTCGGCCCGGGCTTCGAGGGTCCGGGGGACCCGCACGGCTACGGCTACCCGCCGCTGCCGGACGCGGCGACGCAGTACATTCCGCCGGTCCGGGGGGCGGAGCACGACCAGGCGACGCAGTACATCGCCCCGGTGCAGGCGGCCCCGCACGATCAGGCGACGCAGTACATTGCCCCGGTGCAGGCGGCCCCGCACGATCAGGCGACGCAGTACATCGCCCCGGTGCAGGCGGCCCCCCACGACCAGGCGACGCAGTACATCCCGCCGGTGCAGGCGGCCCCGCACGATCAGGCGACGCAGTACATCGCCCCGGTGCAGGCGGCCCCCCACGACCAGGCGACGCAGTACATCCCGCCGGTGCCCGCCGCCGGGCTGCACGAGCAGGCGACGCAGCACATCGCCCAGGTCCCGGCCGCCGCGGGCGAGGCGGCGACCCAGTACATCCCGCCGGTCCCGGCGGGTCCCGCGGCTCCGCACGAGCAGGCGACCCAGTACATCCCGCCCGTCCCCGGCGGCGCGGCCCCGGCGGCGGGCGCCGCCGAGGGCTTCGACGCGCTGTTCCGCGCCGAGGGCGACGCCGATGCCGCCGGGCACACCCAGCAGCTGCCGCCGGTCCAGGACCCGGGACCCCGCCGGACCCCGCCCCCCGCGCCGCCGCGGCAGTACGGGCCGCGCCGGACCCAGCAGCCGCAGCAGCCCCCGCAGCCCCAGCCGCAGCAGCAGTACGCACCCCCGCCGCCGCCCGCGCCGTCCGGGCGCCGGATCCCGCCCGCCGTCATCGCGGCGTCGGTGTTCGGGCTGGTCGTGGCCGGGCTCGGGGTGGGCGCCCTGCTCAGCGACGGCAAGGCCCAGAACACCGACCCGGGCGCCGTGGCCCCCGCCGCCAGCGGCTCCGCGAACTCGGGCGCGGCCCCGGGCGGCGAGGCGGTGGACCCGGCCCGGCCGCAGGCCGTCCAGCTCGACAAGCTGCTCGCGGACGCCAGCGACAGCCGGACCACGGTGATCAAGGCCGTGGACGACATCAAGGACTGCAAGAACCTGGGCCAGGCGGCCCAGGACCTGCGCGCGGCCGCCCAGCAGCGCGAGGGGCTGGTCACCCGGCTCCAGGAGCTCAAGATCGACCTGCTCCCGAACAACGCCCGTCTCTCGGCGAGCCTGACCAAGGCGTGGAAGGCCTCCGCGGACGCCGACAACAGCTACGCGGACTGGGCGGAGGACGCCGGCCACGACAAGGGCGGCTGCAAGGACGGCAAGGCCAAGGTGACGGACGACGCCCAGGACGGCAACAAGTCCAGCGCCGAGGCCACCAAGGCCAAGGAGTCGGCGGCGACCATGTGGAACGCGATCGCCGCCAAGTACGGCCTCACGAAGCGGGACAGGACCCAGCTGTGACGGACGCGGCCTAGGCCGAGCGGGGGGCCTGCTCCAGGGTCGGCGTCATGTCGAGGTTCTGCTCGCCGAGCTGGGCGACCAGGCGGCCCGACTGGACGGTCTGGAAGCTGACCCGGCCGTTGACCAGGCGCGGGAACCCGGCGACGGCGCGCATGTCCTGGTAACGCCAGCTGAGGTCGGGGGTGAGGTTGCCGGTCTGGACGCCCGGGGACTGGTTGAGGGCCCGGGTCAGTTTGCGGGCGGTGATCTCCTCGTCGCTCTTGAACCGCTGGACGATCTGGTTGAGGACGCTGTACGCGATCCAGGTGGTCTGGGCCCCGCTGTCGTCGGGGTCCACGGTGTCGTCGCCGAAGGCCTGCTCGGTGATCACCTTGCGCATCGGCGCCCACAGGGGGTCGGTGGACACGGGGTACCAGCTGGTGACGTAGGCGCCCTCGAAGGGGCTCTCCTTGCCGCCGGTGCGGTCCACCAGGGCCTGGCTGATGCTGCCCAGGACGGAGGAGATCTGCGTCTTGCGCTGGGTGTCGAAGCGGCGGAAGGCGTCGAAGAAGATCTCGGTGCGCTCGCCGAGGACGGCCGTCACGCAGCTCTTGTCCTTGGCGGTGTCGGCGGCCGCGGCCTTCGCGGGCTTGGGGTCCTTGGGGTCCTTGGCCGGCGAGGGGGGAGGGGCGGAAGGCGTGGCCGGGGCCGTGGCGGGGGCCGTGGCCGTGGTGGCACCCGGGGTCGTGCCGGGTGTGGCACCCGGGGTCGTGTCGGGTGTGGCGGCCGGGGTCGTCGGGGTGCCGGTCAGCGCCTCGCGGGCCTGCGGCTTGAAGTCGGCGGAGTCCTCGGCCGCCCGGATGTCGGAGGCCTCCGGCATGCTGTTGGCCCTGAGCCCCGCGTTCAGCAGGACCGGCATGGTGTCACCCGCGAGGGTGTCGGGGCGGACGAGGGAGACCTGGGAGCAGGCCTTGCCGAGCTGGTGGCCGGCCCCGGCGAGCAGTGCGGGCTGGCCGCCGTTGACCGGGTAGGACAGGGTGCTCTGGAATTCCTCGGCGGACACCCCGTACCCGCCGATGAACGGGATGCCCTCGGCTTCCAGCGGGGCCATGAAGGCGCGCCCGTGCTGGCTGTAGGAGCCGACGACGGCGACGGCCTTCTCGGTGATGGCCTTGCGGGCGCAGTCGGCGGCGCCGGTGGCGGTGTTCTTCTCGTTGCAGGTGATCACGCGCAGCTTGCGGCCCTTCATGCCGCCGTTGGCGTTCACCCAGCGCTCGTAGGCCTTGGCCATGCCCGGCATTCCGGGCATGTTGGTCGCCTTGGTCCCGATGGGTGCGAAGGTCATGACCGTGAGGGAGTCCCCGGAGCCCCCCGAGCCACCGGGGACCACCCCGCACGCTGTGGTGAGACACGCACCCGTCACCGTGGCAATAAGCAGGCGGGACAGGGCAGTTGCGCGTCGGTGATTGGTCATGTCCACCGACCCTTCCGCCCCGCGGGTAACTCGGCGATGAGATGGACACAACAAACGGTGACGTCGAGGTGAATTGCGGGGGAGCGGTCACCCACAGGTGCTTCAAGATCGCACCAGTCGGGAACGTACGATCGAAAGCGTGACATTCGCCCAAGGTTCGAAGAACTCTTCCCGCCGCGGCGGCCGCTCCTCCACCATGGGCGGCATGCCCCTCAACGACATGCCGTGGTGGCGCTGGCGCGGAAACGTGCGCTCGGCGCTGCACATGCTCTCCGACCCGGTGTTCCAGCAGGACGTCTGGCTGGCGGGCGCCGAAGGCTACGGCGACGTCACCGACGCCGTGTACCGGCTCGTCGAGGACACCTGGCTCGACAGCTGGTCCGCCGACAAGTACGTCGGCACGATCTTCCGCGACGCGCAGGAGGCGGCCCTGGTCGACCACGCCGTGCTGCGGGTGCTGCGGATCCTGCACCAGGTCGGTCCCGACGCGCACGTGTCCGCGTACCTCGGCCACCAGGACTGGCCCGAGGCGGTCAGGGCGGCGCGCGAGGCGCACGTACGGATGTCGACGGCGGACGGGGAGGACCCGGACGACCGCCCGAGCTCGGTCGACGAGCTGAAAACGCTGACCCGCGTGGTGTGAAAGGCTGTGCCGTCATGAGCGCAGACCCACAGTCCCAGGCCCAGGCCCAGTACGTCCTGACCGTCTCCTGCCCCGACAAGCAGGGCATCGTGCACGCCGTGTCGAGCTACCTCTTCATGACCGGCTGCAACATCGTGGACAGTCAGCAGTTCGGAGACCGGGAGACCGGGCTCTTCTTCATGCGGGTGCACTTCGAGGCCGAGCCCGCTGTGACGGTGGAGAAGCTGCGCGCCAGCTTCGCCGCGATCGGCGACTCCTTCCGGATGGACTGGCAGATCCACCGCTCCGACGAGCGGATGCGGATCGTGCTGATGGTGTCGAAGTTCGGGCACTGCCTCAACGACCTGCTGTTCCGGTCCCGGATCGGTGCGCTGCCGGTGGAGATCGCGGCGGTGGTCTCGAACCACACCGACTTCGCCGAGCTGGTCGGCTCCTACGACGTCCCCTTCGTGCACATCCCGGTCACCAAGGACACCAAGGCCGAGGCGGAGGCGCAGCTCCTGGAGCTGGTGCGTGAGCAGAACGTCGAGCTGGTCGTCCTCGCGCGCTACATGCAGGTGCTGTCGGACACCCTGTGCAAGGAGCTGAGCGGGCGGATCATCAACATCCACCACTCCTTCCTGCCGAGCTTCAAGGGCGCGAAGCCGTACCACCAGGCGCACGCGCGCGGTGTGAAGCTGATCGGTGCCACCGCCCACTACGTGACGGCCGACCTCGACGAGGGCCCGATCATCGAGCAGGAGGTCGAGCGGGTCGGCCACGAGGTCACCCCGGACCAGCTGGTCGCCATCGGCCGCGACGTGGAGTGCCAGGCGCTGGCGCGGGCCGTGAAGTGGCACAGCGAGCACCGCGTACTGCTGAACGGCTCCCGGACCGTCGTCTTCGCGTAGCCGGGGACGGGGCACGCCCCGGGCGGCGTGCCCCCGGTGCCCTACTGGGCGGCGACCCAGCCGCCCAGCCCGTTCTTCCGGGTCTGCCCGGCCAGGCGCATGGCGTCGGTGGAGCCCAGCAGTTCGGGCGGCAGGTAGCCGGAGCGGATGCCGAGCTCCCACCGGTGCGTCTGGACGGCGAGGGCGGCCAGGGTGAGCGGTCCGAGCGGCAGCAGGGTCCGGGGCGCGGGGTCGGCCTCGGCCGCCGCGTTCTCGCGGTGGGCGGTGAGCCGGTCCGCGAGGGCCGCCTCGAAGGCCGCCCGGTCGTCGTCGAGGAGTACGCGCAGCAGCCGCTGGTCCGCGGTGAGCGGGCCGGCGGCGTCCAGGGCGGCGGCCGCCGCGGTGCGCGTGGCGGCGTCCGGCTTGCACAGGGGCACGGTCGGCCAGCCGCTGGGCAGATGGCTTGCCTTCTGGGTGAGGTAGCCGCACAGGGCGTCCATCGCGGCGAGGTCCCCGGGCTCCGAGTGCGAGGTGTGGGGCGAGTACGGCACCCCGTCGCGGACAGCGGGCGCGTAGTCGTTGCGCAGCAGCAGGCCGGTCACCTTCTGCCAGTCCCACACCAGGCCGCTGACCACGGTGGTCTCGAAGGCGTCGAGCCAGGTCCGGGCGTCGGGGGCCGTGGTGACGGCGCTCCCGAAGTCGAGGTCGTCGCTGCTGAGCGTCTCGCCGATCAGCGGGAGCGGCACCTCCTGGTCGCCGTCGGGGAAACAGCCGACACCGAGGGCGCCGAGGGCGCACTGCGCGGCGGTGTGCAGCGCGGTGCGGGCCTCCTCGCCGAGCCGTCCGCCTTCCGTGGTGCGGGCGGCGACGTGGTCGAGGATCTCCTCGGACAGGCTCCGCAGCCGCTCGGGGGACGGGTCGGATTCCAGGCGGCCGTGGCGCATCCAGGTCCGCAGGACGATGTCGTGGAGGGCCCGGGCCGTCCGCTCTTCCCCCGCCGAGTGCCGTGCCACTTCCCGTACGTCCTGCATGCCGAGCCGCCTCCCGTGATCGTTCCGGCTGGTCGCGGCACGCTATCAGCGCGCTCGGACAGTGCCCGGGGTGGCGGGGTGACGGCCCCGGGCTGTCTGCCGGTCAGGTGTCGGGCCCCGGGCCTCAGGCGTCGGGGTCGACGCCGCAGTAGCCGGCGAAGGCCTTGAGGATCTCGTCCTCCGAGATGCGGCCGTCGCCGTCCGCGTCCAGGGCCGCCGCGACCTGGACGGCCAGGGCGGGCGCGGTGCCGAGGACGCGCAGCACGCGGGCCGCCGCCGCCGGGCTCGCGCCCGCGCCGTCCTCGTCCGCCACCGCGACCACGGCCGCCAGGAACGGCCGGGCGATCTCCGCGAACCGCTCCGGGTTGTCCCGGAGCCGCTTCGCCGCACCGGTGACGAACTCCTCGCGGGAGACGCGCTGGTTGCCGTTCACGTCGGCGATTCCGGCCATGCCCTGCCAGAAGGCCTCGGCGCCGTTGAAGACGGCCTGGCCCTTCTCCGAGCGTGCGGCCGTACCGAATTCGGCCAGCACGGCCCTTGCCGCCGTGCTGAAGTCCTCCCGGTCGATATAGCCGGACCCGTCCTGGTCGAAGGTGGTGAATCGGGCGGCGATCTTGCGCTCGTACTCTGCGCTGTCCATGTTCGGCTTCCGCCTTCACGTGTGCGTTGGGGCTGCGGTCGGGGTTCAGATCAAGACAGGCAGGAGCGTAAGGCCTACGTGGCCTGCCCGTTAAGCGAAGCGGTCAAGGAGGTGGCCGCATCGAACCCGCGCACGGGGAGCGCGCCGGGGCGCGTACGCGTGTACCAGCGCGCCCGCTCGGGCGGCGTCTAGCACGGCGGTCCCGCTTCCGGGGGGAGGTTCTCGCAAAACCGGCGCGTTCCATCCGTTGCCCACTACATTTGACGGGTCGACACACGGCTGGAGGCATGATGGCGAAGGACGTTCCACCACGCTGGGACCGTCGCATGCAGCAGCGCCTCGCACGCGGCGAGGCCGCCGCGCTGGGGGAGCTCTACGACCGCTTCGCCTCGTTGGTCCACAGCCTGGCCCACCGGGTCCTCGGGGACGAGAAGGCCGCGGACCGCATCACCCGCGAGGTCTTCGGCTACATCTGGGAGAACCCGGACGCCTACGACCCCAAGCAGGGCTCCATGCGCTCCTGGGTCGCCCGCATCACCCAGGGCCAGGCCGTCGCCCGGCTGCGCCAGGCCGAACTGGGCCGCGGCTCGCGCGAGGAACTGGAGCAGAAGGTGCGCAGCGCCAACGCGGCCGCCCGCGCGGACTACATCGTGACCTCCATGCCCGCGCCGCTGCGGGCAGCCCTGGAGCTGGCGTACTTCAAGCGCCGCGACTACCGCCAGGCCGCCGCCGACCTCCAGATCAGCGAGGACGAGGCACGGCGCAGGCTGCGGCTAGGCCTCCAGCTGCTGTCGACCGCCAACGTCCTCCCCCGGGAGGACACCGCCCCGCCCGGATACGGCCCACGCGGATACGGAACGCCCCGATGACCGGACCCTCCGAAGACACCCCCGACGACGCGTACGAGCGGCGGGCGGGCGGTCGCGCACGGATACCGGGTCCCCGCGCGGCCGGTGACGACCTGAACGCCCCCGAGATTCTCCCGCCCGCACCGCCCTCGCACGCCGTGCTGAAGTCCCTGCTCGGCGCGTGGGCGCTCGCCGCCTGCTCCGCGGAGGAGACCCAGGCCGTCGAGGACCACCTCACCGAGTGCGCGCCCTGCGCCGAGGAGGCGCTGCGGCTGCGCGACGCGGTGGGCCTGCTGCACCCGGAGGAGAGCCTCGACCTCAAGCCGCTGCTGCGCTCGCGGGTGCTGGAGGACTGCCTGGGCAAGCGGCCCGCCCGCATCCCGGTACCGGTGTGGGCGAACCCGTACGACACCGAGACCGCGCGGCTCGACGCGCTGCTGCGGGACTTCGGCGACTCGGAGTGGCACACCCCGGTGCGGCTGAAGTGGTTCGAGGAGGAACGCCGGCGCTCGCACCGCACCACGGTCGCGGGGGTGATCGGGCACCTGCTCACGGTGGACGGGCTGATCGCGACCGCGCTGGGGCTGGACGACCCGCTGGGCCCCAAGGCGCCGCCGGGCGGCCCGGCCGACCGTACCGAGCACTTCTGGAACTCCTCCCACTACCCGGCCACCCGGCAGGTCCGCGAGCCCTGGCGGACCCAAGGGCACACGCTGGTCCGCACGGTCTCCTTCGCGGGCCGGGGAGTGGCCGAACTGGGCGTGGACTACGGGGGGTTCGCGCTGCCGCTGGGGGACGCCTTCCTGGAGCGGGCCTTCGAGTGCTGGGTGCACGCCTGGGACATCGCGGAGGCGGTGGACTACCCGTACGAGCCGCCCTCGGGGCCGCACCTGCACCGGATGATCGACCTCGCGGCCCGGCTGCTGCCCGGCGCCCTGGCGGGCCGTCGCCGCTCGGGACTGGCGGCGCCGGCCCGCGGCCTGGTCGCGGCGGGCGCTCCGGGGCGGACCCTGCACCTGGAGATCGAGGGCGCGGGCGGGGGTTCCTGGGACATCGCCCTGGACTCCCCGGCGGCGAAGCCCTCGCCGGAGCACACGGTGGCGGAAGTCGCCCTGGACGGGCTGGAGTTCTGCCAGCTCGCTGCCGGGCACATCTCCCCTGAGGAGGCCGCGGTCGGCCAGACCGGCGACCGGGAGGCGATCCGGGACGTGCTCTTCGCCGCGGCCTCGCTGAGCCGGCTGTAGCGGCTTCGGGAACACGCGCGTACGCGGCTCCGGTGGTCCGGAGCCGCGTACGGGGTGGTGGGGATCAGTTGCGGGTGGCGAGCATCTGGGCGCTGCCGTCGCCGAGGCCGGCGATGGCGACCTTCTGGGCGCCCATGCCGGTGGCCCACCAGCCCTGCCAGTTGCCGCCGGCGTAGCGGGCGGCGTGGTAGGCCTTGCCGTCGTTGCCGACGGCGAGCATCTGGGTGTCGCCGCTGGGCATTCCGGTGATGGCGAGGCTGGTGGCGGCGAAGCCGGGGGCGCCGCCGTATCCGTCGACCTTGGCCCAGCCCTGCCAAGTGCCCGTCGCAGTCCGGACGTTGTGGTAGACGAGGCCGTCGTTGCCGGTGGCGAGCATCTGGGTGTCGCCGTTGGGGAGGCCGGCGATGGCGATGCTGCCGGCCTGGAAGGTGGTGGCGGAGCCGACGCCGGCGACGGCGTTCCAGCCGGTCCAGGTGCCGTCGACGGCGCGGATGGCGTGGTAGAGGTTCCCGTCGTTGCCGACGATCAGGGTCTGCGTCGAGCCGTCGGGGAGACCGGCGGTGGCGATCTTCTTGGCCTGCCAGGAGCCGACGCCCGTCCAGCCCGCCCACGTACCGCTCTTGAAGCGGGTGTTCTGGTAGATCTTCCCGTCGTTGCCGATGGCCATGACGTTGGCGTCGCCGTTGCCCATGCCGGCCATGGCCTGGTCCTTCGCGGCGAAGTTCGCCGCACCGCCGACGCCGGGCAGGGCCGCCCAGCCGGTCCACTGGCCGTTGCCGTAGCGGGCGGTGTGGTACAGGTTCCCGTCGTTGCCGGTGGCCAGGGTCTGCGTGGAGCCGTCCGGGGTGGCGGCGATGGACTCCTGCGAGGCGTTGAAGAACGCCGCGCCGTCGAAGCCGTTCAGCGCCTGGAAGCTCTGCCAGCTGCCGTCGACGAGACGGGTGGCGTGGTAGAGGTCGCCGGCCTTGCTCACCGGGGCGGGCGGGGTGGTGTCGCCCGGGTACGGGTCCGCGTGGTCGTAGGCCAGCCCGGCGGCCGCACCGCAGCTGCCCCAGGCGCCGGCGCCCTGGCCGGCGAGGATCTTCTCGGCTATCAGGATCTGCTGCTTCTTGGTGGCCTGGTGGGGGTAGGCCGCGTAGGCCCTGCCGCCGAAGGAGTCCCAGGTGCTCTTCAGGATCTGGAGACCGCCGTAGTAGCCGTTTCCGGTGTTGATGCTCCAGTTGTTGGTGCTCTCGCACTGCGCCACCTTGTCCCAGGTGGTGACCGAGGCGGCCTGCGCGGAGCCGGCTCCGATGGTTGACAGGGCGACGGCTGCGAGTGCGGTGGCGGTGATGACGGCGAGGCGGGGGCGGCGGGCGGCGGTACGGGACATCGCTGGGGTCTCTCTCTGGCGTGGCGGGAAGGGCGGCGCGGGGCGGGGCCGGCCCACCGGGCGTGGTGGGCCGGCCCGGGTGCTCAGTTGCGGGTGGCGAGCATCTGGGCGCTGCCGTCGCCGAGGCCGGCGATGGCGACCTTCTGGGCGCCCATGCCGGTGGCCCACCAGCCCTGCCAGTTGCCGCCGGCGTAGCGGGCGGCGTGGTAGGCCTTGCCGTCGTTGCCGACGGCGAGCATCTGGGTGTCGCCGCTGGGCATTCCGGTGATGGCGAGGCTGGTGGCGGCGAAGCCGGGGGCGCCGCCGTATCCGTCGACCTTGGCCCAGCCCTGGAGGGTGCCGTCGGCGAAGCGGATGTTGTGGTAGACGAGGCCGTCGTTGCCGGTGGCGAGCATCTGGGTGTCGCCGTTGGGGAGGCCGGCGATGGCGATGTTGCCGGCCTGGAAGGTGGTGGCGGTGCCGGTGCCGGGGAGGGCGTTCCAGCCGGTCCAGGTGCCGTCGACGGCGCGGATGGCGTGGTAGACGTTGCCGTCGTTGCCGACGATCAGGGTCTGGGTGGAGCCGTCGGGAAGGCCGGCGACCGCGATCTTCTTCGCCTGCCACGAACCGACCGGGGACCAGCCCGCCCACGTACCGCTCTTGAAGCGGGTGTTCTGGTAGATCTTCCCGTCGTTGCCGATGGCCATGACGTTGGCGTCACCGTTGGACATGCCCGTCATGGACTGGTCCTTGGCCGCGAAGTCGGCGGCGCCGTCGTAGCCGGAGAGCGGGGACCAGCCGGTCCAGGTGCGGTCCGCGTAGCGGGCGGTGTGGTAGAGCTTGCCGTCGTTGCCGGTGGCCAGGGTCTGCGTGGAGCCGTCCGGGGTGGCGGCGATGGACTCCTGCGAGGCGTTGAAGAACGCCGCGCCGCCGAAGCCGTTCAGCGGGGCGAAGCCCTCCCAGCTGCCGTCGACGAGACGGGTGGCGTGGAAGAGGTCGCCGGCCTTGCTCACCGGGGTCGAGGGGGTCTCGGCCAGGCCCGCCGGGCCGACGAAGGCGAGGGCCCGGCCGGCGCCCACCGGGCTGGAGTTGGTCTTCCAGTTGAACCAGGAGCGGAAGCGCACGCCGCCGCTCTCGTTGCCGCCGACCGTCTGGATGTCGTCCCCGTCGACCGCGACGACGATGTTGACGTGGTCGGCCTCGCCGTCGTTGAGGTTGCCGTCCCTGTCGTAGAGGACCGCGTCACCGACCTGCGGGGTGCCGTGCAGCGTCCCCTTGTTCTTGCCGTACTGGTAGATGCTGACGGCCGCCGGGCTGATGCCGGAGGTGTTCGCGCCGGCCTTGTTCCACACCCACTTGGTGAACTCCGCGCACCAGGCGCCGGGGTACTGGCAGTTGTAGTCGCCGCAGGTGTTGCCGACCTGGGCACGGGCGATCGTGGCGACCGCCTGGGACTCGGCCTGCGCCGAGGCCGCGGGCAGGGCGAGGGCCAGCATCGGGGCGGCGACGAAGGAGGTGAGGGCGATGGTGAGCATGCGGGAGGAGCGGCGCGCGGTCATGGTGGTGTCTCCAAGAGGACATGGCGGCCCGGGGCGGCAGGGCCGGGAAGTTTCGGGTGTGGTGGCCCGCGGGCGTGTGCCGCGGGCAGGCCTGGTCGAGGCCGGAAGGCGTGGGGCGCGCACCGTGGTGCCGGTGGGACGGCTGCCCTGCAGGAACAGCGGTCGTGGGAACCGGGCGGACGGTGGGCGGTAGAAGGCGCCGCGAAGGTGCGGCGGGGGTGGTGCGGGGGTGTGCGGTAGGTCAGTTGGCGATCAGGGGGCCCAGCGAGTAGTGCCGGGCCGTGCCCGTCCCGAGGACGGCGGCGAGGAGCGCGCGGGCCTTGTCACGGGCCTGGGCGTCGTTCTCGGCCCGGACGAACAGGGCCACGCTCATCCCCTCCGGGACGGGGCGCACCCGTACGTGTTCGAGGGCGTGCTGTGGGCCGGCGTGGGCCCAGAGGGCGTCCTGGAGGAGGCTCGCCCCGCTCTCCGTACCCGGTGCCCCGGTGTGGCTGACGAGGGGCAGTCGGACGAGGAGCATGCCGCTCAGTCCCACCCGATGCAGCGGTCCGCGGTGTTGCGGGGCGCGATGGTGCGGAGCGCGGTGAGCTGAGCGGTTCTCGACATGGCGGTGCCCCCTGGCTGACGACTGGTTCGGGTGGATCCGGAAGGCGGTTTTCCGGGCTTCCGGGGGCGGTTTCGCCCCGGTGGCCCCGGCTTCGGGTTTCGTTCCCGCCGCCGTTCCGGTGAGCACCATCCTGCTGGGCCCGGAACCCCCGTGGAAGGCTTCCGGACCGGCACCAAGGGGCCTGTCACCTTGGTGCCAGCCGTCGCTCGGAGCCGGGTCGCGCCCGGCTCGGGTTCAGCTGTAGCGCTCGCGCAGCCGGTACTTGAGCACCTTGCGCAGGGCGTCGTTGCGGGGCAGCGCGTCGACGAGTTCCAGCTGCTCGGGCAGCTTGTGGGGGGAGAGTCCCTGCGAGCGCAGGTACGCGGTGACCTGGGGCAGGGTGAGGGGGGCGGCGCCGGGCGGCTGCTCGACGACGGCGCAGACGCGTTCGCCGCGCTCCTCGTCGGGCAGGCCGATGACGGCGGCGTCGGCGACGCCGGGGAGCTGGTGGAGGAGGTCCTCGACCTCCTTCGCCGAGATGTTCTCGCCCTTGCGGATGATCACGTCCTTGCTGCGTCCGGTGAGGACCAGGTGGCCGGACGCGGTGAGGTGTCCGAGGTCGCCGGTGATCAGGTAGCCGTCGGCGTCGAAGGCCTCCGCGGAGCCCCCCAGGTAGCCCTGGCAGACGGCCTCGCCGCGCAGCCGGACCTCGCCGTCGGTGCCGGCGGGCAGGGGGGTGCCGTCGGGGGCGGTGATGCGGATGGACATGCCCCGCGGGGGGCGGCCCTCGGTGGTGGCGAGGTTCTCCGGGGTGTCGTCGGGGGACCCCATGGTGATCATCGGGACTTCGGTCATGCCGTACCCGTGGGTGAGCTGGCACCCCAGCTCGCGCACCACCGCGTGGTAGATCTCCGGGGGCTTGGGGGCGCCGCCGCCCGCGAGCAGCCGCAGGCTCGGGAGGAGCTTCGCCGAGGGGTCCTTGCGCTGCTCGGCGAGGAACATGGAGTAGAAGGCGGTGGAGCCGCCGGCGATGGTGACCCCGTGGCGGCGGTAGCCCGCGAGCGCGTCCGGCATCGCGAACTTCTCGAAGAGCACCGCCGGGAACCCGTACAGCAGCAGCATCACCGTGTAGTCGGGCCCGGCTATGTGCGCGTACGGGAAGGCCATCGAGCCGATGTCGGCCGGGGTCAGGCGCAGGGCGTGGGCGAGGCAGGAGCCGCCGGCGATGAGGGAGCGGTCGGTGTGCAGGACGCCCTTGGGGTCGGAGGTGGTGCCGGAGGTCCAGTAGATCCAGCGCACGGAGGTGCCGTCGGCGGGCGGCGGGGGGAGTACGGCCGGGTCGCCGTCGGGGAGGTTCGCGTACGCCTCGAAGACCCCGCGGGCGCCGAGCCGGTGGGCCATGGTGGTGTGGTCGAAGCCGCGCCAGTAGCCGGGTACGGCGAAGAACTCGGCCTTGGACTCGCGCAGCGCGAAGCCGACCTCGCGGTCGCGGTAGAAGGGGATCACGGGGGACTGGACGGCGCCGAGGCGGGCGAGGGCGGCCGACAGCAGGACGGTCTCGATGCGGGTCGGGAGCTGCCAGGCGACCACGGTGCCGGGGCGTACGCCCATGCCGTAGAGGCCCGCGGCGACGCGTTCGGCGCGGTCGCGCAGGGCGCCGAAGGTGAGGGTGCGGTCGGCGGCGCCCTGCTCGGTGGAGGGCTGCTCGGCGGCCTCGATGAGGACGGTCGCGGCGGGGGTGAGGGCGGCGCGGCGGGCGATCAGCTCCCACAGGGTCGCGGACCGGCCGAGTTCCGTGGCGGTGGCCGTGGCGTCGTCCGCCGTTCCTGTTTCCGTCGCTGTCGCTGTCGCCGTCGCTGCTTCCATCGCCGCGGCCGATTCCGTGGTCGTCATCGCGGACCTCCCCTGGGCGCGCCGGCCGGGTCGCCAGCTGACGGTTAGTCAGATCAAGGGCAGAGCGTAGGGCTCCGGCGCTTGTCGGTCCAGGGGTGGCGGGGCTAGCTTGTTTCTGACGGTTCATCAGATTGGGGAGAAGGAGCGCGAGCGCATGGCACTGGAACTGCCTCGGATCATCAGCGTCGACGACCACGTGATCGAGCCCGCCCACCTCTTCGACGTGTGGCTGCCCGCGAAGTACCGCGACCGCGGCCCGAAGGCCCTCACCGCCGGGATCGGGGAGCTGGAGTACACCGGCGGCAAGTACGTGATCTCCATGGACCCCGACGGCCCGCCGACCGACTGGTGGATCTACGAGGACCTGAAGTTCCCGTACAAGCGCAACATCGCCGCCGTCGGCTTCGACCGCGACGACATGACCCTGGAGGGCATCACCCGCGAGGAGATGCGCCGCGGCTGCTGGGACCCCAAGGCACGGCTCCTCGACATGGACCTCAACCACGTCGAGGCCTCCCTGTGCTTCCCGACCTTCCCGCGCTTCTGCGGGCAGACCTTCGCCGAGGCCCACGACAAGGAAGTGGCGCTCGCCTGCGTGCGCGCCTACAACGACTGGATGGTCGAGGAGTGGTGCGGCGACAGCGGCGGCCGGCTGATCCCGCTGTGCATCATCCCGCTCTGGGACATCGACCTCGCCGTCGCCGAGATCCGCCGCAACGCCGCCCGCGGGGTCCGGGCGGTCACCTTCTCCGAGATCCCCACCCACCTCGGGCTGCCGTCCATCCACTCCGGGTACTGGGACCCCTTCTTCGCCGTCTGCCAGGAGACCGGCACGGTCGTCAACATGCACATCGGGTCCTCCTCCCAGATGCCCGCCGCCTCCCCCGACGCCCCGCCCGCCGTCCAGGCCTCCCTGAGCTTCAACAACGCCATGGCCTCGATGATGGACTTCCTGTTCAGCGGGGTGCTGGTGAAGTTCCCGACGCTGAAGCTCGCCTACAGCGAGGGCCAGATGGGCTGGATCCCGTACGCCCTGGAGCGCGCCGACGACGTCTGGCAGGAGCACCGCGCCTGGGGCGGGGTCCGCGACCTGATCCCCGAGCCGCCGTCCACGTACTACTACCGGCAGATCTTCTGCTGCTTCTTCCGCGACAAGCACGGCATCGCCTCGCTGGACGTCGTCGGCCGCGACAACGCCACCTTCGAGACCGACTACCCGCACGTTGACTCCACCTTCCCGCACACCAAGGAGGTCGCCCTCGACCACGTCAAGGGCCTCGACGAGGAGACGGTCCACAAGCTGATGCGCGGCAACGCCATCCGCATGCTCGGCCTGGACCTGGTCTGACATGGACCTCTCCCACACCGAGGAGGAGCAGGACTTCCGGGCCCGGCTGCGCGAATGGCTCGGGAAGGTGCTGCCCGAGCTGCCCGCCAAGCCCTCGCCCGACGACTGGCCCGGCCGGCGCGCGTACGACCTGGGCTGGCAGCGCAGGCTGTACGCCGCCGGGTACGCGGGCCTGCACTGGCCCGTCGACGCCGGCGGCCGCGGCGCCACCCCGACCCAGCACCTGATCTTCCTGGAGGAGACCGAGCGGGCCGGCGCCCCGTACGTCGGCGCGAACTTCGTCGGCCTGCTGCACGCGGGACCGACCATCGCCGCCGAGGGCACCGCCGGGCAGCGGGCGCGCTGGCTGCCGCCCGTACTGCGCGGGGAGGAGGTGTGGTGCCAGGGCTTCAGCGAGCCCGGCGCCGGCTCCGACCTGGCCTCCCTGCGCACGCGGGCGGTGCGCGACGGGGACGAGTACGTGGTCACCGGCTCCAAGATCTGGACCTCGCACGCCGAGGTCGCCGACTGGTGCGAGCTGTTGGTGCGCACCGACCCGGCGGCGCCCAAGCACCGCGGGATCACCTGGCTGGCGATGCCGATGGACGCGCCCGGCGTCACGGTCCGGCCGCTGCGCACGCTGGCCGGGTCGGCCGAGTTCGCGGAGGTGTTCCTGGACGAGGTCCGGGTGCCCGTCGCCAACCGGGTAGGCGCCGAGAACGACGGCTGGCGGGTCACGATGGTGACCCTGTCCTTCGAGCGCGGCACCGCCTTCGTCGGCGAGGTCGTCGCCTGCCGGCGGACCCTGGGCGCGCTGGCCCGGGCCGCGAAGCGGAACGGCCGCTGGGACGACCCGGCGCTGCGGCGGCGGCTGGGCCGGCTCCACGGGGAGTTCGGGGCCCTGTGGAGGCTGACGCAGTGGAACGTCAGCGAGTCACAGGTCTCGGGCGGCGTCCCGGGCGCGGGCGGCAGCGTCTTCAAGCTGGCGTACTCGCACGCGCGGCAGGAGCTCTACGAGGCGGCCGCGGCGGTCCTGGGCGCGGAGTCCCTGTCCCTGGAGGAGGAGTGGACCGCGGAGCGGCTCTCCTCGCTGTCGTACACCATCGCGGCGGGCACCTCCCAGATCCAGCACAACATCGTGGCCGAGCGGATCCTCGGCCTCCCGAAGGGACGGTGAGCGGTCGTGGACTTCCGGCTGACGCAGGACCAGCGGGACGTGCGGGCGGGCGTCCGGGACCTCCTCGCCGGGCGGTACGGGCGCGAGGCGCTGCGGTCCGCCGTCGACGGGGGCGTGGCGGTGGACCGCGCCGTCTGGCGGGAGCTCGGCGAGGCGGGCTTCTTCTCCCTCCGGCTGCCGGAGTCCGAGGGCGGGGTGGGCCTCGGCCTGCCGGAGGCGGTGCTCGTCTTCGAGGAGGCCGGGCGGGTGCTGCTGCCCGGGCCGCTGGTGGCCACCCACCTGGCCGCCGGAGCGGTCCCGGGGGCGGCTTCGGGCTCGGCGGTGGTGACGGCCTTCGACCTGGACGGGCCGCTGGTGGCCCACCTGGGGGAGGCGGACGCCGTGCTGGGGATGCCGGAGGTCCCGGCCGGGGTGCCGGTGCGCTCGGCGGACCCGCTGACGCCGCTGTGGCGGGCCTCCGGGGAGCCGGTCCCTCCCGGATACCGGGACGAGGGGGCGCTGCTGACGGCGGCGCTCCAGGTCGGGAGCGCGCTGCGGACGGTCGAGCTGGCGGTGCGGTACGCGGGGGAGCGCGAGCAGTTCGGGCAGCCCATCGGGGGCTTCCAGGCCGTCAAGCACCTGTGCTCGCGGATGCTGGTGCGGGCCGAGGTGGCGCGTACCGCGGTGTACGCGGCGGCGGTGACCGGTGACCCCGCCGAGATCGCCGCCGCCAAGCTGCTCGCGGACGGGGCGGCGGTCCGCGGGGCGCGGGACTGCCTCCAGGTGCACGGCGGGATGGGCTTCACGTGGGAGGCGGACGTCCACCTGCACTTGAAGCGCGCCTGGGTGCGGGCGGAGCAGTGGCGCACGGCGGAGGGGGCGGAGGAACTGCTCGCGGAGGCGCTGCTGGCGGAGTCGTCGGCGCCGTAGCGGGGTGTTACGGGAGGGCGCGGGAGGGGCACGGCGGGGACGGCGCGGGACGCATGTCCGATTACGGAGAGTTGATATCGGTTTGTGTCCTTCGCCCGCCACGATGCGGCCCGGAGGCGGGGGCGTACCGCGATACGCTCCCACGATGCGAGCGGTTGAGCGGCGTGAGCGTCGCACAGTATGCACCACGCCTACTCCTTCGCGCTGGAATATGCCCGAAGCGCTTGTTGTGGTGACTGTATGTCAACCATGCTGCTCGGCACGGGGATCACAGTCGGTGATCCCATCCTGTCGCGAGGCGAAGTGTCCGCCGGTTCGGATGGTGTGAGCGGTGCAGGTGCTTCAGGTACAGCTTGAGGTAGGACCCGACCCCGCCGAGGTCGGCCGTGCGCGCCGGTGGGCGCGGTCCCGGCTGGCGGGCTCGGGGATGGGGGACGACGAACCGCTCGCCGAGACGCTGATCCTGCTGATCTCCGAGCTGGTCACGAACGCGGTCGTGCACACGGGCTGTCCGGCCGTGCTGCGGATGCTGTTCGGGGGGCCGGGGGTGCGCGTGGAGGTGGCCGACGCGAGCGACCGCGCCCCGGCCCGCCGGCAGGCCGGCGGGGACGACACCGGCGGGCGCGGGCTGGAGCTGGTGGACGGTCTCGCGGACCGGTGGGGCTGGCAGCGCGAGGGCGCGGGCAAACGCATCTGGTGCGAGATCGACCGCGCGGCGGGCGGCGTGTCGGAGGCTCCAGAGCAGGCCCCGAAAACCTGTGGGCTTATGCGGGAACCGCGCGTGTACCTCTAACGAGGTGTTGACGGTTCGTCACCCGTTGATCACCCTGGTGGTGAGCGATTCGTCGCGAGGGGACGCCAAGGGTCCTGTGCCTTGACGAGTGCGGGTCGTGGGGTGGCGGCTGCCGTGCCGCGCTCGGGGCGTGCACGACCGCACGCCGCCACCCGCAGGTCCCGCCGCTGCGTAGGCTCGGCCCGTGGCCGACCTCTAGGCTCTCGAACTCGCCCTCGACCTGGACGCCTCCACCCCGGAGCCGGTGCTCGCGCTGATCCGCGACCACCTGAGTCAGGGCCGGCCCCGCGGGGGGATCACCCGTACGTCGCCTCCGCGTGCCCGGATCCAGTCCTCCAGGTCGGTGCCGGCGAGGGCGGTGCGGGTGCCGTCGGCCGCCACGTGTTCCGCCGGGCCGAACACGGTGCCGGTCAGGCCCGCCACGCGGGTGGCGTCGTCCAGTGTCACCTTGAAGCCGTTCTCCCGGAGCACCGCGCCGCTGAGGTCGGCCCCGCGCAGGTCGGTGGCGTGCAGGCCCGCCCCGAGGATGCGGGCGCCGCGCAGGCTCGCGCCGCGCGCGTCGGCCCCGTACAGCTCGGCGCGTACGAGGTCGGCGCCGTCGAGGACGGTGCCGCGGAGGTCGGCGCCGTCGAGTTCGGCCCGTACGAAGCAGGCGCCGGTGGCGTCGGCGCCGGACAGGTCGGCGCCCTGGAGGTGGGTGCGGTGGAAGCAGGTGCCGACCAGGCGGGTGCCGGTCAGCCCGGTGCCGCAGAACAGGGACGAGGAGAAGTCGGCCCGGGTCAGGTCGGCGCCGCCGAGGTCGAGGTCGGTCATGTCGGTCCCGCCGGGCTTGCCCTCGGCGCCGTCCTCGACCCACTTCCAGAGCCAGCCCGCCGCCTCCGGGTCGGCGGGCAGCAGCACCCGCCACGGCAGTACGGACGGCCGCCGCAGCCGGTACCAGGGTGCGGTCGCCGGGTCGGCGCCGAGCTCCTGGCCGCCGTCGTCGACGGTGACGGCCCGGAAGCGGGCGTCGAGGGCTTCGAGGCGGGGATCGCCCTCCAGGTCGCTGCCGCTCAGGGTGTCCCGGGCGTCCAGGTCCTCCGCGTACATGTCGGCCCCGTACCAGCGCAGCGGCTGCCACCCGGCTTCCATGCGGCCGATCAGGTCGGTCCAGGCCCACAGGCGGGGGTCGGTGCCCGGGGGCGCGAAGGGCACGGTCCGGACCAGCTCGGGCAGCCCGCGTACGGAGGCGTCGGGGAATGCCGCCACGCCGGCCTGGGTGGCGGTGACGCGGAGCGCGGGGAGGTCGTCGCCGTCCAGGTCGTCGACGCTGGCGTAGGTGGACCCGCCGCCGGGAGTGAAGGCGTGGTAGATCCACGGCAGGGTCGCGTGGTCGATCAGTACGGCCGTGCCCAAGCCCCGGGCCAGGGCCCGCGCGACGGTCTCGGCGGACGGCGGACCGGGGACGGCCGGGCCGGCGTACACGTTGAGCTGGCAGGAGATGTTCAACGGCTCGAACCACAGGATCGCGCACTGGACCGGGGTGTCCCACCGCCAGCCGTCGTACTCCCCGTCGAGCCCGACCTCGACGGCGCCCTCGCCCATGGCGAAGACGGCGTCGAGTATCGGGCCGAGGGCGGCCGGGTCGGGTCGGGCGGCGACGAGGAAGCCGTAGGCGCGTCCGGTCACCAGGCGGCTCCGTGGCCGGTGTACCGGGCTTCGATGCCGGCGATCACGAGCCGCAGGCCTTCCTCGAAGCCCTGGTCGTAGTCCTGGAAGAGGTCGGCTCCGGCCTCGGCGGACAGGGGGAACTCGGCGAGGCGCTCGGCGCGTTCGGCGACGTCGTAGCCCTCGCGTCGTTCGCCGGGGAGCGGTTCGACGCCCTGTTCCTCGGTGACGAAGCCGAGGGTGAAGAAGTACGCGGTGGTGGTGGCGCGGACGGCTTGGTGGAGCGTGAAGCCGGCGCCGGTGAGGGCGCGCAGGTGCTCCTCCATCTGGGTCGCGTGCTCGGTGCCGGTGAAGCGGGAGCCGCTGAAGACCTTCGCGCCGTCGCGGTAGCGGAGCAGGGCGGCGCGCAGGGCGCGGTTGGCGGCGAGGAGGCGGTCCTGCCAGGGGAGGTCCGGCGGGAGCGCGGCGTCGGCGGTCATCCGGCGGTACATCTCCGTCGCCATCTCGTCGAGGAGCTCCTGCTTGTTCTTGAAGTGCCAGTACAGGGCGGGTGCCTGGACGTCGAGCTCCTTGGCGATGGCGCGCAGGCTGAGCCCGTCGAGGCCGAGCTCGTTCAGCAGGCGGAGGGAGGTGTCGACGGCCTGCTTCTTGTCCAGCTTGGGGGTTCTGCGGGTAGCCACGCTTGACAGCTTAACAGCGTTAAGTGCACCCTCGTGGAGCCAGCTGCTTAACAGCGTTAAGGAGAAGTGGGATGAACGTGGACGTACTGATCGTCGGCGCGGGTCCGGCCGGCCTCGCACTCGCTGTGGACCTCGCCCGGCGCGGCGTGCGCGCGGTTGTCGCGGAACGCTCCGCCGGCCTCTTCCCCGGCTCGCGCGGCAAGGGCGTCCAGCCACGCACGCTGGAGGTCTTCGACGACCTCGGCGTGTACGACGCGGTCCGCGCGGTGGGCGGCCCGTATCCGGTCGGGATGATCTGGCAGGACGGGAAGCGGGTCGGCGAGCACGCGATCCTCGACGCCGACGAGACCGGGCAGGCCGGCGAGGACGCCCCGTACGCCGAGCCGTGGATGGTCCCGCAGTGGCGCACCCAGGAGATCCTGCTGGCGCGGCTGGCGGAACTGGGCGGCGGGGTCGCCTTCGGCCGGGAGCTGGTCGGCATCGCGCAGGACGCGGAGGGGGTGACCGCCGAGTTCGCCTCCGGCGCCCCCGTTCGGGCGCGGTACGCGGTCGCCGCCGACGGCGGGCGCTCCACGGTGCGGAGGGCGCTCGGCATCGGCATGACGGGGGAGACCGTCGACCCGACGCCGATGCTGGTGGCCGACGTACGCATCACCGGCCTCGACCGCGACCACTGGCACGTCTTCCCGCCGGCCGAGGGCGCGGGCTTCCTCGCGATCTGCCCGCTGGCCGGCACGGAGGACTTCCAGGTGACGGCCGGACTCCCGCAGTCCGAGGGCCCCGTGGACCTCTCCCCTTCCGCGATCCGCACCCTGATCGCCGCCCGTACGCACATCTCCGCGGACGCCGTCACCGAAGTCCGCTGGGCATCGGACTTCCGGCCGCGCGCGGCGGTGGCCGACCGGTTCCGGGAGGGGCGGATCTTCCTCGTCGGCGACGCGGCGCACGTCCACTCGCCGGCGGGCGGGCAGGGGCTCAACACCAGCGTGCAGGACGCGTACAACCTGGGCTGGAAGCTGGCGGCCGTGCTGCGCGGGTCGGCCCCGGACACCCTCCTCGCCACGTACGAGGAGGAACGCCTCCCGGTCGCCGCCGAGATGCTCGGCCTGTCGACCCGCATCCACCGCGGCGAGGCCCGCCGCGGCGCGGCCACCCGCCAGCTCGGCCTCGGCTACCGGGACTCCTCCCTGGCGGTGGAAACCCGCCCCGGCCTCCCGGCGGACGCCCTCCGCGCCGGCGACCGGGCCCCGGACGGCCACCGGGGCGGCACCCGCCTCTTCGACGCCTTCCGCGGCCCGCACTGGACCCTGCTGACGGTGGGCGCGGCCCCGGAGCCCAGCCTCCCGGGGGCTCGCCCCATCCACATCCCCGCGTACGAGGCGTACGGCGACGGCGTGTTCCTCATCCGCCCGGACGGCTACGTGGCCTGGGCGGGCGCGACGGGGTCGGAGGGCCTGGCGGCGTACGCGGCGGGGGCGGGGGTGTCACCCCAGGGCGAGTAGCGCCGGCGTCCCGAATGCGCTGGTGTTGACCGGATGCGGACATGCCGCGTTCGGCCCAATGGTGGGGGAGGGGTGGAGGGGCGGCGGAGGCTGGGGGCCTTTGGGTCGGTCATGGGTCAGGGGGCTTCTTTGGGCGGTGTGCGCGAGTGGGGCTCCGGGCTGGGCGGGGTCCTGCGGAGCGATGGGCCCGCGGCTGCGCGGATCCTGGTGACCGTCGTCGTCGCATGGCAGGTGGCGTTGTGGCTCGGGGCCGATCAGCCGCCCGTGTACGCGGCCGTCGTGCCGCTCGTGGCGCTGCGGGGGGATCCGGTGACCGCGCTCGGGGCTTCGGTGCAGCGGTCGCTGGGGGTGGTGGCGGGGGTGCTGATCGGGATCGCGGTGGTGAACCTGCTGCGGCCCTCGACCGCCGCGCTGGCGGTGGTGGTGGCGCTGGGGCTCGGGGTCGGGATGCTCCTGCGGGCCTCGGGCGGGCTGAACATCCAGGTCGCGGCGTCCTCGCTGCTGGTGTTCGCCAGTACCTCGCCGGACGCGTACGCCTGGCACCGGGTGTGGGAGACGGTGGCCGGCGCGGTGGTGACGGTCGGGCTCGCGCCGCTGTTGTGGCCGCCCGACCCGTACCGGACGCTGGCCGGCATCGCCGAGGACTGCCGGGTGCGGCTGACCCGGTCCCTGACCGGCACCGCCGCCGTGCTGGGCGGGGAGCCGGGTGCCGCGCGGGACAACCTCGCCCTGGTCCGGGCCCATGCCGACGCCGTCCACGAGGGCGCCGGACGGGCGCGTGAGGCCGAGAAGGGCATGCGGTTCAACCCGTTGCGGCGCCGGCACCGGGAGGACGTACGGGTCCTGGCGCGCGGGATCGCCGCCGCCGACCGGGTCGCCGGGGAGGTGGTGGTGCTGGCCGGGGAGGTGGCGGTGTTCACGGGCCGGGAGGAGCTGCGCCCGGACCTGGCGCGGGCGCCGCTGGCAGAGCTCGCGTCGCTCGTGGCGCGGGCCGTCGAGGACGGCCTGGGTGGCGCCGGTACGGGTCCGGCGGTGGCGGCCGCCCGCGCGGCCCTGGGCGAGTACAGCCGTACGGATTCCAGGCCCGTCGCGGTGGCGTTGCGGCGGCCGTTCGTACGGATCCTGGAGTCGCTAGGGGGCTGAGGCCCGGCGGACCATCTCGCCGATCCATACGGGGGCGAAGGGGGAGGTGCAGCCCGGGGAGGTCGGGTAGTCCTTCAGGACCTCCAGGCGCTCGCCGATGGCGATCGCGCGGGCGCGGAGGGCGGGGTGCTCGATGCCGATCTGGGCGAGGCAGTGGTTCATCGCCCACTGGAGCCGGTCCGGGGCGTCCTTCATCTCGGCCTCGATGAGGTCCAGGAGGCCCGGGAGGTCGAGTCCCTCGGGGTTCTTCGCCACCCGGTCCGTCGTCAGCGCCCAGCCGGCGCTCGCGACCACCGGATCCGGGTCGGCGAACCAGGCCAGGCGCAGCTCCTCGGCGTGCGGGCTCTTCTTCACGACGTAGCCGACGAGCCAGTCCTGCACCTTGGGGGTGCGGGCCCCGCGCAGCATGGTGTCCAGCTCGGCGCGGTCGTACGCCTTGGGGCGGCAGATCAGGAGCGCGAGGAGACGGGCGTCGCTGTTGCCGGTGGCCCAGAGCTCGCGGGCGAGGTCCTGCTGCGTCTTGAGGCGTTTGGCGACGGCACGCAGCTTGGTGAGGTTCACGGCGTGGTCGTCGCCGTGGCGCGCGTTCACGGCGCGGATCTTCGGGTCTTCGAGGCCGGCCAGCTCGGCCGTCACCTCGGTGAGCGTCGGCGTGGGCGCTCCGGTCACGTGGCCTCCTCCTGCTCCTCGCGCAGCCATTCAGGGCAGAGGTGCAGATGGTATTCGGCAGTGGCGAGCATTCTGACGATCTCAAGGGGCGGTTCGCGGAACTCGCCCATGATCACGGCGTAGGGATCCAGGCGATGGACGTTGCCGTCCTGGCCGAGCGCTTCGAGTACGTACCGGTACCCGACCGGACCGTCGGGGTCGTCCTCGATCCGCCAGGCGGCGCCGTGTCGCCGGATCATCACGTCCGCGAGGTACGACACCAGGTCGGAGTGGAGCGTGATCCAGTCCGACTGTTCGAACTCGTCGAGCGGAGCCCGGTCCACGTAGTCCTGGAGGGCCGGGATCAGGGCGTACGGCTCGGCTTCGTACGCCTCGGCGGGCACTCCCAGCATGTCCGCGATGCCGCGGACGTTCCGGGAGCCCCCGTCGTGCCATTCCTGGACGCTCACTCTGGGGGCCATCAGACCTCGAACTCGCCGACCCAGGAGCGCTTGAGGAGGTGCTCGGGCAGGTACGGGGACTCGACGTTGACGGGGATGCCGCCGTCGTAGGCGAGGCAGGTCACGGCGAGGACGCCGATCGGTACGAGGCCGTCGATGTCGTTGGCGCGTTCGGGGGTGGCGGTCCAGTACCGCTTGTGGAGTTCCAGGGCTTCCAGGAGCGTGGTGTGGAAGCCTTCTTCGTCCTGGCGGAGGAACTTGTAGAAGAGGTTGATCGGGGGGTAGGCGACCTGCTGGATGTAGTCGCGTCCGGCGATGACGGCGACGTCGGGGTGCGAGCGTTGGAAGGTCAGGGTCAGTTCCGGGACCAGTTCGGGGCGCTTGAGCCAGTAGGCCTGGAGGGTGGCGACCCAGTGGTAGAGGTAGTCGTCGTGGTCGGCGCCCGAGGCGCGCAGCACGTCGATCGGGAGCTCGCACAGCTCGGTCATCTTCGGCTGGTCGCGCGTGATGATCGCGTACCAGAACGCCTCGATCCATGCCTCCGCGTTCGCGTCCCACGAGGGGCCGGATGCCGGCAGGGTGCGCATCGCGTGGTGGATCCGCACCTCGGTGGTTCCCTCGGTCA
Organism: Streptomyces sp. NPDC040718; assembly: GCF_055593565.1. Classification (NCBI taxonomy): domain Bacteria; kingdom Bacillati; phylum Actinomycetota; class Actinomycetes; order Kitasatosporales; family Streptomycetaceae; genus Streptomyces; species Streptomyces sp. NPDC040718. Next base: position 2,421 of record NZ_JBVIXO010000012.1, on the reverse strand, counting down.
TCGCCGCCGTGCGGAACAACGCGGATCCCAGCTGAGCCGCGTCGACGACGGCCTCCCACGTGCCCAGCTCGGCGGCCTGCGGGTCGACCCCGAACCGGGCGTTGACGTTGAAGGTGCCGTCCTTCCACGCCGACTTGAGCTTCCGGGGTGATGAAGAGAGGTCCTTGAGGTCCTCGATCAGATCCTCGGTGAGCCCATCGACCCAGGCCGCGCTGGTCGGCCGCGGCCTCGAATGGCCGGCCACGAAGACGGTCATCGCTTCTCCTGTTATTTGGTGAGGTCGAAACGGCGAAGAGTGTATCCGGCGTAAGTGCCCGTGTTATCGGCTCCCTTGACGACGACGTAGTCGATCCGCGGGGGATCCGCGTCCAGCGCCGCCTTGAGGGCTTTGTACAGGTCCCTTTCGCTGTCGATGTCCCTTCCGCGCTTCTTCATTTGCTTGAGGATGTCCTCGAAGTACTCGCGGGTTCCCTGCGAGACACGCTTACCGCCGATCCGGCGTTCGCCCAGGTCCGTGGTGACGTGGCTCTTCGCCTCGACCACGACGTACCGGTCACCGTGCTTGTAGACCTGGTCGAACTGGTCGTTCCCGTTGGCCGGGCCGTGCAGCGTTTCTTCCTTGGCGCCGGGGAACTCCTTCGGTATCGCGTGTTCCCTGGCTATGGCCTCGCCGTACGCCTCGCTCTTCTTGGAAAGGGCTTCGTGGAGCGGCGCGTGCTCTGCCCTGGCCGCGTCGAGGGCAGCCTGGGTTTCCGCCGTGTTGTGGAGCTTGTGCGCCTTCTTGGCCTCGCCGTAGGCGTCGTGGGGCCCCTTGTCGGCGGTGATGGCGTCGTGACGGTCCTTCGCGGCCTGGTCGAGGGAGTTCCGCATTTCCTTGGTGACGAGGACGTCCTTGTGGTCGACGGACTTAGCCTTGCCCAGGTAGTCCGGCGGCACCGGCGGCGGAATGTCCGACTTCGGCACCCAGACGTCGGGAGCGGTTTCCACGAGCTGCGGCGGTACCAGGCCGGTGTGGTCCGGGACGTCGGCGCGCAGGCGGTAGCCGAGCTTGTTGTAGTACTTCTTGAAGTAGGGGTCCGTCGGGTCGTTCGCCCGGTGGACCTGGTACTCCATGATCTGCCGCTTCTCGGCGTCCGTGTACTTGTGGGCGTTCTCCCGGTGGGGCGGCAGCTCGGGCCGTCCGCCGTTGCCCGGGTTGTCGGGGAGTCCGCCGCCCTGGTGCGGGACGGTGGGTCCGTCGCCGTGGCCGCCGCCGCCCGTGGTGGGGCCGTCGCCGTGGCCGCCGGTGGAGGGGGTGTCCGTGTGGCCGCCACCGGTGGGGGTGGTGTCGGTGTTGCCGTGGCCTCCGGTGCCGCCGCCGGGTTCGGTGTGGCTGTTGTGCGGCATGTTGTCGGCGGTGCCGCCCGGGGTGTGGTGGGTCGCGGTGCCGCCGGGGGTGTGGGTGGCCGTGCCGCCCGGGGTGTGGGTGGTGACGTCTGCCGTGTGGGCGCCGACGCCGACGGGGACTTCCTGGCGCTTGGGAACCTCGGCCAGGGGGTGGTCCGATCCCTTGGGGACGGAGGTGAGGTCCTGCTTCGGGAGGCCCTTGTGGTCCAGGAGCTGGTTGGTGACCTTGTCGAAGTACTGCGGTCGGCCGAGCGCGTCGTCGGTGAGCTGGACCGTGTCGTCCGGGTGGGGGAACTTGATGCCGGGGGCGTCGGCTTTGGGGAGGTCCTTCCACACCACGTCGTCGATCTTCGGGAAGGCGCCGTCGACCTTGCCGAGGTTGGCGAACAGGTCGCCGATCTTCAGCTTCGCGAGCGAGCCGGCCTTGCCGATGTAGGTGATCGGGTCGATGAGGCGGCCCGTCTTGCCGGCCACCGAGAGGACCTTCGCGACCGCGCCGGTCTTCGCCGCGGTGCCCGCGCCGCCGGTGAAGACGGTCGTCAGGACGTTGAAGGTGACCGCACCCGCCGCGCGGGCCGGGTTCTTGCCCCACTCGTCCCAGGCGACCAGGGCCTTGCCGGTCTCCTTCATCGCCGTGCGGGAGTCCTTCAGCCAGCCCGGGAGCTGCTTGTCGTCCGCCATCCAGAACGCCGTGCCGACACCGGGGATGGAGGTGATCGCCAGACCCGTGGCGAGCTTGGCCAGGCCGGTCCAGGCCTGGCCGGCCGCGTCCCAGCCGTCCACGCCCACGAGGGTGCCGAGGCCGCGGATGGTGCCCCAGATCCCGTCGACGATGATGCCGTCCCACACGAACGACTTCACCCAGTAGCCGACCTCCCACGCCCGGTGGGTCTCCTCCAGCTGCGAGCCCCACGGCAGGTCCTGGACCTTGTTGAGGTCGTCGGCCTTGTAGCCGTACATGTTCGCGCCGTTGGAACCGTCATTGACGGTCAAAGGCGGCGCGCAGTACAGGGCACGGATCTTGTTCGCACAGGT
>NZ_JBVIXO010000011.1:0-259826 GCF_055593565.1 Streptomyces sp. NPDC040718 | reverse complement strand
CGGCGCCGCCATTCCGCACTCGGCCACATCAGCCCGATCGAGTTCGAACAACGCTCGATCAACTCAGGTAGCCTGAACTTGGTCGCATAATTCGCAGATGTCTACATAACGGGGCGAAGCCCGCCCTCACCGGCACCTACACCGCAAGCACCACCTACGACCCCATCACGGGTCTGGAGCGCCGCAACACCCTGCCGGCCGCGGGCGGCCTGCCCGCTGAGCGGCTCACCACCGGACGCAACACCAACGGGCTTCCGGTCTCGTACGGCTCGGACAACGTCAACTACGTCAACTTCACCGACTACAACGAGCTCGGCCAGGTCGAGCGGACGACCTTCGGCGACGACCCGAAGCAGACCAGCTTCACGAACGTCCACGATCCGGCAACCGGCCGCCTCCTGAGTACCCAGCTGAACAAGCAGGACTCGGGCACCGCGGTCGACGTCACCAACTACACCTACACCCCGGCCGGCGACGTCACCTCGGTGACCAACATCCAGGGAGCCGCCCGTGACACCCAGTGCTTCAGCTACGACCACCTCCGCCGGCTGACCGAGGCCTGGACGGACACCGGAGCCACGACTACCCGGCCCGCTCCATCAACGCCTGCCATCGGCAACTGCGTCAATGCCACCCCGCAGTCCGGCCAGATCGGAGGCCCCGCCCCGTACTGGCAGTCCTTCACCTACGACGTGACCGGCAACCGCATCTCTTCCACCGACCACGATCCGGCGGGTGACAGCGCCAAAACAGTCACCACCACGCACGCCTACCCGGCCCCCGGATCCCCGCAGCCGCACGCGCCGACCTCCACTACCAAGAAGACCGGCACCGGGACCACAGCCACCGCCGACAGGACGTACGACGCTGCAGGCAACACCCTCACCCGCCCGGACGCTACGGGCGGCAAGCAGTCCCTGACGTGGAATACCGAGGGTGACCTGGCCTCGGTGACCTCCGAGGCGGGTACCTCCACGTACCTCTATGACGCGGATGGCAGCCGCCTGCTGCGCAGGGATCCGGGCAAGACCACCTTGTACCTCGGGTCCACCGAGCTGACCCTCAGCACCGGCACTAATACGGTCTCCGGCACGCGCTATTACGCCACGCCGGGCGGCACGGCCATCGTGCGTGGATCCGACGGAAACGTTTCCTACGTCGCCGCCGACCACCACAACACCGGCACCACTGCGGTGGACGCCGCCACGCTCCAGGTCCAGCGGCGCGCTACCAAGCCGTTTGGTGAGGAACGCGGAACTGCCCCGAGCGCATGGCCGGGCGAGAAGGGATTCGTCGGTGGCACCCAGGACAACGCGACCGGCCTCGTCCACCTCGGAGCACGTGAGTATGATCCGGTACTCGGCCGCTTCCTGTCGGTGGACCCGCTGATGGTCGTGGAAGACCCTCGCCAGCACAACGGCTACCAGTACGGCAACAACAGTCCGCTGACCGAATGGGACCCCACGGGCGAAGCCCTCGACGAGTGCCGCAGCGGCATGTACACCTGCACCAACGGCGGCACCAGGCCTACCGGCTACGGCAACAACTACGAACGGGAAGTCCACGCCAACCGTGGCACCCCGGCACCCGAATACGTCAGGCAGAAGACCCGCGCCAAGACCGCCTGCCGCCATGACCCCGACTGCAGGTCCTCTCGTAGCTATGGAGCCTCATCTCATTCGACTCCGGTTCCCAAGGCTAAAAAGGCGGCAAAGAAGCCGGAGAAGAAGGGGTTCGTCGCTAATATCGTGGCCGGTGACTTCAAGGGGGCGTGGAACGCCACCGCAGGCAATTCGACCTGGTGGAAACACAAGGGCGTGGATCTAGGAATCAAGGTCTTGGCAGGCGTGGGAACTGCGCTATGTATCGCCTCGGCGGTTTGTGGGATGGGACTGTTCGTCGTGGGCGCCGCCGCCCTGTTCACTGCGGGGCTGGGAGCTCACATGGCCGTCGCATCGGAGGAAGAGAAGGAACAGGGAGCTTCCCAGTTCCTGCTGAAGACGGGTAAGGCCGAAGCAATCGGCATGGCCTCCGGTGCTCTATGGGGCCGAGGTTTGCTCTTCGCGTTCGCCAGGGGTGGATCAAGCAGGGCGGCATGGGCAGCCAAGGGGGGACACCTGCGAACGACCGGTTTCTTCGCGGGGGGCAATCCCATTGCCCACACGGCCTCGCGCGGCCCGGCACTCCTGCGCACCACACGTGAAGCCCTGAACAACCGCTTCGGACGATGACGGACGTAGCCATGGACCAGAAGTTCTGCGGAACGCCCAAGCACATCAGGCTCGAGCGGCCTCCGGCCGGCGCGCCGGGCCGCACGCGAGTCTCGGTGCTCGCTGTGCTGAGGTCCGAGTGGCTACCCCTCGCGGTCTGGGTAGCCGTCGCAGGCTTCGTCTTCTTCCTCTGGCACGGGGTGGGGGCAGTGATCGTTGCGGGTGTCTTCGTCGCACTCCTGGCCACCGGGTTCTTCTGGAACCTTTCCAAGGGGCATGCGCCGGGGTGCTGTTTCCTCAGCTCCCTTGCCTCGGCCCTGCGGGTGACTGAAGGACTTTGACCAGAACCGCTACTTAGCCCAATCGGTCCGCCAGTCTGACTGGCGGACCGATTCTGCTTGAGCGGACGGGTGGCCAGTTCGGCGATAGTCGAGGCTGTGTGGCCTAGGGAACCGTTTAGCGTCGTGAATTGACGCATAGGCTGCATTACAGCCCGGAGTCTCCTTGGTTCGATCCATGGTGACTCCGGGGTCCTCTGTAGCGTAGAAAGGCGGCTAAGGTGTAGAGGGGACCCGATTTAGCGAGAAGTTGCCGACTATGTGGTCGTGATTGAGGTGTGGGGCTTCAATGTCGATGTCAAAGCGATCAGGACATATCGGCGCCTTGCCGTCGGCGTGATGAACCATATGAAGGTGACGAAGGTGGGCCGTAAGGTGGGGTGGGCTGCCTCGCAGCAGCGTCTCTTTCTGGGGGTGGGAGATGGGAATGATCATTGAATGGGTGTTACTGTCGCTATTTGCGCTGGTTGCGGGGGTGTTGATGCGGATGGTCATAGCTCGTCGGGCGGCCCGGCGGGTGACGGGGGTTATGAACGGGGAGGGTGTCGGCATCCCCTGCCGGGTCGCGTGGGAGCAGGGGTTGGGGCGACGTGGGTTTGTGTATGGGAAGCTGATGCGGGATGCGGAGGACGCGGTGTTCAAGCGGCCGGCTCGCCGTCCGGTGACGCTGCCCGTTGGCGGCCGGGCATTTTGCCGCCCCAGCTGGCGTCCTGGGATGCAGGTGTTTGAGTACAAGGCGCCCGACGGCGAGGAGCTCCGCCTCCAGTTTTACGAAGCTGAGGCTCACCTCGTGGCTGATCTCCTTCGGATTCCGGATCCGGCCGACTACGCCTGACAGGCACGGGCCCAGCCCAGCAGCCGGCAGAGGGTCATACGTGGCGCGATGCGTTTGAACGGGGTGATGGCTCCCTTCGGAAACCGATCACTTCGGCACCTGCTGGTCATGCCCTTGGTGGTGTTGGACTTGAACCTGTACGTCCCTCAGGCCAGCGGGACTCGAGCTCGATCCTGCCCCACCCGGGGAGCGCGCTGACTGCGGCTTCGATGGTGGGAGGAGGGGTAACGGCCGCCCAACCTGACCTGCGAAGGGGCCTCACGCGTTCCTGGAATCCGAGAAGGGCGTTCCAGGGCGGGCCTGAGGCAAGCCCCTGACCTGCAGTTTCGGAGTTTTCCGCAAGGCCCACGAAGGCGAAGGCGGCGATGGCAGCCTGTGAGGGCGTAGCCACCGCGGCCAGTGTAGCGGGTGGCGCATGATCCGTAGGCAGAGTTGTGTGCTCACGGGCTCGGGCTGCCGGGGTGCGGGTGATCTTGACGTGGGCGGGGGAGTTGCTCGGGAGGCTGCGGCGGGGGGTTGCACTCCGGACCGCGTCAGGGTTTCCCGCGGGCGTCAGTCGACCCCTCTCAGGTAGATCCGGCTGCTCCGTTCGTCGATCTGAGCCACCGCGACCTTGAGCCAGTTCAGGTCGCCCTTGCACGGAGCGCACACCTGACCCTCCCTGATCTCGGGGAGCGAATCCGGCTCCGGGAGCCCCAGGCGTGCGAACGGTGTGGCCGGAGTCGCCTCCGCGGCGAACGGCTGCTCGCGCAGCCTGAGGGGCCGGTCCGGATCCAGCTGGGCGAGGAAGGGGTCCACCGCTTCCGAAGGCAGGACGAAGGACAGGATCAACCCGTCGTCCTGGTGCCCCTTGCGGTGCGCCGCCGCGGTTCGGGTCGCCGTCGGGGGGACCGCCACGTGCAGGGCCCGGGCGACGGAATCCACGGTGGCGCCCTCTTCCCACGCCGAAGACCCCGCGTCCGCCGTCCGGCGGGCCTCCCCGCCGCTCGTGGCACCGGACGCCCCGGAGCAGCCGGCGGCGAGCGTGCCGAGCAGTACCGCCGCCACGGCGGGCGTCCGCGCGCGGATCACCGGGCGGCCGAATTGCGGCCGATGTCCGTGCGGGTGCCGTCCCGCCCGGTGTCTTCGGGTGCCGGCCAGGATCCCCCTGCCGACAGGTCGTGCCGCTGTACCGAGCTGCTTCCTCGCATGTCGAACTCCCTGGCCAGTCCTGTCGTGTGCATACGGGCCATGTCGGCATCGGTGACGGTGGTCGGTCCGATCGGCGTGGCCTTGCCCGGGTCCCAGTTGTAGCGGTCCCACACGTTGACCTGGTAGTCGATGCTGACCTGCGGTTTCCCGTCGGGTCCGGGAACGGCGGTGACCACTCCGGTCGTGTTGGTCATGCCACTGCCCACGGCCAGGTACCAGTTGTTCGTGCCGTCCGGCCCCTTGGAGTGCTCGTACCCGGTGCTGCCGGACTCCACGGGGATGGCGACGGGCTTGCCGCCGGACTTCTCGAAGGCTTCCAGCGCCTGCTGCCGCCACTCGTCCTGCTCCGCTGCCCGTATCCTCGCCACCTCGTCCCGGAGCGCGGGGTCGTCGGCGAGCATGCGGTCGACGTCCAGATCGAGCGTCTTGCCACTGCCGTTGAGATAGTGGTCCATGTGCCGGGCCGCGTCGGTCTTGCCCATGAAGTCACCGGAGTTCGAGATGCCGTTGGCCTGTATCTCCTTCCAGTAGTCCGATATCCCCGGCGATTCGACGTCGTACGGTCCAGCGCCGTTGTCCGCCGAGACCTGCTTGACCTGGGGACGGAGCAAGCCGGCCGCGAGGAGGTCGTCCCGGTGCCGGGTCCACAGCTGGGCCCGGGCCTCGGGTCCGAGGGACTGCCAGAGCCGCTGCAGTTCCTTCCGCTGGCCGGTGTCGGTGTCTGCGCCGAGCCCGGCCAGTTTCAGTGCCCGGGGGAGCATGTCCTCGTCGAGGGACGTGTACGTCGCGTGGCCGGCGTCGTACGGATCCGCCCCGTGGCTGCCGCGCAGGGCGCGTACGGCAGCGGCATCGACCTCGGCCGCATGGCTCAGCACCGAGCCCAGGCTGTCGGCGTACCAGCGCATGAGGTCCTGCTTGCGCTGTCCGGGACCGTCCACCTCACACACCACGGCATCCTCGATCGTCACCGATCCGCCCTGGCCCACGCGGACGTTGAAGCCGTTCTCCTTGGCATCGGCGGTCAGGTTCCTCGCCTGCTGCTGGATGGCCACCAGTTCCGAGTGGGCGTCCTGGAGGATGCCGAAGATGCTCTCGGCCTCCGCGTGGAGGTCTTCCACCTCCTTGACCGTCTTGCCGACGAAGGCGCGGGTCACACCGGCGTTCACGCCTTCCCAGCGGGCCTTGTCCGCCTTCGCCTTCGCCCCGTCGCGCGCCTGCGCGCCCAGGCCCTGCAGCGCGTCGGCCATGCGCTTCCAGTCCTGAACCGCGGACCCCAGCTTCGTGAGGTCGAGTGTCATGAGGTCCGAGTAGTCCATGCCCTGCCCCCTACTTGAGGTACTCGTCTATCCGGGAGACCGACACGGCAGAGCCGTCACGGTTGCGCAGCGAGGCCGCGATGGCCTCGTCGTCAGCGGCGTGCGCCTTCTTCGAGTGGTCCAGGTGGTTCGAGATGTGGGCGCAAGCCTGCAGGACGGTCTTCACCTGAGAGGTCCACACGGACACGGTGGTCTCCAGCGCGCCGCCCAGCGAGAGGCCGGCCGCCTTGAGGGAAGCCGCAGCCTGCATCGTGGAGCCGCTTCCCGAGCCGTCGGCGCCGGCACCCGCGATGTCGGCCTGCGTCTGCAGCTGCCCGTGCAGCAGGAAGGCCTCGTGACCCACGTCGCCCAGATCATCCTGGTGTACGACCAGGGCGTCCTGGCCGCCACCGGGTCCGCTCGTCAGCTGGTTGAGCCGCGTCGACACCTGGCGCGTACCGGCCGCGTCCAGCTTCGCCCGTTCCCATTCATCCCACACCATGGCGCCATTCGATCACGCTCGGGCGGACGGCACAGCAGCAATGAGAGTCGGTCTTCAGGGCTCGAACCTGCCCGCTGCCGGGAGGAGTCCGCCTCTTAACCTGGTTCCGTGATCCGGCGCGTGCGGGGCCGTCGGCGAGGGGTGGGGGAGTCATGGGCGGGGTCGTCGAGGCAGGGGTTCTGCCGGAGCCGTTCGGGGACGGGTTCCGGGCCGATCCGTACGCCGTCTACGCGCGGTTGCGCGAGCAGGGGTCCGTGCACCGGGTCGCGCTGCCCGACGGGTCGGCGGTGTGGCTGGTCACGCACGAGGCCGATGTGCGGCGGGGGCTGGCCGACCCGCGGCTGTCCGTGGACAAGCGGCACGCCGGGAGCGGCTTCAAGGGCTTCGAGCTGCCCCCGGCGCTGGACGCCAACCTGCTGAACATGGACGGCGACGACCACCTGCGGCTGCGCCGGCTGGTCGCGCAGGGGTTCACACCCCGGCACGTCGAGGGGATGCGCACGTCGATCCAGGCCGCGGTGGACCTGTTCGCCGGCCGGCTCGCCGCCCGGGTCGAGGCGGACGGGACGGCCGACGTGGTCGCCGAGTTCGCCAGGCCGCTGCCGCTGAAGGTCATCGGCGACCTCTTCGCCGTCCCGGAGGCGGACCGCGAGCGGTTCTCCGGATGGGTCCTGACGATGCTCGACCCGGCCGGCCGCGAGGAACTCGCCCGTGCTGTCGGGGAGATCCACCGCTTCTTCACCGCACTCGTCGCCGAGCGCCGCGCCTTGCCGGGCGAGGACGTCCTGTCCGGGCTGATCGCCGCCCGCGACCTGGACGACCGGCTGAGCGAGGACGAACTCGTCTCGCTCGCCTTCCTGATCCTCATGGCCGGCAGCGAAAACGTCCAGCACCTCATCGCCAACGGGCTGTTCACCCTCCTCGCCCATCCCGAGCAGGAGGAACTGCTGCGCGAGCGGCCCGAACTCCTCCCCGACGCCGTCGAGGAGCTGATGCGGCACTCCCTCGCCAACCACACCGCCATCCGCCGCTTCCCGACCGAGCCCGTCGAGATCGGCGGCGTACGCGTTCCCGCGGGCGACACCGTGCTCCTCTCGCTCGGCTCCGCCCACCGCGACCCCGCCCGGTACCCGGAGCCGGACCGCTTCGACATCGCCCGCGCCGACAAGGCCCATCTCGCCCTCGGGCACGGGCTCCACTACTGCCTGGGCGCGCCGCTGGCCCGGACGCAGCTCACGCTCGGACTCGGCGCCCTGGTGGGCCGGCTGCCGGGGCTCCGGCTCGCCGTGCCGGCCGCCGACCTGGCGTGGACGACCACCTTCAGGTTCCACGCCCTGCGCGCGCTGCCGGTCAGTACCGCAGCGACGCCGCCACCGGCAGGTGGTCGCTCGCGGTAGCCGGCAGGGTCCACGCCGAGACCGGGGTCAGCCCGCCCCGCAGCAGGATCTGGTCGATCCGGGCGACCGGGAACCGGGCCGGCCAGCTGAGGCCGAAGCCGGCGCCCGCCTCCTCCTGGGCGGCGGTGAAGCCCCGCGTCACCGCGGCGAGCGCGCTGTCGTCGGTGGTGCCGTTGAAGTCCCCGAGCAGCAGGGTCCGCCCGGCCGGTCCCTCCCGCAGCCGGGCGGCGAGGTTGCGGGCGGCCTCGTCGCGGCGCTCCGTGGCGAAGCCGCCGCTGCCCAGCCGGACGGAGGGCAGGTGGGCCACGTACACCGTGACGGGCCCCTTCGGGGTGTCGGCGGTGGCGCGCAGCAGGAGCCGCCACGGCACGATCGGGGTGCCGCCCGTGTCGCGCAGCGGGAAGGTGCTCCACAGCCCGACCGTGCCGTGCACCACGTGGTACGGGTGGCTCGCGGCGAGCTCCCGCTCGTACGCGTCGAGCGCGGGCCGGGTCAGCTCCTCCAGGGCGATCAGCTGCGCCCCCGAGGCGGCGACGGCGCGGGCGGTGCCCGCCGGGTCGGGGTTGGCGTCGTCCACGTTGTGCGTGACGACGGTGAGGTCGGCGGGGCCGCCCCGCGTGCCGTCGCCCAGGGCGGGCCCGTACGACCACCCCCAGGCCAGGGCGGGCAGCAGTACGGCGGCCAGCGCGCCCCGGGACCGGCGCAGCAGGGCGGCGGCGAGCAGGACGGGCACCGCGAGCCCGGTCCAGGGCAGGAAGGTCTGTACGAAGCTGCGGGGGTTGCCGCTCGCCGGGCCGCCGGGCAGCCAGGGGTGCGCCAGCAGCAGCAGGGCGGTCAGGACGGCGAGGGCCGCGACCACGCCCCCGCGGGGAGGGCGGAGCCGGGCCGCGGCGCCCCGGCGGCGGGGTGTCACGTACGGGGTCATGCCCCTGGTGACGCGCCCGGCGCGCCGGAGGTTCTACGGCCCCGCAGACGCGCCCGGCGCGGCGGAGGTTCTGCGGCCCGCCGGAGCCCGCGCTCACACCCCCATCGGGGTGTGAAGCTCCACGGTGATCTCGACCTCGACCGGGGCGTCCAGCGGCAGCACCGCCACCCCGACCGCGCTCCGGGCGTGGATGCCCGCGTCGCCGAAGGCCGTGCCGAGCAGTTCGCTCGCGCCGTTGACCACGCCCGGCTGGCCGGTGAAGCCGGGAGCGCTCGCCACGAAGCCGACCACCTTCACCACCCGCTTCACGGCCGAGAGGTCCCCGGCGACGGAGGCCACGGCGGCGAGGGCGTTCAGCGCGCACCGCTGGGCCAGCTCCTTGCCCTGTTCCGGGGTGACCCCGTCGCCCACCTTGCCGGTGACCGGCAGGGCTCCGTCGACCATGGGCAGTTGGCCGGAGGTGTGGACGTAGTGCCCGCTGACCACCGCCGGTACGTACACGGCGACGGGCGCGGGGGCCGGCGGGAGCCGCAGTCCGGCCGCCGCCAGACGTTCCTCGGGGGTCGTGGGGGTCGCGGTCACGGGGGCTCCTCAGGGCAGGCGGTGGGGGAAGAGACGGGGTCAGGGCCGGGTCACGCGCACCTGGTAGCGGCCGCCGGCGAGCTCGCCCACCACGGCGATGCTGATGCCCGCCTTGTCGTCGGTGAAGGTCTCGCCCGGCCGGAACGGGGCGTCCGACAGCTCGGCGTGCACGTTGGGCCGGCGGGTGCAGCCGCCGCTGCCGGTCGCGCTGTCCGAGACGGTGACCGGCCCGCGCCCGGTGTCCACGTCGGAGTCGACCTTGTAGATGAGCACGCCGGGCTTGCAGACGGCCTCGTCGTTCCCGGCGCGGGTGCGGACCTCGACGGCGTAGCCGGCGCTTTCGGAGAGGGGGGCGAAGGCCAGCTTCTTGCCGCCCTCGACGGCCAGCGGGGACAGTACGTGGTCGGTGGTGCCGGAGGTGGAGGCGCAGCTGACCTGGCTGCTGTCGAGCCAGCCCAGCTTCCACTTGTGCCAGCCGAGGAGGTCGTTGTTGGCGCCCCAGTCCTCGCTCATGATGTCCCAGTGGCCGACCGTGCCGCCGCCGTCGGCGGTGTAGAGGTCGGGCAGTCCGAAGACGTGCCCGTTCTCGTGGGGGAGCACCCGGTAGCCGGTCTCCCGGTAGGAGCCGGAGCCGTCGTCCTGGCGGCTGTAGACGAAGGACGTGTTCGCGAGGGGGACCCCGTCGGCCATCGGCGCCTCGCCGTTGCCGGAGAAGGTGACGGACAGGACGGTGTCGAGGGCGGACGGTCCGGCGTTCGGGGTGACCAGGATGTTGACCAGGTCGTACCGGCTGAAGTCGACCTCGGCGTCGGCGGCCTTCGCGATGTGCTCGACGAGCTGCCGGTAGCCGGGCTCGTACGGGGACCCGCGCTCGATCCCGTACGCCGCGAACGGCATCGGCATCCGCAGCCAGTCCCGCACGGGTGACTCGGCGCGGTAGTTCAGGCGGCCGTAGGAGCTTGTGCGGAACCAGTCGGAGGTCTGGGGGAAGAACTCCGCCAGCCGGTCCATGGCCGTGCCCTCGCCCTTGGCGTCCGGGAAGTCGATCATCAGGTTCAGCGCGCGGACCTCGCCGGTGGAGCGGGAGTACCCGGGCGGGGTCGGCAGGCCCTCCGACATCTGGACGCCCATGGTCCCGGCGATCCGGCAGGGTGCCAGTACGGATTCGGCGCTGGTGGCGACGGGGCCGGAGGCCGACTGGCCGCGGCCGGATATGCCGCCGCTGGCGGTGGCGGTGACGCCCAGGGCCAGTGCGGTGAGGCCGATGAACGCACTGGTGCGACAGGGTTTGCGTATCCGGCGGCGGGTCTGCGGCATGGAGATCGCCTTCGGTCCGCGGCAGCCGGCCGGGTCCGGACTGCTCTCTGTGGGCTCACCCTCCGACGATTGCGACACGCCCGCGCGTCGAAAGCCTCCAAATGGGATGAGACCGGGGCAAAAGCCCCTCCTGGGAGTGTGGTGCAGGTCACACTTCCGAGTGAAATAACCGGGGACTGGATCCCCGTTTGAACGAGAGTCCCACGAAGCGGGGACCGGCTCCCCGGTTGGCGGAAGCCGTACGAACGGATCCGCCGGATCCCGCGCCCCAGGAAGGCCCCGGAATGAAGAGCCCCGCCCGCACCCCGGCGGCCGCACCCCGAGCGGCCGTGGACCTCGCCGGCCCCGAAGCCCGCGCCGCGGCCGCCCCGGCGGCGCCCGGCCGGGTACCGAAGCCCCGCGCCGACGCCGTGCGCAACCGCGAGCGCATCCTGGTGGCGGCGCGCGAGGTGTTCGTGGAGTTCGGGTCGGACGCCCCCCTCGACGAGATCGCCCGCAGGGCCGGCATCGGCAACGCCACCCTGTACCGGCACTTCCCCGACCGGGCCGCCCTCGTCCACCACGTGGTGCTCTACGTGATGGACCGGGTCACCGCCCTGGCCGAGGACTCCCTCGCCGAGGAGCCGGACGCCTTCGCGGCGCTCTGCCGCTTCACACACGGAGCGGCAGACGAGCGGATCGGCGCCCTGTGCCCGATGCTCGCGGCGGGCTTCGACGGTGAACACCCCGAACTCCTCGCCGCCCGGGCCGCGTTGGAGTCGGCCGTGGAGAGGCTGGTCGACGCCGGCCAGGGCGGCGGCCTGCTGCGCCCCGACATCGGCGTCGGCGACCTGATGGTCGCCCTGTCCCAGCTCAGCCGCCCCCTGCCGGGGACCGACTGTCTGGGCGTGGAGCGGTTCGTCCACCGCCACCTCCAGCTCTTCCTGGACGGGCTGCGGGCCCCGGCCAGGTCCGAACTGCCCGGCACCGCAGCCACGTTGGACGACCTCAGGCGCACGCCGCAGGCCTGAAGGCAGACCTGAGGCCGGCCCCGAAGGCAGACCCGAAGACTTTTCACCACCCGAGTAACTCTCAGTAATTTTTCAGTCATCCGCACAGTGAAGTGGGTACCCCCATGTCAAAAACAGCCGCGACCGCCGTGCCGGCTGCCGTCGACCCCAGTCGGTGGAAGGCCCTGGTCTTCATCGCCCTGGCGCAGCTGATGGTCGTCCTCGACGCGACCATCGTGAACATCGCCCTCCCCTCCGCCCAGACCGACCTCGGCATCTCGGACGGCAACCGCCAGTGGGTCATCACCGCGTACGCGCTGGCCTTCGGCGGACTGCTCCTCTTCGGCGGCCGCATCGCCGACAAGTGGGGCCGCAAGAACGCCTTCGTCGTCGGCCTGATCGGCTTCGCCCTGGCCTCCGCCCTCGGCGGCGCCGCCACCGGTGAGGCGATGATGCTGGGCGCCCGCGCCCTCCAGGGCGCCTTCGGTGCGCTGCTCGCCCCGGCCGCGCTCTCCCTGCTGGCGGTCACCTTCACCGACGCCAAGGAGCGCGCCAAGGCCTTCGGCATCTACGGCGCGATCGCGGGCGGCGGCGGCGCCGTCGGCCTGATCCTCGGCGGCTTCCTGACCGAGTACCTCAACTGGCGCTGGACCTTCTTCGTCAACATCCCCTTCGCGGTCGTCGCGGCCGTCGGCGCCTGGATGGTCATCCGCGAGCCGGCCGGCTCCCGCAACCGCGCCCGCCTCGACGTGCCCGGCGTGGTCCTCTCCACCCTGGGCCTGGTCGCCCTCGTGTACGGCTTCACCCGCGCCGAGTCGGCCGGCTGGTCGGACACCGTCACCGTGGCCATGTTCGTCTCCTCGGCGCTGCTGCTCGCGGCCTTCGTGTTCGTCGAGGCCCGGGTGAAGTCCCCGCTGCTGCCGCTGCGCGTCCTGCTGGAGCGCAACCGCGGCGGTGTCTACCTCTCGCTGGGCCTGGCCGTCATCTCGATGTTCGGCCTGTTCCTCTTCCTCACCTACTACCTCCAGGTCGTGAAGGGCTTCTCGCCCGTCAAGACCGGCTTCGCCTTCCTTCCGATGATCGCGGGCATGATCACGGGCTCCACCCAGATCGGCGCCCGCCTGATGACCCGCGTCGCCCCGCGCCTGCTGATGGGCCCCGGCTTCCTGCTCGCCGGCGCCGGCATGCTGATGCTGACGCAGCTGGAGGTCGGCTCCTCCTACCCGGCGCTGATCCTGCCGGCGCAGCTGCTGCTGGGCCTCGGCATGGGCACGGCCTTCATGCCGGCCATGTCCCTGTCCACGTACGGGGTGAACCCCGCCGACGCCGGCGTGGCCTCCGCCATGGTCAACACCTCGCAGCAGGTCGGCGGCGCGATCGGCACCGCCCTGCTGAACACCATCGCCGCCTCCGCGACCACCGCCTACCTGACCGACCACGCGGCCGAGGCCGCGGCGGGCGGGCCGGCCGCGAAGCTGGTGCAGGCGCAGGCCATGGTCGAGGGCTACTCGTCCGCGATCTGGTGGGCCGTAGGCATCCTCGCGGCCAGCGCGGCCATCGCGTTCACGCTGATCAACACCGGGCGTCCGAGCTCCGGCGGCCCGGTCGCCTCCGGCTCGGGCTCCACCGAGGACGCCGAGATCAAGGTCCCGGTGATCGCCCACTGACGCGGCCGCACCCCGTGCGGGAATGACTGAGGACCCCGCCTCGTTCAAATTTGAACGAGGCGGGGTCGCTTTTTTCGCGGCACCCCGCACGGACGACCGAGGAGCGCCCAGTGACCACCGAGACCCCCCGCATGCCGGCGCTGTACCTGAGCCACGGGGCCCCGCCGCTCGCCGACGACCCGGTCTGGCCGGCCGAGCTCGCCGCCTGGTCCGCGGCGCTGCCCAGGCCGCGCGCGATCCTGATGGTCTCCGCCCACTGGGAGGAGGCCCCGCTGGCGCTCGGCGCCGTCGAGCCCGTCCCGCTCGTCTACGACTTCTGGGGCTTCCCCGAGCACTACTACCGGGTGCGTTACGGGGCCCCGGGCGCGCCGGAGCTCGCCGCCTCGGTCCGCGCCCTGCTGAAGGCGCCCGGCACCCCGGTCCAGGACGTCCCGGACCGCGGCCTGGACCACGGCGCGTACGTCCCGCTCGTCGAGATGTACCCGGAGGCCGACATACCGGTCCTCCAGATCTCCCTGCCCACGCTGGACCCCGCACGGCTGATGGACATCGGCCGCAAGCTCGCGCCGCTGCGCGACGAGGGCGTCCTGATCGTGGGCAGCGGCTTCTTCACCCACAACCTGGCCGCGCTGCGGCACACCGGGCCCGGAGTGCCCGGCTGGTCGGCCGAGTTCGACGACTGGGGCCGCGAGGCGCTGGCCGCGCACGACGTCGACGCCCTGCTCGACTTCGAGGCCAAGTCCCCGGCGGGCCGCCTGGCGCACCCCCGCACGGAGCACTTCGCCCCGCTCTTCGTCACCCTCGGGGCCGCCGGATCCGACCTCACGGCCCAGCACACCCCGGTGGACGGCTTCTGGATGGGCCTGTCGAAGCGCTCCGTCCAGTTCGGCGGCGGGGGCCTTCACGCCGTCTAGGGGGCGTGGGCCGGCCCGGTGATCTGCTCGCCGATCACGAAGCCCCGGGCCGGCCCCTCGGGCACGGCCACCCCGGTGCCGTACGGCGCCCGCACCTCGCAGGCGTACCGCGCCTCGTCGGGGACGGGGCCGGTCAGCACGCTGACCGTGCCGTGGCCGTCGTAGTCGTCGACGATCACGTAGACGGGGATCCCGGCCCGGGCGTACGCGCGGCGCTTGCGGACCCGGTCCCGCGCGACGTCCTGCGGTCCCGGGGCGACGACCTCGGCGACCAGGGGCACGCTCGACGCCTTGATCCCCAGCTCCCCCCGGGCGGCGTGCCCGGTGAGGTCGTCCGGCGCGAGGAGCACGTCCGGGGCCCAGGCCTGGTAGCCGCCGACCACGTACATCGCCATGTAGGGGGCGTACGGGCCCCCGGCCAGGTGGGCGGCCAGCCCGGACCGCAGCCGGTTCGCGGTGAGGGCGTGCGTGAACGGCCGCCCCACCCGCCACATCTCGATCAGCCCCTCCACGATCTCGACGCGGAAGGTCTCGGGCGGGTCGATGGCCTGCCAGGCCCGCCAGAGGGCCTTGTCCAGATCGGGGTCGGGTTCGGGACCGGCGCTCGTCGGCGCCGCGGTGCGGGACGGCCGCGGGATGTGTGCGATCACTCCCGGCACGCTACGGCCGGAATGTGGCATGCCGACGGAATATGCCCGCGCTTCACCCGCACGAGGGCCGAATCACCCGGACGGACGCACGTCCGACAGGCGTCCGACGCACGCGCGTCCGCGGGCCGGCCGCCGCCTGGGCGGATGCCCGGTGATTTTTGGCGCTCTGTACCTCTTGTCGCGTTTCCAGCGATTCGATCGCCAGTCCAGGCAACCGCGAGCCGGTACGGCCCGTCTTCAGGATGGGAGCGCGTCCACGGCGGCGCCGCCCCGGGCTCGAACCGGGCGGTACCGGATGTGACGGCGGTCTCACGGACGCCGTCACCGTACGGCTCCGCGAGCACCCCCGAACCGGCCTCGAAGCCCGGCCTGACCTGCACGTTCCCGGGTTCTCGCAGGAGGCCGCCACCCCCGGGTCCAGGGGGCGGCAGGGCAGGATACTGCAAGATCTCGAAAAAGGGAGACCGGCGTGGGAATTCTGTCCCGATTCCAGTCGTTGTTTCCTTTCGGAAGCGGGCACTCGGAAGAGTGTCCGAAGACGCATCGCGACCGATTCATCGCATCGCAAGGGAGCACGCATGGCAACCCGCGCCGTCGCCCGTCGTCAGTCCACGAGCAGCGCCCGCGCTGCGGGCGGGGAGATCGTCGACCGTGACCTGGTCGGCATGTACCTCGACGAGATCGCGCGCACCCCGCTGCTCGACGCCGCCCGGGAAGTGGAGCTCTCGCAGATGATCGAGGCGGGCGTGTACGCCCGGCAGATCCTCGACGGCGAGGCGGAGCGCGACGGGGAGATGCCCGCCCGCGAGGAGCTGGAAGCCCTGGCCGCCGAAGGCGAGCGCGCCAAGGAAGTCTTCATCCGGTCCAACCTCCGCCTGGTCGTGGCCGTCGCCCGCCGCTACCCGCGCAGCGGCCTGCCCCTGCTCGACCTCATCCAGGAGGGCAACGCCGGCCTGGTCCGGGCCGTCGAGAAGTTCGACTACGCCAAGGGCTTCAAGTTCTCCACATACGCCACGTGGTGGATCCGCCAGGCCATCACCCGCTCCATCGCGGACCAGTCCCGCACCATCCGCCTCCCCGTCCACCTCGTGGAGGAGCTCGGCAGGATCCGCCGGATCCAGCGCGAGTTCAACCGGGAGAACGGCCGCGACCCCGAGCACGCCGAGATCGCCGCCGAGCTCGACTCCACCGAGAAGCGCGTGGGCGACGTCCTGGACTGGGCGCGCGACCCGGTCAGCCTCAACATGTCGGTGGACGACGAGGGCGACACCCAGTTCGGCGACCTGCTGGAGGACACCTCCGCCATCTCGCCCGAGCAGTCCGTGCTCTCCCTGCTGCGCAGCGAGGAACTGGAGGACCTCCTCGGCAAGCTCGACCAGCGCACGGCCTCCATCATCAAGATGCGCTACGGCATCGAGGACGGCCGCGAGCGGACCCTGACCGAGGTCGGCAAGCAGCACGGGCTGACCCGCGAGCGGATCCGCCAGATCGAGAAGCACGCCCTGCTGGAGCTGAAGCGCATGGCCCGCGACACCGGTTTCGACGCGGTGGCCTGACCCGCCCCGCCCCCCCCGAACGAGCCCCGGTGCCTACCCCCCCCCGGCGCCGGGGCTCCCCCCTGCCCGGGCAGCACGGGGGCCGGCCTCAGGCCCCCGCCCGCGCCAGCCGCGCGCCCAGCGCCCCGGCCGCCTCCGCCAGGAACTCCGGCCCGCGCACCGTGAACTCCAGCCCCGTCAGCGCCATCCGGGCCGCCAGCCACTCCGGCGCGTCCCCGGTCTCGAAGCGCACCCGCGCCCCGTCCGCCTCCGCGGCGGCCGCCTCCCGCAGCCACGTCGGCAGTTCCTCGGGCGGCGCGGCGAAGGACACGTCGACCCGGTACGTCCGCTCGCCCCGCAGCGCGCGCCGGACGAACTCGGCCGCCTCCATCGGCAGCGTGCGCGGCACGAACCGGGCCCCCGTCGCGAAGGGCTCGCTCACCCGGTCCACCCGGAAGGTGCGCCAGTCCTCCCGCTCCAGGTCGTAGGCGACCAGGTACCAGCGGCTCCCGGTGCTCACCAGCCGGTACGGCTCCACCAGCCGCCGCGAGTCCGCCCCGTCCCGCGCCCGGTACGCGAACCTCAGCCGCTCCGGCCCCGCCACCGCCCCGGCCATCGCCGTCAGCGTCCGCGGGTCCACGCTCGGCCCGTCGCCCCGGGTCACCGCGACCGTCGCCGACTGCAGGGCCCCCACCCGGTGCCGCAGCCGGGCCGGCAGCACCTGCTCCAGCTTCGCGAGGGCGCGTACGGAGGCCTCCTCGACCCCCTCGATGGCGTGCCCGGCCCCCACCCGCAGCCCCACCGCGATCGCCACGGCCTCCTCGTCGTCGAGCAGCAGCGGCGGCATCGCCGCCCCCGCCACCAGCCGGTACCCGCCGTCGGTGCCCAGCGTGGCCTCGACCGGGTACCCCAGCTCCCGCAGCCGCTCGATGTCCCGCCGGATGGTCCGCGAGCTGACCCCCAGCCGCTCCGCCAGTTCACTGCCGGGCCACTCGCGAGGGGTCTGGAGCAGGGACAGCAGGGTGAGCAGCCGGGCGGGGGTGGTGTTCATAGGCCAAGATTGCCAGGCAAGTAGGACACTCCCTGGCCTAGTTCCCGTCTAGGTTTCTCTCCATGAGCACCGAGACGTCCATGGCATCGCCCGAAAGAGAGAACGGGCCCGTACGAGAAGAGCGGAACGCACCCGCCGAAGCAGCCACCGCACCAGACGCCCCCGGCGACCCCGCCGCCCCGGCCGACCGCCGCCGCTGGCTGGCGCTCGCCATCGTGATGACCGCGTCCTTCATGGACCTGGTCGACGTCACGATCGTCAACATCGCGATACCCAGCATGCGCCAGGACTTCGGCGCATCGACCAGCGCCATCCAGTGGATCACCGCCGGCTACGCGCTCGCCTTCGCCGCCGGCCTGATCACCGGCGGCCGTCTCGGTGACATCTACGGCCGCAAGCGCCTCTTCCTCGTCGGCGTCGCCGGCTTCACCATCGCCTCGCTGCTCTGCGGCATCGCGCCCGACCCGGGCATGCTCGTCGCCTCCCGCCTCCTCCAGGGCGCCATGGCGGCCCTGATGGTCCCGCAGGTCCTCGCGATCATCCACGTCACCTTCCCGCCGCACGAGCGCGGCAAGGTCTTCGGCATGTTCGGCGCGATCGTCGGACTCGGCGCGGTGTCCGGGCCGATGCTCGGCGCCCTGCTCACCGAGTGGGACCTCTTCGGCCTGGAATGGCGCACGATCTTCCTGATCAACCTGCCCGTCGGCATCGCCGCCGTGATCCTGGGCCGCAAGTTCATCTCAGAGTCCAAGGCCCCCAAGGCCCTGCGGCTGGACCTGGTCGGTGTCGTCCTCGCCACGCTCGCGCTGGTCATGCTGATCTACCCGCTGACCCAGGGCCGGGAGAACGACTGGCCGCTGTGGGGCTTCGTCTGCATGATCGCCTCGCCGGTCGTCTTCGCGGTCTTCGTCGCCTACGAGAAGTACAAGATCAAGAAGGACGGCTCCCCGCTGGTCGAGCTCTCCCTCTTCCAGATCAAGAGCTTCGCCGGCGGCATCACGGTCCAGCTGGCCTTCGGTCTGGCGACCGGCATCTTCTTCCTGGTCTGGACGCTCTACATGCAGATGGGCCTCGGCTGGACCCCGCTGCACGCGGGCAGCACCGGCATCCCCTTCTCGATCGCCGTCTCCGTCTCCGCGGGCCTCTCGGTCGAGAAGCTCGTGCCGCGCTTCGGCCGCAAGGTGCTCCAGGCCGGTGCGCTGGTCATGGCCGCGGGCCTGCTCCTCTACATCTGGGAGTCCGAGCGGTACGGCATGGAGATCACCTCCTGGCAGATGGCCGCCCCGCTGGTCGTGATGGGCATCGGCATGGGCCTGATCGTCGCCCCGCTGAACGACACGATCCTGTCGCAGGTGCCGCGCGAGCACGCGGGCTCGGCTTCCGGCCTGATCAACACCACCGGGCAGATGGGCAACGCGCTCGGCCTCGCGCTGACCTCCGTCGTCTTCTTCGGGACCATCGACGACGACCGGATCCTCGGCGTGCCGTACACCGAGGCCTTCCGCGGCGCGCTGTGGTGGGTCGTGGCGGTCCTCGCCGTGATCTTCGCGGTGATGTTCGTGCTGCCGCGTCGGCAGGTGCCGATGTCGGAGCGCGAAGGGGCCGTCGAGGGCGCCCACTGACGGTCCCGAGTCCGGCCCGGAGGTGCGGACATGCCCGCTCTGATGAGCGGGTATGTCCGTTTTTCTTTGTTTTCCCCTGGTTCTCTGCGTAAGGTGGGAGGGAAGCGGCAGAATCCGGTAGCGAACGGACACGAACCCACAGGCGGCTCGCAATGATCCTCACGGTCACCCCCAACCCCTCCCTCGACCGGACCTACGAGGTCCCCTCGCTGGATCGCGGTGCGGTGCTCCGGGCCGCGGGGGAGCGGGTCGACCCCGGGGGCAAGGGGGTCAACGTCTCCCGGGCCGTCGCGGCTGCCGGAGGCTCCACCACGGCGGTCCTCCCGCTCGGCGGCTCCGCCGGCACCCTGCTCCTGGAACTGCTCACCGCCGAGGGCGTGGACGTCACCGCCGTCTCCATCGCCGGGCTGACCCGCTCCAACATCGCCGTCGTGGAACCGGACGGCACCCTCACGAAGATCAACGCGGCGGGCCCGGAGCTCTCCGCGCAGGAGTCGGACCTCCTGCTCGACACCGTCCGCGGCTCCGCCGGAGCCGCCTGGGTCGCCTGCTGCGGCAGCCTGCCGCCCGGCCTGGAGCACCGCTGGTACGCCGAACTCGTCATCCGCGCCCGGGAGGCGGGCGCCCGTGTCGCCCTGGACACCTCCGGCCCCGCCCTGGCGGCGGCCCTGCCCGCCCGCCCGGACGTCGTCAAGCCGAACGCCGCCGAGCTCGCCGAAGCGGTGGGCCGCCCGCTGGCCACCCTCGGCGACGCCGTCAAGGCCGCCGGGGAACTGGTCGGACGCGGCGCAGGCGCGGTCCTGGCCTCCCTCGGCGCGCAGGGCCAGCTCCTGGTCACCGCCGACGGCGCCCACCACGGCACGGCGCCCGTCGCGGCGGTCCGCAGCGACGTCGGAGCGGGCGACGCCGCCCTCGCCGGCTTCCTGACCGCCGGGGGCACCGGCCCCGCCGCCCTCGCCTCCGCCCTCGCCCACGGCGCGGCCGCCGTACAGCTGCCGGGCAGCGTCATGCCGGGCCCGGCGGACCTGCGCCCCGAGGCCGTCCACATCACCCGGGACCTGCCGCTGGACCTCCCGCTGTCCGCGGCCTGACGGCCACCGCGGCCGCCGGCCGCGTCAGCGCACGTTGGCCCGCAGCTCCATCGCCCCGCGCGCGGCGGCCTCACTGTCGTAGACCTCGCACATGTGCCGCCCGTCGGGGGTCGCCGTGTGCTCGACCTCCCACAGGCTGAACTCGCCCCCGTCCAGCAGCACGAAGGCGTGCTCGTACAGGCTGAAACCGGCGTCCCGCCCGTCGGCCAGGCACTGCCGGCCGCCGAACGCCTGCGTGATGTGGTGCGCGTACGCCGAGCGCAGCAGCACCGCCACCGCCTCACCGGGCCGGTCGGCGTTCTCCGCGCGGCGCAGCACCCGCCGGGCGTGGTCGGCGGACTGCTCCACCGTGTACTCGCGGCGGCGCTGCTGCGGCGACGGGGCCGCGAACAGCGCGCTCAGCACCGCCAGATCGCCCTCCAGGCCCTCGTCCCCGTCCTCCGGGCCGTGCGCCGCGGGCTCCGCCGGGGACTCGCCGAACAGCCGGGCCACCGCCAGCCCCAGTTCGGCCTTGCTCTCGAACACCTCGTACCGGGTGCCGCGGTCGCCCCCGAGCCGGTAGGCCAGCTCCCACAGGGAGGCCGCACCCCCGTCGGGCAGCAGGTAGGTGTGCCGGTGGGTCTCCCGCCACAGCCCCGCCGACGGGCTGTGGTGGGTGGTGTACAGCGAAGAGCTGTGGGCGAGCGCCGTGCCGAGGCGCTCGACCAACCTGTCCGGCAGGTCGAAGGAGTTGAGGGCGCGGCCCAGGAGTCGCTCGAGGTGCGCCTCGGTTGTCTCGTACGGATCGCTCAAGGTGGGTCTCCAGGCCGTCGCAGCTTGTCACTTCGCGGAAGCACAACGTAGCCCCTGGTGCTGACATCACGTCCGGGATTCGGTAAAACGTCCGGGAAGCATCAGGGGTTCCCGCCACACCTTCAGGTCAAGTTGGGTACGGATGGCCCAGGTTCGCGGCGGTCCGTCACATTGCGCGGGAGCATGGGCGGTATGGCAACGAACACAGTGGGCGTCCCCCGCCAGCAGGGCCGCCCCCGCATCCGCCCCGAGGGCGAACAGGGCGCCTCCCGGGGGCTGGCCTGGCTGCTGGTGGCCACCGGGGCCGCGGGCCTGCTCGCCTCCTGGGTGATCACCCTGGACAAGTTCCTCCTGCTGGAGGACCCGGACTTCAAGCCCGCGTGCAGCCTCAACCCCGTGGTGTCCTGCGGCAGCGTCATGCAGAGCGAGCAGGCCGCCGCCTTCGGCTTCCCCAACCCGATGCTCGGGCTGGCCTGTTACGCCGTCGTCGTCTGCGTCGGCGCGGGCCTGCTGGCCGGCGCCCGCTACCGGGGCTGGTTCTGGCTGGGACTGAACGCCGGGACGCTCTTCGGAACCGGCTTCTGCGCCTGGCTGATGGTCCAGTCGCTGTACGAGATCAACGCCCTGTGCCTGTGGTGCTGCCTGGCGTGGGTGGCGACCCTGCTGATGTTCTGGGCGGTCACCGCCCGCAACGTCCGTACCGGCGCGCTGCCCGCGCCCGGCCCGCTGCGGGGGCTGTTCACCGAGTTCGCCTGGGTGCCGCCCGCCCTGCACCTCGGGGTGATCGGGATGCTGGTCCTGACCCGCTGGTGGGACTTCTGGACGAGCTGACCGGAGCGGGGCGTACGCGAACGAGGGCCCCGGCGGCTGGACGCCGCCGGGGCCCTCGTCACTTCGTCACTTCGTCACTTCGCTCCACGGGCTCTGGCGGGCCCTGACCGGAAGGGCCGAGCGGAGGGGGTCAGCTGCCGATCGAGCCGTTGCCGGAGAGGATCGGGATGTTGCTCAGGATGTGGGAGAGCGGCTCGTCGCCCTTGGCCTGGGTGGAGTTCTCGGTGCACTGCTGGTTCTGCGGGTTCGACAGGACGTTGATGTCCTGGACGCCGATGTTGAGCGCGGCGAAGATCGACTGGGCGTTGACCTTCGCGGGCAGGCCGATGCACGGCTTGTTGAGGGTGCCCTGGACCAGGCCGAGCTGGGGGCTCATGTCGCCGGTGGTCTTCTGGTTGCCGTAGATCTGCTGGGCACCGTTGCCGTTGACGGTGTTGATCCCGTTGTCGTTGCCGATGGCCATGGCCGGAGCGGCGCCCGCGCCGACGGCGGCGGCGGTGACCGCGGCGGCGGCCATGATCTTCTTGAGCATCATTGATCCTTTTGTCGCACGAGTGCCCGCTTGTGGAGCGCCCTGGCCAACAGGCCTTCCGGGGGGTTGGTTCCGCTTCTTCACTCGAACGGCCCGCCCGGGGGAGACGTTTTCCCCGGTGCGGGTGAGGCGGCTGCGGACGCCTGCGCGAAGCCCGTACGCAGCCCCCAGAGCCGGACCCGCCGCTCAAGATCGTGTTGCGCTCCGTGGAGAGGGTACGCACGGTGGGTGAGGAAGCGGATTGTTCCCGTCCGCTTTCGCGACCACCCGAAGGAAGCCCCCATGCGTACGAAGCCGTCCCGCCTCCGCGTCCTCGTCCCCTCGGCCCTCGCCGTCGTCATACTGTCCGGCGCGGCCGCCCCCGCGGTGGCCGCCGACGGCGGCGGCGCAGCAGCAGCCGTCGAAGAGCGGGCGGCCGCCGTGCAGGAGCGGATCGAACGGATCGAGGAGGTCAGGCAGGCCGTCCCCGACCAGGTCGCCGCCGGGCCGATCGACGACCTCCTCGCCAGCCTGACCAAGACCCTGGGGGACCTGCTGGGCTCCCTCACGAGTCTGCTGGGCGGGGTGAAGCTGCCGCCGATCGAGCTGCCGAAGCTTCCCGAGATCAAGCTCCCCGAGATCAAGCTGCCGGACCTGCCCGTGACCGTTCCGCCGGTCAACCTCCCGGCGCTGCCCGCCGTCCCGGCGGTCCCGGCCGCTCCGGAGCTGCCCGCCGTCCCGGCGGTTCCGGCGGTCCCCGCGCTGCCGGCCACCGGGGTGATCCCGGAGCTGCCCGACATCCCGGATGTCCCCGACATCCCCATCCGGAGCTAGCCGGGCCGGGAGGGCGGCGGGGGACGAACCGGCCGCATGGTTACGACTATTGGGCTGAACAGGTCTGGTTCGGGTTCAATTCGGCTCGCGGCCGTGTCGTCCGGGAAGCTGGACCGTTTCGCTTCGTGTGAGCCCCGGATCGGGGCTGGACATCGAAGAGAAGGTGCACTTCCCATGAACACTGCTGCCAAGAAGGCCGCTGTGGCCCTGGCCTCCGCTGGTCTCGCCGTCGCCGGTGCCGCCGGCGCCGCCTCCGCCGACTCCGCGGCCGAGGGCGCGGCCGTGGGCTCCCCCGGTGTCCTCTCGGGCAACCTGGTCCAGGTCCCCGTCCACATCCCGGTCAACGTCTGCGGCAACTCCGTGAACATCATCGGCGCGCTGAACCCCGCGTTCGGCAACGTCTGCATCAACGACTGACGCACGCGTCGTCCGCACCACACGACTGTGGGCGCTCCCGGCATCGCCGGGGGCGCCCACAGTCGTTCCCGGGCTGCTCAGTTCTGGCCGCCGTTGAGCTGTACGCCGCCGAGCAGCGGGGAGACCTTGGTCGCCCCGTTCGCCAGGCCCAGTACCTCGCCGGGGGCGTTGTTGCGGAGCTTGTTGACGCCCTGGGCGGTGCCGACGACCTTGTTGACGGTGTCGCCCTGTTCGGCGAGGGCCATGCCCAGGGTCTCGGGGGCCGAGGCGACGACGGGCTCGACGGCGCTCAGCGCCGTGTTCCATCCGGCCGGCAGGCTCATGGGGACGGCGGGCGCGTCCGCCGCGAAGGCGGGGGCCGCCGCTCCGAGCGCGGCGACGGAGCCGACGACGACAGCGGCGGCCTTGGAGAGCTTCATTATCGAAAATCCTCTTCTATTCGTGGACAGGGGTGCCGGCGGCGACCGTCGCGCCGCTTTCGACCTGGGTAACGATTACCGGCCGCTACGGAAACGCGGAGCCGGGCGCACGGCAGCGGCCGGAGAATCCGATGTGGGATTCTCCGGCCGGTATTTCTTCTGATTACCGGTATTCCCGGTCAGTCGATACGGGACCTGCGGTAGAGAATCGCGCCGCCGAGGATCAGGGCCGAGGCGAGGGCCGCCATGGCCGAGGCCTCGCCCGCTCCGGTGGCCGCCAGCTCCGGCATCCCGGCCCGGGCCGGCGCGGGTACGGGAGCCGGCGGGGCCGCCTCGGGAGCCGGGGCCGGGGCGGGGGCGGGTGCCGGGGGCAGGTGCACCGGGAGGTCGCCGGCCGGGGCCGCCGGGGGCTGGTCCGCCGGGCGGACGACCTCCGGGACGGGGAGCGGCGCGGGCTCGGGCCGCTCCGGCTGGCTGCCGTGCGGGGGACGCGGCGCCGGAAGCTCCGCGGCGGGCGCCGCCGGGACGGGCGCCGGGAGGGTGTGCGGCTGCTCCTCGGGCTGCGGAACCTCCTGGACCGGGGCGGGCGCGGGGGCCGGCTGCGGCGCCGGGGTCTCGGCCTGCGGGGTCTGCGGCGGGGGAGCCGGCGCCGGTGCGGGCTGGGGAGCGGGCTGCGGTGCGGGGGCCGGCGCGGGCGCGGGGGCCGGCGTCGGGGCGGGGAGCGGCTGGGGCGCCGGGTGCTCCGCCTCGGGCCGCGGCTCGGGCTTGGGCTGCGGGTGGGGCTTGGGCTGCGGGTGGGGCGGTGCCGGGTGGGGCGCGGGGTGCTCGGCGCGCGGGGGCTGCGGCGGGTGGTCGTCGCACTCCTCGCCGCCCTGGCCGCCGTAGCCGCCCTCGTCGCCGCCGGTCTGGTGCCGGGGTGCGGGGGGCTCGTGGCGGGGCGCCTCATGGCGGGGCGCGGCGTGCTTGGGGGCGTGCGCGCGGGGCGCCCCGTACCCGCGCTCCTCCTCGTCGTGGCGCTGGCGGGGCAGCGCGTGCCGGCCGCCCTGCTGCTCGTCGAGGTAGCGCTCGAAGGCCGCGCGGTGCTCGGGGCTCAGGTAGCGCTCGTAGTCGCGGCCGCCGTCGTCGCCGGCGTGGGATCCGGTGGAGCTGACGCAGGTGTTCCCCATCGCGGGGTTGAGGGCGGCACCCCCGTCCACGCTGTTGCCGCACACGTTCGGTGTGACCGTGATCGGTACCGAGACGCTGTTGCCGGACAGCACACCCGGCGAATGCGAGGCTTCGGCCATCGCCCCTGGATGCGCGCAGGCCGCGCCGGTCGCGATCGACAGCAGGCTCGATGCGGCCGCAGCGGTGAGCACCCCCTTGCCCAGTACCTGTCGGCTCAGTACCTGTCGCATGGGTCCTTCCCTGTCCACCGGCGCGTGGGCCGGTACTGAATCGAAGGTGGCCTCGGAGTGCACCGCCGTGCACTCCGAGGCCACCCCGAGGAGGTCTGCCCTGCCCTCGCGGGCCCAGGGCTTCGTCAGGCGTTGACGCAGGTGTTGCCGAAGGCCGGGTTCAGCACACCGACCAGCTGGGCGGTGTTGCCGCAGACGTTCACCGGGATGTGCACGGGAACCTGCACGAGGTTGCCGGAGAGGACGCCGGGGGAGTCCTTGGCGACCCCGCTGGCGCCCGCGTCGGCCATGGCCGGGGAGGCGACACCGGCGGCCATCATCGCGCCGGCGGCCAGCACCACTGCCTTCTTGTGCTTCATTTCTTTTCCAATCCTTCCCGCAGAGGTGTATCCGCTGCAATAACAACAACGAGCGGGTCCGGGAAAAGAAACCACGAATTCCTCGGGGCTTCTCCGTAATTCACTCCGATGCCCCGGGGGTGCCGGGCCGTTAATTCGGGCGGCATTGAAGGGGCGTCGGAAGGGGCCGGAATCGCGCGGGCCCGGCATGCGGCGAGGCCGCCGCGACCCGGGGGGTGCGACGGCCTCGCTCGGGGTGCTGCGCGATCAGCTGCCGGAGGAGACGTTGCCGGAGAGGATCGGGATGTTGTCCAGGATGTGCGACAGGGCCTCGTCACCCTTGGCCTGGGTGGAGTTCTCGGTGCACTGCTGGTTCTGCGGGCTGGACAGGACCGGGATGTCCTGGACGCCGACGTTGATGAGCGCGAGGATCGACTGCGCGTTGACCTTGGCCGGGAGGGCGATGCAGGGCTTGTTGAAGGAGCCCTGGATCAGCGCCATCTGCGGGCTCATGTTGCCGTAGGTGGCCTGGTTGCCGTAGATCTGCGCGGAGTTGTTGCCGTTGACGGTGTTGATGCCGTTGTCGTTCCCGACGGCCATCGCCTGCGGGGCCAGGGCGGCACCGAGGCCCACGGTGGTGGCGGCAACCGCTGCGCCGGCCGCAAACTTCTTGATCATTATCGTCCCTTTTTTGCAGGATTGCCCGGTACAGGAGCATCCGGATCAACGGCCTCGCCCCGGTTCGGGTTGCGTGGCTTCACCCGGATGCCGCCGTTTCGGGCGCCGCGGTTGACGTTCAGGCGTTCACGCAGGTGTTGCCGAACGCGGGGTTCAGCAGCCCGATCACGTTGACGGTGTTGCCGCAGACGTTCACCGGGACGTGGACGGGGACCTGGACCAGGTTGCCGCTCAGCACGCCGGGGGAGCCGGCGGCGAAGCCGTCCGCCGAGGCGCCGCCGTGCGCGGAGGCGAGGCCCGCGCCGCCCATCAGCATCGCCGCGCCCGCGACCGCCACGGTGCTGCCGCGCATCAGCCTCTTCTTCATCTCCGTATTTCCTTTCGGTTCGAACGATGGTGCACCGGCATAACGACCCGCCCACGGAGAGGGTGCGTGCTATCGCCCAAAAGGCCGTACGAGCGAGTCCGACGTGATTTCCAGCCCGATTTCTGCCAAAGTTCACTCCTGTTTTGTCCCCTTGATCGAAAATGGAGACAGGGTCATGGGTTCCTCCCGCAGAATCCTCGGCACACTCGGCCTGCTGTCCTGCCTCACACTTTCCGCATACGTGCCCCCGGCGGGTGCCGCGGTGCCCGCCGCGGCGCGCGAACTGCCCCGGGTGCCCTTCACCCAGCGCTACCAGGCCGTCCAGCACGGCGGGCTGGTCAGGGCCTCCAACTCCGCCATCAGCTGCCGCCGCGAGGAGAACGACCAGGCCGAACCGTGTGCCGAGGTCAAGAAGGGCGCGGCGGGGGTCAACGGCGACTTCGAGATGTTCTACGACGAGGTCGACAAGGACCCGGACACCTACAACTCCACCCGGGCCGAGCTCAAGGTCCCGCAGGGCGCGAAGGTCTCGTACGCCCGCCTGTACTGGGGCGGGAACCTCCGGGTGGGGGAGCAGAAGCCGCCGGAGGACAACGGCCGGGTGCTGGTCGCCGAGCCCGGGGGCGCGTACAAGGCGGTGCTGGCCGACACCGTGATCGGGCACCACACGGACAAGGGCAGCGACGCCTACCAGGCCTCGGCCGACGTCACCCCGATGGTGCGCAAGGGCGGGGCGGGGATGTGGACCGTGGCCCAGCTCAACGTGGCCATGGGGCACTCGGAGGCGGGTGCCTGGGGCGGCTGGACGCTGGTCGTCGCGTACGAGCACCCGCAGGAGCCGCTGCGCCGGGTCTCGGTGTGGGACGGCTTCGAGTCGCTGGCCGCCGGTGCCGGTGAGGCCGCGGGGGAGACGGTGGAGGTCGCCGGCCTGGACGTGGCGCCCGGCGCCGCCGGGAAGGCCGGGGTCGTCGCGTACGACGGCGACCGGGGGACCCTCGGGGACTCACTCACCGTGACCGCCGACAGTGGCCGACGGGTCAATGTCAGCGATGCAGAAAATCCTTTTAATGATGTTATGAATTCCACGATCACGGAATTCGGACATCCCTCGTTCGTGCGACAGCCCGAACATATGAATAATCTCGGATATGACGCGGACGTGTTTGACCTGAGTCCCGCCCTGTCCGGTGGCGCCCGCAGCCTGAGCTTCAAGTTCGCGGGCGAAAGCCAAGGTCAATTCCTCGGTGTGCTCTTCGTTCAGACAGACGCGCGCCGCTGAACGCAGGAGACCACTCCACGTGCCGAAACACCCCTCGCCGGACCCGTCACCGGCCGGTTCCGGTTCCCCCTTCACCGTCCTCCACCTCGTCCAGCCCGTCGACGGAGGCGTCGCCCGCGTCGTCACCGACCTCGTACGGGCGCAGACCGCCGCCGGACTGCGCGTACTCGTCGGCTGCCCGCGCGGCGGGCAGCTCACCGATGCCGCCCGCGACGCCGGAGCCGAGGTGCACACCTGGCGCGCCGGACGCTCTCCCGGACCCGGGCTGCCCGCCGAAGTACTCGGCGCCGCCCGGCTGATCCGGCGCCTCGCCCCCGACCTGCTGCACGCCCACAGCGCCAAGGCCGGGCTCGCCGGGCGGCTCGCCGTACGCGGCTCCGTGCCGACGGTGTTCCAGCCCCACGCCTGGTCCTTCGACGCCGTCGGCGGCGCCACCGCCGCCCTCGCGCTGCGCTGGGAGCGGGCCGGCGCCCGCTGGGCCGACCGGGTGCTCTGCGTCAGCGAAGCCGAACGCCGGGCCGGCGAGTCCGAAGGGATCCACGCCCGCTGGTCGGTGATCCGCAACGGCGTCGACCTCACCCGCTTCCACCCCGCCCGCGGCGGCGACGGCGGCCGCGCCGAAGCCCGCACCGCACTCCGGCTGCCGGACGGCGGACCCCTCGCCGTCTGCGTCGGCCGGCTCTGCCCGCAGAAGGGCCAGGACGTCCTGCTGCGCGCCTGGCCGGAGGTACTGGGCACCGTCCCCGGCGCCCGCCTCGCCCTCGTCGGCGACGGCCCCGACGCCGAACGGCTGCGCCGCACCGCACCACCAGGCGTCCACTTCGCCGGAGCCGCCGCCGACATCCGACCGTGGCTTCGCGCCGCCGATCTCGTTGTACTGCCGTCGCGGTGGGAAGGCATGGCGCTCGCCCCGCTCGAAGCCATGGCCTGCGGCCGCCCGGTCCTGGTCTCCGACGTCAGCGGTGCCCGGGAGAGCCTGCCGTCGGGCCAGGGACGGCTCTGCCTGGTACCGCCGGAGGACCCGACGGCGCTGGCCAAGGCCCTGGGACGGCTGCTCGCCGAACCGCGGCTGCTCACCGAACTCGGGGAGCAGGCCCAGCAGCACGCCCGGACCGAGTTCGACGTGCGGCGGACCACGGACGCGGTCACCGGCCTGTACCACGAACTGCTGGGCAGGCCCCGGCCCTTGAACCAGGAGCGCATCAGCCGATGACGATGGACAGCGCACCCGCCCGGCACACCGGGCAGGGCGGCACGGGGCACGCCGGCGGCAGCGCCTTCGCCCCCGCGGCTCCCGCCGAAACCCGCCGTGCCGTGACCGCCATCCACCCCCCGCGCGGACCCCGCGCCGACCGGGCCCGCGCCGCCGTCCGGCCACAGCGGGCCCGCCGCCGCGAAGGCGTCACCGCGCTGCTGACCGCCGACGCGCTGGCCGCCGCCGTCACCGCGACCACCCTGCCCGCCGGCACCCTGCCCCCCGAAGCCGTACTGCCCGCCGCCGCCCTGCTCACCGCCCTGCACGCACAGGCCGGCCTCTACACACCCCGCCTCGCCCCCTCCGCACTGCGCGAACTGCCCCTGCTCGCCGGACGCGCCGCCGTGCTCTGGTGCGGGGCCGCCGCCCTGCTCGCCGCCGCCGCACCACAGCGCGCCCTCGGCTGGAGCGTGCTCCTCGGCGCCGTCTGCCTCCAGGTCGTACTGGCGTGTGCGGGACGCGGGTTCGCCAACCAGCTCCGCCGCCGCGCCGCCCTGCGACGTCCCGTCTCGGCGCTCGTGGTCGGCCCCGGCGAGGGCACCGGTGCCGTCGCCGCCGCCCTGCACAGCCGTCCCGAGTACGGACTGCGCCCCGTCGGGATCGCCGACACCGCAGCCCCCGCCGACGGGGACCCCGGCCAGCTCCCCGTCCTCGCCACCCACGAGGACGTCCGCCGCGCCGTCATCCAGAACTCCGTCCGGCACGCCGTCTTCACCTGTCCCCCCGAGGCCGACGAACGCACCGCCTCCCTGGTCCGGCTCTTCCACGACCACGGCTGCCGGCTCTGGCTCGCCGACCCCGCCGGGACCGCCAAGGTCACCGGCATGCGCGTCGCGCAGCCCGCCGACCAGCTCTGGGGATACGCCGTACAACCACTGCTGCCGCGCCCCTCCCGGCCGCTGGAACGGGCCGCGAAGCGGGCCATCGACTCCTGCCTCGCCGCCCTCGCGCTGCTCGCCGCCGCCCCCGTCATGGGCGCCTGCGCCCTCGCCGTCCGGCTCTCCGACGGACCCGGGGTCATCTTCCGGCAGGAGCGGGTCGGCCTCTACGGACGGCCCTTCACCCTGCTGAAGTTCCGCACCCTGCGCGCCGACGAGCACGAGTCCGCCACCCGCTGGACCGTCGCCGGCGACCGCCGGATGAGCCCCGTCGGCTCCTTCCTGCGCAAGTCCTCCCTGGACGAGCTGCCCCAGCTGTGGAACGTCGTACGGGGTGACATGAGCCTGGTCGGCCCCCGCCCCGAACGCCCCTTCTTCGTCGCCAAGTTCAGCACCGTCCACCCCGGCTACGAAGCCCGCCACCGGATGCCCGTCGGCATCACCGGCCTCGCCCAGATCAACGGGCTGCGCGGCGACACCTCCATCGAGGACCGGGCCCGCTTCGACAACCACTACATCGACACCTGGTCGCTGTGGCAGGACCTGTGGATCCTCGCCCGCACCGCCGCCTCCTTCTTCCGCTTCCGGCTGGGAGGGAGCTGAGCATGAGCCTCGCCGCATCCGCACCGGGTTCCGCCTCCGACGGCGTACGCGCCCTCGTCGCGGGCCCGCTGCGCCGCCACTGGCCGCTGCTGCCCCTCGCCGCGACCGTCCTGTTCCTCCTGGCCCCGCTCCCCGCCGGCGACGCGACCGCCTCCGGCAAGGTCGGCCCCGCCGACGCCGCCTCGCTGCTGCTCGCCCTCGTCTGCGGGATCCAGGCCCTGCGCGGCCGGGTGCGGACCCTGAGCCCGCTCGGCGTACTCGTGCTCGG
Organism: Streptomyces sp. NPDC040718; assembly: GCF_055593565.1. Classification (NCBI taxonomy): domain Bacteria; kingdom Bacillati; phylum Actinomycetota; class Actinomycetes; order Kitasatosporales; family Streptomycetaceae; genus Streptomyces; species Streptomyces sp. NPDC040718. The sequence continues at coordinate 228,848 of NZ_JBVIXO010000011.1, read as the reverse complement.
CGCCCCGGGCGTCGGGCTCGCGGTGTCCACGATGACCGCCGGGGACCCGTACGCCGCCCTGCCCGGGTTCGTGCGCTACCTCCAGGTCTTCGTGCTCGTCCCGGCGGCCGTGGTGCTGCTGGTGCGCGACGCCCGCGAGTTCCGGATCGCCGCCGGGTGCTTCGTCGTACTGGCGCTGGTCCAAGGGGCGGTGGGCGTCGTCCAGTACGCCACCCACACCGGCGCCTCGTACCAGGGCGAGAACGTCCGCGCCGTGGGGACCTTCGGCCCCGGCGACGTGATGGGCATGGCCACCGTCGTCGCGTACGGGCTCGTCGTCGCGACCGCCGCCGCGCTCGCGCCGGGACTGCCCGAGCGGGTCCGGCGGACCGCCGGGGCCTGCGCCCTCGCGCTGGTGCTGCCGCTCGTGCTGTCCTTCAGCCGGGGCGCCTGGATCGCCACCCTCGGGGCGGCGGTGCTGGTGATGGCCATGGCCGGGATCCGGCGGGCCCTGCGGGTGCTCGTCGCGCTGGCCGCGCTGGGCGTCGTCCTCGTCGGCGGACTCGGGGTCGGCTCCGAGATGGTCGCGGAGCGGCTGACCTCGATCACCCAGGTCTCCAGCGCCCCCGACCAGTCCGTGACGGACCGCTACACGATGTGGGCCGCCGCCGAGTCGATGTGGCGGGAGCGGCCGGCGGTGGGGGTGGGCCTCAAGGGCTTCCCCGCGCACCGCGACGGACACTCCTCGCTGGGGCTGTCCTCCGGCAGCGACACCGGCGGCGCCGGACAGGCCTTCCTCAAGCAGCCCCTGCTGTCCCCGCACAACATGTACCTCCTCATCCTCAGCGAGCAGGGCCTGATCGGCCTGCTCGCGCTGGCGGGCGGCTGGGCCGCACTGCTGGTCGCGGGGCTGCGGCGGTGCGCGGTGGGGGCCGACCGGGCGGTCCGGGACTGCGGGCTGGTCGCGACCGGGCTGTTCGTGTGGCAGCTGACCGACTTCCTGTACGCGGACATCGGCGGGCCGTCCACCGTACTGACCGGAGTGATCATCGGGCTGGCGGCGTGGTGGGCCCTGCCCTCCGGGGGATTCGGCGACGGCTCCGGCGAGGGCTCCGGTGACGGCTCGGCGCCCGGGCGCGGCCCGCTGGCCGCCGAGGGGCCGGCCGGCCGGTGACCGACACGACTCCCTGGCGGCGGCCCGCGGCCGCGGCGACCGAAGTCGCCGCGGCCGCGGGCTCCGCGGGTACCGCCCCGGACCCGGCCCCCGGCCCGGGCGCGCCGGATCCCGGAACCCCGGCGGGCGGACCCGCCGCGGCACCGGGCTCCGACGGCCCGGGCCGGGGCGGGACCCCGGCGGAGCAGGGCGCGGCGGACGTACGCGGGCGCGCGCCCGGCGCGCCGGACACGGGCCGAGCAGGGGCGGGAGGTGGCCGGACGATGGCCGAGCGGTGGGGGCCGGACGTGCGGGACGGACTGTGGGACGCGGTGCGGGACGGAGCACGGCAGGACGCGCGGTCCGACGTAGGCGGGGACGCGCGGCCCGGCTACGCGGTCACGGGCCTCCGCGGCAACCCGGTCCCGGCGGCCGGGGACGCCGCAGCCGCCCGCGACGGCAGGCCGGCCGGAGCGGGCGCTCCGGACGCCCCGGCGGCCACGGGCGCCCGGCGGGGCGTCCTGGGACCGGCCGGGACCGGGGGCGGGAACAGGGCCGTCGGGCGGGTTCCCGCGCGGCGGGACCGGCAGGGCGAGCGGCCCGGCGCGGGCGGCCCCGGCACCGGCGGGTCCGGCGGCAGCGGAACCGCGCCGCTCGGACGGTTCCTCGCCAAGGCCGCCGCCGTCACCGCCGGACTGACCGCGGCCGGAGCCGTGTTCGGGCTCGTACGCGACCAGACCATCGCGCACCTCTTCGGCGCCGGGCACGACAGCGACGCCTTCCTCATCTCCTGGACCGTCCCCGAGATGGCCTCGACGCTCCTCATCGAGGACGCCATGGCCCTGCTGATGGTCCCCGCCTTCAGCCACGCCCTCGCCCGCCGGGCCGCCAGCCGGGCCGGGCTCACCCGCATGGAAGCCCGCGCCGCCGACCCCGTACGGCTCCTCGTCGGCGCGACCCTGCCCCGCCTCCTCGTGTTCCTCGCCGCCGTGGCCTCCGTGCTCATCGTCGCCGCGCCGCTCGTCGTCGGTGTCCTCGCACCCGGCCTGCCCGACCCCGGACTCGCCGTCCAGTGCACCCGGATGACCGCCCTCACCGTCATCACCTTCGGCATCGCCGGGTACTTCAGCGCCGCCCTGCGCGCCCACCGCTCCTTCCTGCCGCCCGCCGCGATCTACGTCTCGTACAACGTGGGGATCATCGGCACCATGGTCGCCCTCCACACCCTGTGGGGGGTCCGGGCCGCCGCCGCCGGAGTCGCCGCCGGCGGGCTGCTGATGGTCCTCGTCCAGCTGCCCGCCTTCATCCGCAACGTCGGCTTCGCCCCCGGCCGCCCCAAGGGCGCCCCCCGCAGCCAGCGCGACCGCGACCGGCCCACCCTCATCGCCTTCGGGGTCATCGCCCCCGTCATCTTCTTCGCGGTCTTCCGGCAGTCGCAGGTACTCGTCGAACGCTTCCTCGCCGCCTCCCTCCCGCCCGGCGCCATCTCGCACCTCAACTACGCGCAGAAGGTCGCGCAGATGCCGATGGTGCTCTCCCTGATGATCTGCACCGTCACCTTCCCGGTCGTCGCCCAGGCCATGGCCGGCGGCGAGCGGGAGAAGGCCCGGCGGCGGGTCGAGCAGGACCTGGCGCTGGCCTCCCTCGCCGTCCTCATGGGCACCGCCCTCGTCATCGGCTACGCCCCGCAGATCATCCAGGTCCTCTTCGAACGCGGCGCCTTCACCCACCAGGACACCCTCGCCACCGCCTCCGCGATGCGGGTCTACGGCCTCGGCCTCCTCGGCCACTGCCTCGTCGGCGCGCTGTCCCGGCCCTTCTTCTCGACCGCCCGGCCCATCTGGTTCCCGGCGCTCGCGATGGGCGCCGGACTCGTCGTCAACATCGTCGCCGGAGCCCTCGCCGTCGGCTGGTGGGGCACCTACGGCATCGCCGCCGCCAACGCCGCCGGCATCTCCACCGCCGCCGCCCTGCTCCTCACCGGCCTCGGCTCCCGCATCATCGCCATCCAGGTCCGCCGGGTCGCCGTCAGCATCGGCCGGCTCGCCGTCGCGGCCGCCGCCGCCTGCGGCACCGGCTGGCTCGCCGGCCCGATGATCGCCGACCCGCTCGTCAGCGCCGCCCTCGGCTGCCTGCTCGTCCCCGCCATGTTCGGAGCCACCGGAATGGCCATACGGGCGCTGGAGATCACCGCCCTGCCCGGCCAGATCGCCCAGCTCGGCTCCCACACCGCCGTCCGGATCACCCAGCTCACCCAGAGGTTCCGCAATGTCCGCTGACACCGACACGGCCCCCGCCGCCGTGACGGGCCCCGCCCGCCGGCGCACGTCCCCGTGGGTCCTGATGTACCACTCGGTCGCCGAGTTCACCGACCCCTCCGAGGACCCGTACGGGATCACCGTCACCCCGGTCGCCCTGGAGGCCCAGCTGCTGTGGCTGCGCGCCCGCGGGCTCCGCGGCGTCGGCGTCGGCGAACTGCTGCGCGCCCGCGCCGCCGGGCGCGGCCGCGGCCTCGTCGGGCTCACCTTCGACGACGGCTACACCGACTTCCTGACCCGCGCCCTGCCCCTGCTGCGCCGCCACGACTGCACGGCCACCCTGTTCGTGCTGCCCGGCCGGCTCGGCGTCGACAACGTGTGGGACCCGCTGGGCCCCCGCAAACCCCTCCTCACCGCCGAGCAGATCCGCGAAGTCGCCGCCTCCGGACAGGAGATCGGGTCCCACGGGCTGCTCCACCAGGACCTCACCGCTGCCCCCGACGACGTCCTCCAGCAGGAGCTGCGCGGCAGCCGCGAGCTGATCCGCGAGCTGACCGGCAGCCTCCCCGAGGGCTTCTGCTACCCGTACGGGCACCTCGACGCCCGGGTCGTCGAAGCCACCCGCGCCGCCGGCTACGACTACGCCTGCGCGATCTCCCCCGGCCGGCTCGCGGGCCGCCACGCCCTGCCCCGCACCCACGTCAGCCAGGCCGACGGACCGGCGCGGCTGTACGTCAAGCGGCTGCGGCACCAGGTGCGGGAGCTGCGCAGGAAGGTGCTGCGGTGAGGGGCTCGAAGGGCGCGAAGGCCGTCCTCGACGGCAAGGGCGTCAAGGACGTCAAGGACATCAGGGCCCTGCACATCATCACCGGGCTCGGCGTCGGCGGCGCCGAGCAGCAACTGCGGCTGCTGCTGCGGCACATGCCGATGCCCTGCGACGTGCTGACGCTGACCAACCCCGGCCCCGTCGCCGAGGGGCTGCGGGCCGACGGCGTCCGGGTCGTGCACCTGGGCATGCGCGGCAACCGAGACCTCGGCGCCGTGCCGAAGCTGGTCCGCTTCATCCGGCGCGGCCGCTACGACCTCGTCCACACCCACCTCTACCGGGCCTGCGTGTACGGGCGCCTCGCGGCGCGGCTCGCCGGCGTCCCGGTGACGGTGGCCACCGAACACTCCCTCGGCGACGGCGAGATCGAGGGCCGTCCGCTCACCGGCGGGGTGCGCGCCCTCTACCTGGCGAGCGAGCGGCTCGGCGCGGCCACCGTCGCCGTCTCCGGCACCGTCGCCGCCCGGCTGGAGGGGTGGGGGGTGCCCGCCGCCCGGGTGCACGTGGTCCCGAACGGGATCGAGGCCGCCCGCTTCCGCTTCGACGAGGGCGTACGCCGCGCCGCCCGGGCCCGGACCGGGCTGCCCGAACGCGCCTTCGTGGTGGGCGGGGTGGGACGCCTGGTGCCGGGCAAGCGGTTCGACGTACTCGTGAGGGCCGTCGCGGCACTCCCCGGCGCGCACCTGCTGCTGGCCGGGGACGGCCCCGAGCGGGCCGCGCTGCGGCTGCTCGCCGCCGAACTGGGCGCGCAGAGCCGGATCCACCTGCTGGGCGAGCGCGACCCGCTGGGCGACAGCCCCGACGGGCGCACCCCCGGGATCCCCGCCCTGCTGGCCGCCATGGACGTGTTCGTCTCCCCGTCGCGGGAGGAGGCGTTCGGGCTCGCCGTCGTCGAGGCGCTGGCCGCAGGGCTGCCCGTGCTGCACGTCACCTGCCCCGCCATCGACGACCTCCCCGCCGTCGAGGCCCCGGGGGCCCGGCGGATCGGCACCGGCACGGAGGAACTGGTCGCCGCGCTGCGCGGGCACATGGAGGCGGGCGCGCGCCGGCTGCCGCCACCCCCGGTGGCTCGCCGGTACGACATCGCGCGCACCGCCGCACAGCTGCTCGACGTGTACGCCCTCGCGCTGGCCGCGCCGGTACCGGGGCCCGCTTCGGAGGCTCCGACTCCGGCGGCGGGGCCCGGCACGGCGCCCGCCACCACCGGCCCGGCGGGGCCCGGGCCGGCCGTGCCGGGGCCGCTGTCCGGGGCGCGCCCGCAGGACCGCGCACCCGCGCCCGCGGCGGTGCCCGGCCCCGCGGACCCCGCGCCCCGGACTCCCCCGGCCCCCGGCGGGAGGTGCCCCCAGGCGGGGCCGGCCCTGGCCGAACCCGGCGGGGACGGCTGATCCCCCCCTGCTCCACCCCCGGCCGGGGGACCGGCCGGGACCGCACGAACTCCCCTCCACCCAGGAAGGCACCGCACATGGCCGACACCGCCGACCAGAAGAAGTCCGACCACCGCTCCGAGCGCAAGCGCCGGCTCCTGCCGCCGCCCGCCTGGTGGCCGCTGCCCGCCTGCGCCCTCCTCGGACTGGCCGCGGGCGGCGCGTACGGGGTCCTCAAGGCCCCCGAGTACGCCGCCACCAGCTACGTCGTGGCCGTACCGAACGAGACCACCGAGCCGGCCACCGCCCTCGGCTTCGCCCAGGCCTACGGCCGGATCGCGACCAGCAGCTCCACCCTCGCCTACGCCCAGCCCCGCGCCGGCATCAGCGCCCAGCGGCTGCGCACCCAGGTCCGCGCCGAGACCTCCCCCGACTCCCCCATGATCGCGATCACCGGCACCTCCAAGAGCCCCTCCGAGGCCGCCGACATCGCCAACGCCGTCGCCGACGCCCTCTCGCTGAGCAGCAACCAGGCCGCGAAGAACACCGGCGTGCAGCTGCTGCTGTTCAACCAGGCCGTCGCGCCCAGCGACCCCGCCTCCCCGTCCGCCCCCGTCAGCGGAGCCGTCGGAATGTGCGCCGGCGGCCTCCTCGGCGGGCTGTGGATGCTGGCCCGCCCGAGCCGACGCAAGGAGCAGGGGACGGGCCGCCCGGTGGTGGAGGAGTACGCCTCGCTGCCCGCCCAGGGCGAGCACACCGAAACCAAGGAGAAGGAGTCCGTGCGATGACGCGGGGCTCCGCCGGGGCCCTGACGGTGACGCTGTGCCGAGACCCCCGGCAGTTCGCCGCGCTGGAGGAGTCCTGGAACCGGCTCGTCCGGAACTGCCCCACCGCCACCCCCTTCCAGAGCCACGCCTGGCTCCACTCCTGGTGGCTGTCGTACGGGAAGGACGGCCGGCTCCGGGTCCTGCTCGTGCGACGCGGCGAGGAACTGGTCGGCGCGGCCGCGCTGATGCTCGTACACCGGCCGCTGCCGCGGCTGGTGCCGCTCGGCGGGCCGATCACCGACTACTTCGACGTGCTCGTCGCCGCCGAGCACGCCGACCAGGTCGTCCCCGCCCTGGCCAACGGGCTGCACCGGGCCGCCCGCAGCGCCGTCGTCGACCTGCGCGAGGTGCGCCCCGGGGCCGCCGCCGAGGCGCTGTACGAGGCATGGCCCGGGGTCGGCGCCAAAACCGCCGACTCCACCTGCATGGAACTGCCCGCGCTGCCCTTCGACCAGCTCGTCAAGCGGATGCCGGCCTCCGGTGCGCAGCGCGTGCGGGCCAAGCTGCGCAAGACGGACGCCGCCGGGATCGAGGAGCACGAGGTCACCGAGCGGGAGGTGCCGCAGGCCGTACGCACCCTGCTGCGGCTGCACGAGAAGCAGTGGCGGGGCCGCGGGGTGACCCCCGAGCACCTCAGGCCCCGGTTCGCCGAGCACCTGACCCGGGCCACCCGGCGGATGGTGCGGGCGGGGGAGGGCCGGCTCACCGAGTTCCGGCTGGACGGGAAGGTGGTGGCGGCCAACGTGACGCTGCTGTCGGCCGCGCTCAGCGGCGGCTACCTGTACGGGGCCGACCCGGACCTGCGCGAGCGGAAGGTGGACGTGGCGACGCTGCTGCTGCGCTACGAGGCGGGCCGGGCCCTGGAGGAGGGCCGGCCGGTGGTCAGCTTCCTGCGCGGCAACGAGCCGTACAAGAACCACTGGCGGCCCGAGACGGTGGTCAACCAGCGGCTGCTGCTGGCCACGCACGCGCTCGCGCCCCTGCTGCGGCTGCACGAGTCGCAGATCACGGGGCGCGAGCGGGCGGTGGACGCGCTGCGCGAGGCGCTGCCGGCCGCCCGGGACTGGCGGGCGCGGCTGAACGAACTGCGGGTCCGATGACCTGTCCGACCCGTCTAGAAGGGCCAGAAGCCGGAGTCCTTGCCCCAGTCGAAGCGGAAGCAGAGCGACTGGTTGCCGAAGAGGCCGTTCAGCCACTCCCCGAAGTCGAGCGGGAGGCACCACTGCCTGCTGTCGTTGGTGGGCTTCGGCTCGGGCTTCGGCTCGGGCTTCGGCTCGGGCGGCTGTGCGGGCTGCGTCGGCTGGGGCCTGGGCGCCAGGGGGCTCGGGGACAGCACCGGAGGCACGGGCGCCGAGACCTCGGGGGACGGCTCCGGAGCCGGCTCCGGCGGGACCGTGACCTCGGGCGACGGGGTGACGGGCACGGGTTCCGGGACGGTCGGAGTGGGCTCGGCGGGAGCGGGCGCCGGGTCGACGGGGGCCGGCCCGACCGGGGTCGGCTCGACGGGCGGGACGGAGGCCTCGGGGGCCGGGGTCTGCGGAGCGGGCACGTCGGGCTTCGGTGCCTCGGGCTTGGGGACGTCGGGCTTGGGGACGTCGGGCTTCGGTGCCTCGGGCTTGGGGGCCTCCGGCTTGGGGATGCCCGGCTTCGGGACGTCCGGCTTGGGTGCCTCCGGCTTGGGGACGGCCGGGGTCGGGAACTGCGGGCTCGGGAACTGCGGGCTCGGGAACTGCGGGGTCGGGAACTGCGGGGTCGGGACCTGGGGCGTCGGGATGTCCGGCTTGGGGACCACCGGCGGCGTCGGGACCACGGGCGGCGTCGGGACGGGCGGGACCGGTCCGGACGGCTCGTGCTCGCCCATCGCCTCGCGGAAGACCTTCGCCGACTGCGGGTTCTGCTTGCACCGCCAGACGCCGTGCGGGCAGTAGTCGGTGATGGTGTGGTAGAGCGGCTTGTGCTCGTCGATCCACTTCAGCATCTTCCGGACGTACTCCGGGTTGTCCCCGTTCCGGAACAGCCCCCACTCCGGGTACGAGATCTGCTTGCCGTGTGCTTTCGCGAAGTCGACGTGCTGCTGGAGCCCGTACGGCTGGCGGACGTGCTCCTCGAACGTCCGGCCCGGACCCTGGTCGTACGAATCCATGCCGATGACGTCGACCACGTCGTCACCCGGGTAGCACTTGGTCCAGCCGATCGCGTCCGTCCCCCGGTTGGGGGCGAAATCGAACTTGAACCGCTGCCCGGGGACGGAGCGCATCGTGTTGACGACGCGCTTCCAGTACGCCTTCCAGTTCTCCGGGTCGGGCCCGCAGCGGTGGGTGTACGTGGTGCCGTTCATCTCCCAGCCGAGCACGATCACCGTGTCCGGGACGCCCAGGGACACCAGCCGCTCGGCGAGCTTGCGGAAGTGCCGGTCGTACTGGCCCTCCGCGCCGGCCCGGATCAGCTGGACCACCTGCCAGTCGGGCACCCGGTCCTCGTTGCGGGCCTGCATGGGCACGTTGAGCACGAACATCCGGTCGTCCTCGGCCCGGCGCCACTCGGCCCAGTCCGCGAGGAAGTTCACGTTGCCCTCGATGCCCGGCCACTGGTCGCCGGGGAGATAGGTGTGCCCGACCCGGATCTCCCTGCCGCCGAGCCAGTGCGACAGGTAGGGGATGCGGGCGACCCCGGGCGGCCCGTAGCCGAGGTAGGCGCCCATGGCGGTGTCGGAGCCCCTGGGAGGCTCGTCGTCCGGGGCCGCGAGCGCGGCGCCGGTGGCGAGCAGCCCGGCCGTGACCGTACCGACGCAGGTGCTCACCAGGCGGTGGCGTGGTCTGGGCATGGCGTCTCCCGAGCTTTCGCGAACCGGTGTGCTTGGAAAAGACGTTAGACATCAGATCTGACGAATGGCCTGTCCGGTGGCCGCTGGGTAGGCCATTCGCAGGTGCGCATCCTCTCCGCTTGGTCCGACTAGGTGAAAGACACCGTTCCCATGAACGCGTTCGACGGCCATGTGCCCGCTGTTCTGCTCAGACTCGATCGGAATCCGTTCCACCACGGAACCCTCGGCGCCGTCAGATCCCTTGGGCGCAAGGGCGTGGAGGTCCATGCCGTCGTCGAAGCCGGGGGAGGTCCCGTGGGGCGTTCGCGCTACCTGCGCGCCGTGCACGCCGGCCCCGAGGGCGGGCTGGATCCGGAGGAGCCCGAGGCGCTGCTGGAGTGCCTGGTCGGGGTGTCGGAGCGGATCGGGCGGCCGGCGGTGCTCGTGGCCATGGACGACATGAGCGCGATCGCCGTGTCCCGGGTCGCACCGATGCTGACGGACCGTTTCCGGATTCCCCATCAGCCCGACGACCTGCCCGCCCGGGTGGCGGACAAGGCCGAGCTGTCGCGGCTGTGCGCCCGCTGGGGCGTCCCGCACCCGGAGACCGTGATCCCGGCGGGCGGCGGCGAGGCGGCGCGGGCGGCGTGGCGGCTCGGGCTGCCGGTGGTGGCGAAGTGGAGCCGGCCGTGGCTGCTGCCGGCCGGATCCGGGCTGCGGAGCACCACCGTCGTCAACACGGCCGCCGACGCGCGCCGGTTGTACGAGCGCTCCGCCGAGGCCGGGAGCCGGCTGCTGCTCCAGCGGTTCCTGCCCGCGGGGCCGGACACCGACTGGTTCTTCCACGGGGCCTTCGCCCGGGGAGGGCGGCCGCTGCTGGCCGGCTCGGGCCGCAAGGAGCTGTCCTGGCCGGTGCGGACCGGGCTGACGGCGGTGGGGCGCTGGCTCCCGGACCCGGCGGTGGAGGAGTCGGCGCTGCGGCTCGCCGAACGGCTCGGCTACCAGGGGATCCTGGACCTGGACTTCCGCCGGGACGAGTGCGGCACGTTCCGGCTGGTGGACTTCAACCCGCGGCCGGGCGCGCAGTTCAGGCTGTTCGCAGACGACTCGGGGCTGGACGTGGTCCAGGCCCTGTACCTGGACCTGACGGGTCAGCGGGTGCCGACGCCGACGGGCGGGCCCGGGCGGGTCTTCGTGGCGGAGAACTACGCGCTGCTGGCCGCCGTGCGGGGCCGCGCGCTGCCGCGCCGCGCCGCCGCCGAGCCCGCTCCGGCGGGTCCGGCGGGTCCGGCGGGGAACGCCGGCCCGGCGGGAACCGGGTCCGGGGAGCGGGGGCGTGAGGCGCGGCCGGGTCCGGTGCGGGTGCTGCCGCGCGGGGAGCGGGGGCGGGTGGAGGCGGCCTGGTTCGCCCTCGACGACCTGTGGCCGTTCCTGGCGATGCTCGGCGCCCTGCTGCGGCGCGGCTTCGGCAAGGGGGCCCGCGCCCTGCGCGGTGTCCCCGCACAGGGGCGGCGTACGGTCCGCGCGGTGCGGGCGCCGCGCCAGCGCGGCGGCGAACGGACGTGGCCGCGGTCCCAGCCCCCGGGACCGGCGGCCGGCCAGGTCCCGCCGGAGGCTTCGGCGGAGCCGGACGAGCTGGTGAGCCGGTGACGTGGTGAGGCGGTGACGTGGTGAGGCCGTGATGCGCTGACGCCGTGATGCGCTGACGCCGTGACATGTGACGCGGTGTCGTGCTTCGGGCGGTGTGGTGACGCGGTGGTGTCGGACCGCGGTGTCGTGGCGGTCCGGGGCGCGGTGACTCGGTGACGTGGCGAATCGGCGACGTGGTGACGTGGTGACTCGGTGGCGATCTGGTGGAAGGAGTGGCCGTGAGGCGGACGGACGATCTCGTGGTGGTCGGCGCCGGCCCGTACGGGCTGTCGATCGCCGCGCACGCGGCGGCGGCCGGGCTGGGCGTACGGGTGCTGGGCCGGCCCATGGCGTCCTGGCGGGACCACATGCCCGAGGGCATGTACCTGAAGTCGGAGCCCTGGTCCTCCAACCTCTCCGCGCCCGGCGGCCGGTACACCCTGGCCGACTACTGCGCCACCCGGGGCCTGGCCGCCGAGCACGGCAGCCCTTTGCCCATCGGCACCTTCAGCGCGTACGGACTCTGGTTCGCCCGGCACGCCGGCCTGCCCGACGTGGAGGAGGCCACCGTCACCGAGGTCACCCCGCAGGGCGACGGGTTCCTCGTCCGCACCGCCGAGGGGCCGCCGCTGCTCGCCCGTACGGTGGCCCTGGCCGTCGGGGTGATGCCCTTCACGCACTACCCCCGGGCGCTGCGCGAGCTGCCCCCGGGCCACTACTCGCACAGCAGCGGCCACCGCGACCTGTCCCGCTTCGCCGGGCACGAGGTCGCCGTCCTGGGCGCCGGGCAGGCCGCGCTGGAGACGGCCGCGCTGCTCGCCGAGGCGGGGGCCCGGCCGTGTCTGGTGGCCAGGCGGGCCCGGCTGAACTGGAACACCGTCCCGCAGCCCCTGGAGCGGCCGCTGGCCCGGGCCCTGCGCGACCCGCACAGCGGCCTCGGCACCGGCTGGCGCAGCTGGGTGTGGTCGGAGCTGCCGTGGGCGGTGCGCCGGCTGCCCGCGCCGACGCGCGAGCGGATCGCCGCGACCGCGCTGGGCCCCGCCGGGGCCTGGTGGCTGCGGGACCGCTTCGAGCGGCGGGTGCCCGCGCTGATGGGGCACCGGCTGAACCGGGCGGTGGCGGTGGGCGGCCGTACCCGGCTCGGGCTGACCACGGCGGCCGGGGAGTCCGTCGTACTGGACACCGCGCACGTCATCGCGGCGACCGGGTTCGCCCCGCGGCTGGACCGGCTGGAGCTGCTCGACGCCCGCCTGCGGGCCGCGCTGGCCACCGTGGGCGACAGCGGCACGCCGGAGCTGAGCGCGGGCTTCGAGTCCTCCTGGCCGGGGCTGTTCTTCGCGGGACTGCTGACGGCTCCCTCATTCGGACCTTCCATGCGATTCGTGCACGGTGCGGGGTTCACGGCGGGGAGACTGGTGAAGGGAGTCCGCAAGCGCCTCGGCGCCCGGGGTCCGCTGCCGGGCTCCTCCGGTGCTGCCCGGCCGGTCCGGGCCGCCGCCGGGCGACCGGAGACGTATCTACGCTGAGATCCACCTGAGAGGGGTCCGCGATGGGCGCGGAGCGAGCACAGGGCGGCCGTGGCTGGGTGCGCATCCCCGCCAGCCGCGGGGAGCAGTCCACGGCCCGGGCCGCGGCGGGCCAGCCGCCCCGGACGAGCGCGGGCCAGCCGCCCCGGGCGGCGGCCGGCACGCCGTACGGATGGCGGGCGCCCGGCCATTTCGGGGCCGGCGACCAGCCCTCGATCTACCTGTCCCTCGTCAAGCGGTGGCGGGAGGCCGGGCGCACCCTTCCGGGGCATCCTGACGAGGAGTGGGAGCGGCTCATCTCCCAGCCGTGCTGGCCAGGCCGTTAGGTGGTGTGTCTCTCGTGGCAGCGGAGCGGCGCAATGAACCGGAGCGCGGTACTCCAGGCCTGGTGACGGGCCCGGGGGAGCGGCTCGCGCTCAACGGCATGGGCAGCTTCGAATGGGACCTGGACGCGGGCACCCTCACCCTGGACGAGGCCGGCCTGGCCGTCTTCGACCTGGAGCCGGCCGAGTTCGACCACACCCCCGAGGGCCTCGGCGTGCGGATCCCGTCGGACGACGCGGCCCGGCTCTCGGACACCGTGACCGCGGTGCTGGAGGCCGGCGGGTCGACGTACGGCTCGTACTTCACGGTGCGCCGGCGCGACGGCCGCGACCAGTGGACCCACACCACGGGCCGGGTGCTGCGCGACGACGACGGCCGCCCCCTGCGGATCGCCGGGATCGTCCGGGACGCCACGGCCGAGCTCGCCCACGCGACGGTGCTGCGGAAGCTGGAGACCGCCCGCACCCAGCAGGCCGCCATCGTGCAACGCACCACGGAGGCCCTGTCGCGGGCGGTGACCGTCGACGACGTGACGGCCGCCCTGACCGGCGCGGGTGCGCTGGAGCGGCTCGGCGCGGACGGGCTGGCGCTGGGCCTCGTCGAGAACGGCACCATCAAGATCATCGCGCTGAGCGGGGAGACCCTGGAGATCCTCAGCGAACGCAAGTTCACCCGCCTGGACGGATCGCTGCCGCTCTCCCAGGCCATCCTCAGCCGGCAGGCACGTTTCGTCACCTCGCTCACCGAACTCGCCGGCGAGTTCCCGCTCCTCGCCGACTACCTGCTCCGCATCCACTACGGCGCGGCCGCCTACCTCCCGCTGATCGCCCAGGCCAAGGCCATCGGCGGACTCGTGCTCTTCTACCGCCGGCGCACCGAGTTCAGCCCCGAGGAACGCAACCTGTGCCTGGGCCTCGCCGGCATCGTCGCCCAGTCCCTCCAGCGGGCACTCCTCTTCGACCAGGAACGCGAGTTCGCCACCGGCCTCCAGGCCGCCATGCTGCCCCGCCGCATCCCCGACATCTCCGGGGGCGAGATCGCCGTCCGCTACCACTCCGCCTGGAGCGGTCGCGAGGTCGGCGGCGACTGGTACGACGTGATCGCCCTGCCCCGCGACCGCGTCGGCATCGTCGTCGGCGACGTCCAGGGCCACGACACCCACGCCGCCGCCATCATGGGCCAGCTGCGCATCGCGCTCCGCGCCTACGCGGGCGAGGGCCACCCGCCCTCCACCGTCCTCGCGCGGGCCTCCCGCTTCCTCGCCGAACTCGACACCGAACGCTTCGCCACCTGCATGTACGCACAGGTCGACCTGGAGACCGGAGGCGTACGGGCCGTCCGCGCCGGCCACCTCGGCCCGCTGATCCGCCACACGGACGGCCGAACCGGCTGGCCCAACGTCCGCGGCGGCCTCCCCCTCGGACTGGCCTCCGTCTTCGAACACGAGGACTTCCCCGAGACCCGCCTCGACCTGGTGCCCGGTGAAACGCTCGTGCTGTGCACCGACGGGCTCGTGGAGGAACCGGGCACCACCATCACCGCCGGCATGGACGCCCTCGCCCACGCCGTCCGCAGCGGCCCCCAGGGCGCAGGCGCCCTCGCCGACCACCTCCTCGACCGGCTCTGGGAACGCTGGGGCTCCGGCGACGACGTGGCCCTGCTCGTCCTGCGCCGCGCCCCGGACCCCGGCACCCACCGGGCGCCGCGGATCCACCAGTACGTCCACCAGGCCGACCCCGAGGGGCTGTCCGAGGCCCGCTACGCCCTGCGGCAGGCCCTGCGCGACTGGGGCATGCCCGAACTCGCCGACGACGTCGAGCTCGCGGCGGGGGAACTGCTGGTCAACGCCCTGCTGCACACCGACGGCGGGGCGGTGCTGACCATGGAGGTGCTGCCCGAGCCGGTGCGGCGGATCCGGTTGTGGGTCAAGGACCGCTCCAGCGTGTGGCCGCGCCGCCGCACCCCGGGCGAGGCGGCCACCACGGGGCGCGGGCTGCTGCTGGTGGACGCCCTGGCCACCCACTGGGGCGTGGAGTCCCGGGGCGACGGGAAGGCCGTCTGGTGCGAGTTCGACGCCGGGGGCGGGCCGCGCGGCACGACGTGACCGTACGGTCACGCCGAGTGGCGGCATGCGGGGTGCGGGGCGATGATGCCGCCATGGAACGGATGCTGGTCCTTCGGGACGTGCCGGTCTTCCGGGGCGCCCCGCTGCCGATGGGGGTATGGTGCGCCGCCTGACCAGGGGCGCGGTCACCGGGATCGCGGCGACGCTGGCGGTGCTGCTGCTGGCGGCCGGGGGCCGGGCGGTCGTCGACTGGACGACGGGGCGTCCGCACGCGGACCCCGGATGCCAGACGGTCGGGTTCATGTCGATGACGGGCGTCGCGCCCGAGTGCCGGTAGCGGCGGCTACCGCACCCGCGCGGCCGGCCGCGCCCCCTACGGGTGTTCGACGACCTCGATGGCCTTGTCGTCCTGCGCGAGCGTGTCGATGGCGCGGGGCATCAGGCCCGAGAAGTGGATCTCCTGGAGTTCCACCACGGCCCTGGCGTGACCCGGGTGGACGCCCCCGGTGAGCGGGCTGCCGGCCACCCACTCGTGCTCGGCGCCGTCGCAGACGACCTCGCCCGCGCCGATGCTCAGCCGGGTGCCGTCCTGGATGACGGTGGCCTTGATCTGAACCGCCCCCGAGGGTGACGCCGCCTCGCAGTGGTAGGTGCCGGAAAGGGTGATGGAACCGTCCCCGGCGATGTGAGCTTGTGACTGTACGGAAATTCCCTGATTGAAAACGGTGGCGTGGGCGGGGGCCGTGAGCAGGGCGGTCGCGGCCAGGGCGGAGAAGGCCCCCAGGGCCATTCGGCGGGCGTGCGTGCGCATTTTTTCCTCCAGGTGGGAGCGGCGGCGGGATTCCACCGGAACGCATTGTGCTGGCAATTGGCGGGCGACTCGTTCCGTGCGCTCGTGTCGGTGTGTGCAATTCCCCGCTCGGGCGCGTGAGACTGGCCGGAAATACTCCTCGCCCCGAAGATCCCCGAAGGGGTTCCCGCATGCGTCAGCCCGCCTCCGTGTCCACCTCGCTCTCCGCCCTCGCCGCCGCCGCTCTGATGCCCTTCCTGCTGTTCACCGCCACCGCCTGCCAGAGCGCCCCCGAGGGGGCCGCCCTCGCCCCCGCCGCGGCGCCCGCCGTCCCCGTCGACGACGGGGCACCCGGCGCCGACGAGGACCCGGCCGCCCAGGACCGGGCGGGCGCGGTGCCCGGGGCGTCGAAGGACGCCCATGTGGGTGACTCCGTACGGGTGCAAGGACACGAGGTGGGACGCCACCTCCAAGTGGTGCTGAACGCGTTCGTCGACCCGGCGGTCAGCGTCGAACCGAACTACCAGCCGCCCGCCGGGAAACGCTGGGTGGCCGCCTCGATGTCCTTCGTCAACGTCGGCGGAGCCTCGTACGGGGCGCTCGGGCGCATGTGGGCGTACGACGGCGCGGGCAAGCGCCACCCGGTGGTGCGCACCGGTGAACTGACGACCGGCAAACCACTCGTCTTCGATTCCCTCTCGGTCGGCGAGCGGGCCGAGGGCTGGGTCGTGTTCGAAATTCCGGAGAACCAGAAGATCGTGCGGCTCCAGTACCAGGACGCGAACGTGCAGGCGAATTCCGGAGGGGGATTCTGGTCGGTCTAGCCCGCAAGGGTGAAAGGCCGTGAAAGGGCCCGGCGCCGGAGCACTAAGGTGCGCGCATGACTTCTACGCAAGCCGAAACCGACCGCAGCCTGATCGGCACCATTTCCGTGCTCGCCTGGATCGGCGACCCCGCCGAGGGCCACGACATCCCGTACCTGCTCGCCTACACGCTCGGCGACGGGCCGCAGGGCCGGGAGGCGGGCGAGGCGGCCGCCCGCGGGCTGCTGGAGGAGATGGGCCTCGGCATCGGCGACATGGTGAACGGGACCGAGAAGCCGCAGAAGTTCGACGTGAAGATCATCCTCGCGGACAACCAGATCGCGCTGACCCTGCCCGGCCTGAACGCCACCTGCACCGCCCCGGACGAGTGGGTCGCGGCGGCGACCGAGAGCGGCCAGGCCTACTTCCTGTTCGCCACCCGCGCCTGGCCCGAGGCCGTCCCCGGCAAGCCGGTGAGCGCGGAACTCCTCCAGTCCTTCGCCGGCGACGAGGCGGTACTGACCAGCAGCGCCCACTGCATCGTCGCCGTGCAGAGCCTGCAGCGCTGAGGGGCCTCCCCTGTCCGCGGCAGCCGCCGCCGCGCCTGCGGCGGCCGCCGTGCTCCGGCCGCCGGGCTCCCAGCCTGCCCGGCGGCCGGCCCCCCGGGCCGTGTCCTTCGGATCATGCCGGGCCTGATCCGAAGGACACGGCCCGGCCGTCAGGGCCGCTCGAAGGCGAACCTCAGCGACCGGACCCGGTTGTCGAAGTTCGAGCCCGCCAGATCGGGCAGGCCCACCGCGCGCAGATCCACCGGCCGGGTCAGCAACTCCCGGAAGAGCGCCTTCATCTCCACCCGGGCCAGATGGGCGCCCAGGCAGAAGTGCGGTCCGCCGCCGCCGAAACCCAGGTGCGGGTTGGGGGAGCGGGTGATGTCGAACGCGTCCGGGTCGGGGAAGACCGCCTCGTCGCGGTTGGCCGACGCGTAGTACAGCACCACCTTGTCCCCAGGCTGGAACAGGCGCCCGCCCAGAGTGTGTTCGGCGGTGACCGTCCGGCGGAACTGGATGATCGGCGTCGAGTGCCGGATCATCTCGTCCACCGCGCCGTCCGCGTACTTCTCGAAGTCCGACAGCAGCAGGTCCCGTTGCTCCGGGAAGTCCGTCAGCAGGGCCAGCCCGTGGCTGATGGCATTGCGGGTGGTCTCCACCCCCGCCACCATCAACAGGCTGAAGAAAGCGCCCAGCTGGCGGGCCCCGAGCGCCTGGCCGTCCACGTTCGCGCACACCAGGGCGGAGATCAGGTCGTCGGTGGGGTTCTTGCGCCGCTCCCGCCCGATGCCCGCGACCATCCGCTGCATCCGGGCCAGGGCCCGCAGGCCGCGGCCGGGCATCCGCAGCCGGGCCGCCAGCCCCCGCTCCACACCGATGTTCTCCGAAGCGTGGTTGACCCGGTCCGCGATCTCCGCACGGTAGTGCTCCGGGATGCCCATCATGTTGCAGATGACCTCCAGGGGCAGCCGGGAGGACACCGCCGAGACGAACTCGTCCGGGCATTCGGCCAGGACGTCGTCCACGATCCGGGCCGCCACCGCGTGGATGTCCTCCTCGGCCGCCGCCAGCAGCCGCGGCGTGAACGCCCGCTGCACGATCTTCCGCAGCTGCGCGTGGTCCGGGCCGTCCAGATTGACCATGGAGTCCCCGAACAGCGCCCGCACCCACCGGGCCGGCTCCGGTGTCGTGACCCCGGGCGCGCTGGCGAACACCTTCGGCAGCCGGCTCGCCTCCTGCACGTCGGCGTGGCGTACGAGCGCCCAGTGGCCGCCGCCCTCGGGGACGAACACCGGGGAGTCCAGCGCACGCAGCCGGGCGAAGGCCGCGAGGCGCTGATCGGGGGGCCGCTGCCAGAAGCCCGGCTCGGCGAGTTCCCCTCCGGGGTCGGTGCCGGAGCCGTGCCGTTGCGGGGGGAGTGTCATGGGGGCTGTCTCTTCCTGTCGCCGTTCCGCTGAGCTGCTGAACGCGTTCGGGGGCTTGGGGGTGACGGCGCCGACGGCTCAGACTTCGGCCCCGACCCGCTCGGGGCTCCCGCCGCGGACGGACAGGGTCATGCCGACCACCACCGTGGCCGTCGCGACCAGCCCCGCGTACAGGACCGCGTACGAACCCGCCCAGGTACAGGCGAGCAGGGCCAGCGCGGACACCGGCAGCACCAGCTGCTGCGCCGCACCGCGCTTGAAGTGGCGGGAGTGCAGCAGCCACACCATCAGCAGGAACAGCGCCGCCGGAACGGTCACGGCGGCGTTCGCCGCGACCTGCGAGATGTGCGCCTTCCCCACCGCGTGCTCCACCGCCACCTCGATGCCCGCACCGATCGCCGCACCCGACGCGAAGATCAGCAGATGGCCGTAGCCCCACGGGATCGCCTCCCGGTTGGAGGTCAGCCGCTCGTGCATCGGCACCGCGAAGTAGATCCACCACGCGGCGAAGACGATCAGCAGCCCGCCCGCGGCGATGGGCAGCAGCTCGTCCAGCGCCTCGTGCTCGTCGAGGGCCGACTTCACCGCCACCGTGCTCGCCGCGATCGTCTCGCCCAGCACGATGATGGTGAACAGCCCGTACCGCTCCACGATGTGATGGGCGTGCCAGGGCGTCTGATGGCCCCGCTCGGCCAGCACCGGAACCATCAGCTCGGCCACCACCAGCACCAGGAACAGCCACCGCTTCGAAGCGTCCGGCGCGAACAGCAGCCCCACCCAGCCCGCCTGACAGATCACCAGGCCCGCCGCGTACTTCAGCGCCGCCGAACGAGCCGCACCGCTCTCCCCGGCCGCCGCACGCAGCCACTGCGCCGTCAGCGCCACCCGCATGATCAGGTAGCCGATGACGGCCACCGTCCAGTCGTTGTCGTCGAAGGCCCGGCTCACCCCCGCCGCGTAGACGAGCACGCCGGCGATCTGCACCAGCGTCGCCACCCGGTACGGCACGTCGTCGCAGTCGTAGGCGGAGGCGAACCACGTGAAGTTCATCCACGCCCACCACACCCCGAAGAAGACGAAGAAGTAGCCGACCACCCCGCTCCCCGGATGGCCCTCCGCCAGCGCGTGCACCAGCCGCGCCCCGGCCTGGGCGATCGCGACGACGAAGCAGAGGTCGAAGAACAGCTCCAGCGAGGTCGCCGTCCGGTGCCCCTCGTCGCGGCTGCGGGCGGTCATCGGTACGTACGTCATACCGCCCAGCACACCAGGGCCCGGCCCCCCGACCGCCGAGGCGCGCGGCCGATGGTCCCCCGGTACCCCGGGCGGACTCGTACCGGCCCGGCCCGCCGGGCGGCGCGCCCCCCGGCCAGCGGACCGGTCCGTCCGGCCAGGAGCCGAAGGGACCCCGACCGGCGGGACAAGGTCCCGCCGCCCACACGACGTTCGCCCCTGCCGCGGCCCACCCCCCGGAGCGGAGCCTGGATACGTCAGGACCCTTCTCAATGTTCAGGACCACGCCATGAGTTCCGCCACGCAGCAAGCGCCACAGGTCCTCACCGACCCGGCGCAGTACCGCCCGGGCCGCACCATCACGGAGTGGACCCCCGAGGATCCCTCCTTCTGGCACTCCACCGGGAAGAAGGTCGCCACCAGGAACCTGTGGATCGCCGTCCCGGCACTGCTCGTGGCCTTCGTGGTCTGGCAGGTGTGGAGCATCACGGCGACCAACCTGAAGGACGTCGGGTTCGGCTTCACCCAGTCGCAGCTGTTCTGGCTGACGGCCGTCCCCGGCATCACCGGCGGCACCGTCCGGATCCTCTACACCTTCCTCGGCCCGATGGTGGGACAGCGCCGGTTCACGGCCCTCTCCACGCTGGTGCTGGCCGCCCCGCTGCTGTGGCTCGGCTTCGCCGTGCAGGACCCGGACACCTCCTACACCACCATGGTCGCGATCGCCGCCCTCTGCGGAATCGGCGGCGCGAACTTCTCCTCCTCCCTCGCCAACATCGGCTTCTTCTACCCGAAGCAGGAGAAGGGCAACGCCACCGGCATCAACGGCGGCCTCGGCAACCTCGGCGTCTCCGTGGTCCAGCTGCTCACCCCCATCCTGATCACCTCCTCCGTCCTGGCCATCGGAGCGGGCCAGAAGAAGGCCAACGGCTCGGAGATCTACCTCCAGAACGCCGCCTTCGTCTGGATCCCGGTGCTGGTCGTGCTCGCGGCGGTCGCCTGGTTCGGGCAGAACGACCTCAAGGTCGCCTCCACCCCCTTCAGCCAGCAGAAGGTCATCTTCAAGCGCAAGCACAACTGGCTGATGACCTGGCTCTACGTCGGCACGTTCGGCTCCTTCATCGGCTTCGCCGCAGCCCTGCCGCTGCTCATCAAGACCACCTTCCCCGCGTACTCGGTCGCCACCTACGCCTGGATGGGCCCGGCCCTGGGCGCGCTGGCCCGCTGGGCGGGCGGCTGGATCGCCGACAAGCTGGGCGGCGCCCGGGTGACGATCCTTTCGTTCGCGGGCATGGGCGCGTCGATCATCGGCGTGATCAACTTCCTGCCCGGGGGGTCTGACCATGGTTCGTTCCACGGCTTCTTCCTCTGCTTCCTGGCCGCCTTCTTCTTCTCGGGCATCGGCAACGGCTCGACCTTCCGGCAGATCCCGGTCATCTTCCGGGCGCAGCACCTGAAGGGCCTGGCGGAGGGCACGCCGCAGTACGCGGCCGCCCTGAAGCAGGCGGAGATCGAGTCCGGCGCGGTGACGGGCTTCACCGCCGCCATCGCCGCCTACGGCTTCTTCTTCATCCCGGCGATGTTCGCCAACTTCTCGGTGACGAGCGCGATGTGGGGGTTCGTCGCCTTCTACGCCAGCTGCGTGGCCGTGACCTGGTGGTTCTACGCCCGCAAGAACGCGGAAGCCCCCAGCTGACCCCCACCGCCGGCCCACCGGCCGCCACCCCACCCGTCCCGGAGCCCACCCGGCCCCGGGACGGGTGGGCCCGAGGGGCGGCGCCAACGGCAGCCGGCCACCCGCTGCGCCGCGCGGGCACTACCGGGCCCCGGGAATCCGAGGCGCCGAGGCCGGCCGGGCCCGAAGCGGCCGGCCCACCCCCGACCCGCCCGACGCCCGGGCAGGCGTCGGGCGGGTCGGGCATCCGGGGCGGGGCAGGCACGGGCACAGCCACGGGCACAGGGCACGGGCACAGGGCACGGGCACAGCCACGGGCACAGCCACGGGCACAGGGCACGGGCACAGCCACGGGCACGGAGCGGTCCGGCTGTCCGGCCCGCAGGGCGCCGGCCGGCCCACCCCGCTGGGTCTTCACCCGCGGGGTCGTGCGCGGCTCATGCCGTCCGCCCCCAGCCGCTCTCGCCCGCCGTCCATGACGTGACCGGGGAAGGGCTCCGTCCGGCGCTGCGGCCCATCACCCTGCCTCCAACGCGGCCGGCCGCGGTATCACCGCGCCCTCCGTCCCCGCCGCAATGGACACCGCGACCGGGCCGGACGGCGGTGACGACCGGCACCCGCACCGCCTGGTAGCCC
Organism: Streptomyces sp. NPDC040718; assembly: GCF_055593565.1. NCBI lineage: Bacteria > Bacillati > Actinomycetota > Actinomycetes > Kitasatosporales > Streptomycetaceae > Streptomyces > Streptomyces sp. NPDC040718. The sequence goes on along the minus strand of NZ_JBVIXO010000011.1, from coordinate 206,985 downwards.
TGGCGGTTCCGGTGGCCCGGCAGGAGGCCGCACCCCCCGTCACCGACGCCGTTTCGCAGCCGCCGGCGCGCTGGTCCGCGTACCGCTTCCGCCTCCTCTTCCCCAGCGGGCCCGGCCGGGCGTCCTGGCCCGGGGTCTTCCTCATTGCCCCCGCGGACCTCGCGCAGGACCACCCCTGGTTCTTCGCCCTCATGCTGCCGCTCCTCTCCGCCTCTGCTCTCGCGCTCTGACTCCCTCCATGCTGCCGGGGTCGCTCAATACGTGCGTTGCGCTATCCACAGGCACGCCCCAAAGGCAGATTTTCCGACTTTCCGCCCCGTTCTCATATTCTTGTGAACGCTTTCACAAGAACACTAGTGACTTTGGTCCCGTTCGAAATCCCAGCTCAAGTGGGGTGGTGGTGATCAAAGTCCGACGGTCAAAGGACTTCCGGGCCTGAGCTCGGGACCATCGCGGCGCCAAATGATCGATCAAAAGGCGTGGAATGGACACAAGCAATGAGGCGACTCGGAGAAGGTGCCGGTGATGACTGCCACCCCTGTGGAGACCACGAAGAACAACGAGGCCTGGCAGGGCTTCGAGGGCGGCCTGTGGCGCGACGCCATCGACGTCCGCGACTTCATCCAGCAGAACTACACGCCGTACGAAGGCGACGATTCCTTCCTCGCCGGCCCCACCGCGCGCACCACCGCCGTCTGGAAGGCGATCACCGACAAGTTCCCGGAGGAGCGCGAGAAGGGTGTCTACGACATCGCGTACGACATCCCGTCGTCGATCACCGCACACGCTCCCGGCTACATCGACCGCGGCAAGGACCTGATCGTCGGCCTCCAGACCGACGCCCCGCTCAAGCGCGCGATCATGCCGTACGGCGGCTGGCGAATGGTCGCCGGCGCCCTGGAGACCTACGGCTACCCGGTCTCCGAGGAGCTGGAGAAGGTCTTCACCGAATACCGCAAGACCCACAACGCCGGCGTCTTCGACGCGTACACCGCCGAGATCCGCGCCGCCCGCAGGGCCGGCATCGTGACCGGCCTCCCGGACGCGTACGGCCGCGGCCGCATCATCGGCGACTACCGCCGAGTCGCCCTCTACGGAGTCGACCGCCTGATCGCCGTCAAGAAGGACGAGAAGGAGGAACTGAACTCCCTCCCCGCCGGCAACCGCCCGCTGGAGGAGACGATCCGCCTGCGCGAGGAGCTCGCCGAACAGATGCGCGCGCTGTCCGAGCTCAAGGCGATGGCCGCCTCCTACGGCTACGACATCTCCGGTCCCGCCGTCACCGGCCGCGAAGCCATCCAGTGGCTGTACTTCGCGTACCTCGGCGCTGTGAAGGAGCAGAACGGCGCGGCCATGTCCCTGGGCCGCACCTCCACGTTTGTCGACATATATCTACAGCGTGACATCGCGGCCGGCCTCCTCACCGAGGAGCAGGCGCAGGAAATCGTCGACGACTTCATCATCAAGCTGCGCATCGTCCGCTTCCTGCGGACCCCCGAGTACGACGAGCTGTTCTCCGGCGACCCGACCTGGGTCACCGAATCCATCGCCGGCATGGGAGAGGACGGCCGCCCGCTGGTCACCAAGACCTCCTTCCGCTACCTCCAGACCCTCTACAACCTCGGCCCGGCCCCCGAGCCGAACATGACGGTCTTCTGGTCGCCGCGGCTCCCTCAGGGGTTCAAGGAGTTCTGTGCCCGCGTCTCCATCGACACCTCCTCGGTGCAGTACGAATCCGACGAGCTGATGCGCCCGCGCTTCGGCGACGACACCGCCATCGCCTGCTGCGTGTCCGCCATGCCGGTGGGCAAGCAGATGCAGTTCTTCGGGGCCCGCGTCAACGTCGCCAAGACCCTCCTCTACGCGATCAACGGCGGCCGGGACGAGAAGTCCGGCGCCCAGGTCGGGCCGCGGACCGGCCTGCCGGCCTCCGACGTCCTCGACTACGACGAGGTCATGGCCAAGTTCGACGAGCAGATGGAATGGCTCGCCAAGACCTACGTCCACGCCCTCAACGTCATCCACTACATGCACGACCGCTACGCCTACGAGCGTCTCGAAATGGCACTGCACGACCGCGACGTGCGCCGCACCATGGCCTGCGGCATCGCCGGCCTGTCCGTCGCCGCCGACTCGCTGTCCGCCATCAAGCACGCCAAGGTCACCGCGTTGCGCGATGAGAGCGGTCTCGCCACCGACTACGCCATTGAGGGTGACTTCCCGGCATACGGCAACAACGACGACCGCGTCGACGAGATCGCCGTCAGGCTCGTCGAGGAGTTCATGAGGAAGATCCGCAAGCACGAGACGTACCGGGGTGCCGAGCACACCCAGTCCGTACTGACGATCACCTCGAACGTGGTCTACGGCAAGAAGACCGGCAACACCCCGGACGGGCGCCGGGCCGGCGAGCCGTTCTCCCCCGGGGCCAACCCGATGAACGGCCGCGACACCCACGGTTACGTCACCTCGGCCCTGTCGGTCGCCAAGCTCCCGTACGAGGACGCCGAGGACGGCATCTCACTGACCAACACCGTCACCCCCGACGGCCTCGGCCGCACCCCCGAGGAGCGGATCAAGAACCTCGCCGGCGTGCTCGACGGCTACATGGCCGTCGACGGCTTCCACATGAACGTCAACGTGCTGAACCGCGACACCCTCATGGACGCCATGGAGCACCCGGAGAAGTACCCGCGGCTGACCATCCGCGTCAGCGGCTACGCGGTGAACTTCGTGCGGCTCACCCGGGCGCAGCAGCTCGACGTGCTGAACCGCACCTTCCACGGCGCGCTGTAGCGCCGTCCGCCGTCCGCCGTCCGCCGTCCGCGCGGCCCGGGACCGGGCCCTCACCCGGCCCCGAGCCGCGTGCTCCCACAGGACACACCAGACACACCGGACGCCCGCCGGACACACCGGAACACGACTGGAGCACCTGCCATGACCGTCTACTTCGGTACGAGCCTCCCCGTCGGCCCCGAGAACGCCGCTGTCGTCAGCGCCGCGCGCCCCCCAGCCGCCGCGCAGACCCCGGTCACCCCCGCACAGACCCCGGCCGCCGCTGCGACGCAGCGGCCGAGCGAGGGCTCGGTGCACTCTTGGGACCTGTCCACCGGAGTCGACGGCCCCGGCACCCGGTTCGTGACCTTCCTCGCCGGCTGCCCGCTGACCTGCCTGTACTGCCACAACCCCGACACCATGCGGATGCGCAACGGCAGCCGCACCTCGGCCGACGCCGTCATCGCCGAAGCCCGCAAGTACACCCGGTTCATCTCCGCCTCGGGCGGCGGCGCCACCATCTCAGGCGGCGAACCGCTCCTCCAGCCCGTCTTCGCCGGCGAGCTCCTGCACCGCATGAAGAACGACCTGGGCCTGCACACCGCCCTCGACACCTCGGGCTTCCTCGGATCCCGGGCCACCGACGCGCTGCTGCGCGACGTGGACCTCGTACTGCTCGACATCAAGTCATGGGACCGGGAGACCTACGAGAAGGTCACCGGCCGGCCCCTGGAACCCACCCTGGACTTCGCCCGCCGGCTCGCGGACCTGGGCAAGGAGGTGCACCTGCGGTTCGTGCTCGTGCCCCGGCTCACCGACGCGCGCGAGAACGTCGAAGGGGTCGCCACCTTCGCCGGCGGCCTCGGGAACGTCTCGCGGGTCGACGTACTGCCCTTCCACAAACTCGGCGAGGGCAAGTGGGAAGCCCTGGACATGCCCTTCACCCTGCACGACACGCCCTCGCCCACCGCCGGGCAGGTGGCCGAGGCCAAGGCGGTCTTCGAGGCGCACGGACTGAAGGCCGTATGACCCGTCCGGACCAACCCCAAGGTCCACATAACGGGCTGAATATACATAGACCACCTAGCGTGGTGCTGTGTCCGAGCCCACAGAAGTACTCGCCGCAGACCCACCCCCCGGGCCGCCCGAGAACCCGCCGCCGGCCGGGCGGTCCGTCACCGCAAAGGCCACCGCGGCCGGCGTCGCCGTCTCCCTCCTGCTCATCGCCGCGATCGTGCTGGGCAGCCGCCTGCTGCGGGACTTCGACTCCGCCCTGCTGCCGTACGCCGTCGCCACGGTCTTCCTGGCCTTCGGCGTGGCCTACCGGTACACGGTCTGGGTGTCGGCACCCGGCGCGCGACGCCTCTTCAAGAAGGGCTTCGGCAGCTTCTTCTCGGCCGCCAACTTCAAGAAGGCGCCCACCGCCCTGCCGAAGATGGCCGCCACCTACCTCGGCTTCCAGAAGTTCCTCGGCGCCCGCTCGCGCGCCCGCTGGGCCGCCCACCAGCTGATCTTCTGGGGATGCCTGCTGGCCGCGGCGATCACCTTCCCCCTCACCTGGGGCTGGTTCACCTTCACCTCCGACAGCGGCTCCGGACCCGGCTACGAGATGCGGATCTGGGGCTTCAAAGTCCTCGGCTTCAACTCGCTCGACATCCTGGGCTGGCTGATGTTCCACGGCCTGGACATCGCGGCCGTCCTCGTCATCCCCGGAGCCTCGTACTTCCTCTGGCGCCGCATGAAAGACCGCGGAGCCATCACCGGCCAGCGCTTCGCCTACGACCTGCTCCCGCTGATCTGCCTGATCGTGATCTCGGTGACCGGGCTGCTGCTCACCTTCTCGTCGATCTTCCTGCACGGCGGCGGTTACGAGTTCCTGGCGCTCCTGCACATGGTCTCGGTGGTCTTCACCCTCATCTACATCCCCTTCGGGAAGTTCTTCCACATCGTCCAGCGGCCGGCGGCGGTCGGCATGCAGCTCTTCAAGTACACCGCCCGCCAGGACGAGGAGATCTTCGCCTGCAAGCGCTGCGGCGAGCCCATCGACACCACCCCGTACGTGGAGAACCTGCGCGGCACCATGCAGGACCTCCGGCTCGACTTCAACGCCTTCGCCGAATACTGCCCCCGCTGCAAGCGGGTCCTGCGCGGCAACGCCTACCTGACCCACGTCAAGAGGGGCTTCAAGTGACCGCGACGGACCCCGCCAAGCCGGCACCCCTGCCCCTCGACCCGGCCATCGCCCCGCCCGGCACCCGCAACTTCCGCGATGCCGGCGGCATCCCCGCCGACCGGTGGCACGCCGACCAGAACGGCGGGACCCTCGTCCCCACCCACTGCTGCTTCTGCGGCGTGCAGTGCGGCATGTACCTCCGCGTCGACAAGGGCGGCAAGGTCTTCGGCGTCGAACCCCGCAACCACGACATCAACCGCATGCGGCTGTGTCCCAAAGGCATCAACGCCTACCAGCAGGTCAACCACCCCGACCGGCTGACCTCCCCCCTGATGCGCCGCTCCCGCGACGAGGAGTTCAAGGAGGCCTCCTGGGACGAGGCCCTCGACTTCACCGTCTCCGAGATCCGGCGCATCCAGGCCGCCCACGGCAACGACGCCTTCGGACTGCTCGGCGGCGCCAGCCTCTACTCCGAGAAGACCTACCTCGTCGGCAAGTTCGGCCGGGTCGCCCTCAAGACCAGGCACGTCGACTACAACGGCCGCCTCTGCATGGTCAGCGCCGCCGGCGCCAACAAGCTCGCCTTCGGCATCGACCGCGCCGCCAACCCCTTCTCCGACATCCTCCTCACCGACTGCCTGCTGATCGCCGGGTCCAACGTGGGGGAGTGCTTCCCGGTGATGACCCAGTACCTCTGGGGCGCCCGCGACCGGGGCGCGTCGCTGATCGTCGTCGACCCGCGCGAGACGGCCGTCGCCCGCACCGCCGACGTCCACGTCCCCATCAAACCCGGCACCGACTCGGCCTTCTTCAACGCCGTGCTCCACGTGATCGTCGCCGAGGGCCTCACCGACGAGGCGTACCTCGCCGCCCACGCCACCGGCTGGGACGAGATCAAGAAAGCCGTCCAGGAGTACCCGCCCGCCCGGTCCGCCGAGATCTGCGGCATCCCCGCCTCCCAGATCGTCCAGGTCGCCCGGATGTTCGCCGGCGCGGACAAGGCGATGGCCTTCCACGCCCGCGGCATCGAACACCACTCGCAGGGCGTCGAGAACTGCCTGTCCGTCATCAACATGTGCGTGGCCACCGGCAACCTCGGCAGACCCGGCGCCGGCTACGGCACCATCACCGGCCAGGGCAACGGCCAGGGCGGCCGCGAACACGGCCAGAAGGCCGACCTCCTGCCCGGCGGCCGCTCCATCACGAACGAGGAGCACCGCCGTCAGATCTGCCGGATCTGGGGCATCGACGAGGCTGACCTCCCGCCCGCCGGCACCTCCATGATGGAAATGGTCTGGCAGATGCAGCGGCAGGAGATCCGCGGCCTGATCGGCATCTGCAACAACCCGTTCGTCTCACTCCCCAACTACGGGGCGGTCAAGCACGGCTACGACACCCTGGAGTTCCACGCGCAGTTCGACTTCTTCCTCTCCGAGACCGCCGTCAACGCGCACGTGGTCTTCCCGGTCACCGTCTGGGCCGAGGACGAGGGCGTCATGGCCAACACCGAAGCCCGGGTGGTCAAGCACAACAAGGCCCAGGAGCCGCCCGCCGGGGTGCGCACCGACACCTGGGTGATGTGCGAACTGGCCAGGCGCCTCGGTGCCGGCGACAAGTTCGACTTCCCCGGCTCCCGCGAGGTGTTCGAGGAACTGCGCGTCGCCTCCGCCGGCACCGTCAACGACTACTACGGCATCACGTACGAGCGGCTCGAAGAGACCGGAGGCATCGTCTGGCCCTGCCCGTCCACCGAGCACCCCGGCACGCCCCGGCTGTTCGAGGACGGCCGGACCTACCACCCCGACGGCAAGATCCACATGCAGGTCGTGGAATGGCACCCGCCCATGGACGCCTACACCGAGGAGTTCCCGCTCTCCCTCACCACCGGCCGCACCGTCGCGCACTTCCTGTCCGGCAACCAGACCCGTCGCCTGGGCGCCCTCGTCGAACAGACGCCGCGCCCGTGGGTGGAGGTGCACCCCTCCCACGGATTCCGCGACGGCGACCCCGTCCGGGTGGTCACCCGACGCGGCAGCGAGGTCTTCCCGGCCCTCGTCACGGAGGCCATCCGCCCCGACACCGTCTTCATCCCCTACCACTGGCCCGTCCCGACGGCAGCGAACGCCCTGACCATCGACGCCCTCGACCCCCGCTCGAAGATCCCCGAGTACAAGGTCTGCGCCGCCCGGATCGAGGCGGCGGAGCGGGTCGACGAGGTCCCCGCACCGCCCACGGCCCCCGGCCGCCAGGCCTACCCGGAGACCCAGGTCTCCCGCACCGACCCCCTGCCCCCCACGTCCTCGCAGGGCCGTGGCACGGCGGAGAGGAGCTGACGCCGCCATGATGGGCCGCACGATCTTCATCGACCCCGGCCGCTGCATCGGCTGTCAGGCCTGCGTATCCGCCTGCCGCGAATGCGACTCGCACCGCGGCAAGTCGATGATCCACCTGGACTACACCGACCCCGGCCGGTCCGTCGCCTCCCTCCCCACCGTCTGCATGCACTGCGAGGACCCCGTCGCGCCCTGCGCCGAGGTCTGCCCCGCCGACGCCATCCTGGTGACCGCGGACGGCGTGGTCCAGCAGGCCGACACCACCCGCTGCATCGGCTGCGCCAACTGCGTCAACGCCTGCCCCTTCGGCGTCCCGAAGATCGACCTCCAGGCGAAGCTCCAGATGAAGTGCAACCTCTGCTACGACCGCACCGCCTACGGTCTGGCCCCCATGTGCGCCACGGTCTGCCCGACCGGGGCCCTCTTCTACGGAACGCTGGAAGAGCTCCAGGCCGAGCGCCCCGGCGTCCAGGTCGCCGACTCCTTCGCCTTCGGCGACGTGGTCGTCTCCACCGGCGTGGCGATGGTCGTCCCCGCAGACAAGGTCCAGTGGCCCGTTCCCGGCGGCCTGCCCGTCGTGGAGGTGAATGGGGTGGATGTCCGATGAGCGTGACCCAGCAGCCCGCACCCGGCTCCGGACCGGGCCCGGACGCCGGCGACGCCGCCGCCGACCAGCTGCGCGACCGGATCAGCGCCGACTCCCTCACCACCCGGCGCGACTACCTGCGGATCGTCGCCACCGTCTCCGGCGGCCTGGCCATCGGAGGGGTCGGAGTCGCCTCAGGGATCCTGCACCGCCACGGGGACAGCGAGACGATGCCCGAGGCCAAGAAGGTCACCGACCGGCTCGCGCCGGGAGAGTCCGTGGCCTTCCGGTTCCCCGGCGCCGAGGACCGGGCCCTCGCCGTCCGGCTCGGCGACGGCAGCCTCGTCGCGTACTCCGCCGTCTGCACCCACCTGGCCTGCGGCGTGCTCTGGCGCGAGGACCGCGGGCCCGACGGGGAGCTGTACTGCCCCTGCCACGAAGGCGTCTTCGACGCGCGCACCGGTGAGGTGACCGCGGGCCCGCCGCCCCGCCCACTCCCGCGGATCTTCCTGACCGAGCAGGCCGACGGCAGCGTCTGGGCCATCGCCACCGCCCGCTCCGGGGAGCCCGCCAAGGAAGCCCTGTGCCGGCAGTTCGGGGACTCCCGGCCCGAGATGGCCCAGCGCCTGGGCTGCCCCGGAGCGGCCCGTGTCGACGAAAGCAGGCGGACATGAGCGACGCGCAGCTCCCTCCCCGCCCCGAATACCATCCGGGGAGCGCCCAGCCCCGGCTGAACCGGCCGGTCCGCGAGCGGTACCCGCAGATCCGCTCCACCAGCGGCTACGGCGACCCGCGCATCCGGCACACCGGCCCCGGCCCCGGCGCCGGCACCGAACAGGAACCGGAGCGCTCTTCCAAGCTCAACGCCCGGCTGGCCCTCGCCCTCACGGTCGTGATCGGGCAGCTCTGGGCGCTGACCGTCACCGTCAACGAGTGGATGAAGGGCAACAACGCCACGGCCTGGTGGGGGGCGGGATTCCTGGTCCTGTCCTTCCTCGTCGTGATCGCCCTGTGGCTCCTCGACCCGAAGGACCGATGACCATGTCGATCCCCACCACCCCGCCCCCGGTGCGCTCGCACCGCGCGGAGACCTACAAGCCCGGCGCCGTCATCGGTGACTGGCGTCCCGAGGACGAGGCCTTCTGGCAGGCCACCGGCCGCCGGGTCGCCCAGCGCAACCTCTGGGTCTCCATCCCGGCGCTGATGCTCGGCTTCGTGGTCTGGCAGGTCTGGTCGGTCACCGTGGTCAAGCTGAACGACGTCGGCTTCGGCTTCTCCAAGTCGCAGCTGTTCTGGCTGACCGCCATCCCCGGCATCACCGGCGGCACCTTCCGGATCCTCTACACCTTCATCGGCCCGATCTTCGGTGAGCGGAAGTTCACCGCCTTCAGCACCTTCATCCTGATCGGACCCATGCTGTGGCTGGGCTTCGCGCTCCAGGACACGGGCACCCCCTACTGGGAGCTGGCCCTCATCGCGGCCGTCTGCGGCATCGGCGGCGCGAACTTCGCCTCGTCCATGGCCAACATCGGCTTCTTCTTCCCCAAGCGGGAGAAGGGCAGCGCCAACGGCCTGAACGGCGGCCTCGGCAACCTCGGCGTGAGCGTCGTCCAGCTGATCGCGCCGCTGGTGGTCACCGCCGCCGTGCTCGGCGCTCCGGCGGGCGGCCCGCAGCACGACGCGAAGGAGAACACGGACATCTGGCTCCAGAACGGCGCCTTCCTCTGGGTGCCGCTGCTGGTGATCATGGCGTTGCTGGCCTGGTTCCTGATGAACGACCTCAAGGTGGCCGCGGCCCCCTTCAGCCAGCAGAAGATCATCTTCAAGCGCAAGCACAACTGGCTGATGACCTGGCTCTACGTCGGCACCTTCGGGTCCTTCATCGGATTCGCCGCCGGCCTGCCCCTGCTGATCAAGAACAACTTCGAGACGCAGGGCTACCAGGCCACCACCTACGCCTGGATCGGCCCCTTCATCGGCGCGCTCATGCGCTGGGCCGGCGGCTGGCTCTCCGACAAGATCGGCGGCGCCAGGGTGACCATGCTGTCCTTCGTCGGCATGGCGGCGGCCCTCGTGGTCGTGATCTTCGCACTGCCGTCCGGCGGCGACCAGGGAAGCTTCTGGGCGTTCTTCACCGGCTTCCTGGCGGCCTTCGCCTTCTCCGGACTGGGCAACGGATCGACCTTCCGGCAGATCCCGGTGATCTTCCGCGAGCAGCACATGCGCCAGGTGGAGGGCCAGGACCCCCAGGCGCAGGCGGCCGCGCTGAAGCAGTCGGAGATGGAGGCGGGCGCCGTCACCGGCTTCTCCTCCGCCATCGCCGCCTACGGCTTCTTCTTCATCCCCGCCATGTTCGCCGCCATGGCGGTCACCCACGCGCTGTGGCTGTTCATCGGCTTCTACGCCACCTGCCTCGCGGTCTGCTGGTGGTTCTACGCCCGCAAGGGCGCTGAGGCCCCCAGCTGACCCGGGCAGCGGCATCGGCAGGGACCCGGGCCGGGGGCGCGGGCGGCCGTACTCTTGGGGCATGAGCACCGCCCCCGCCTCCGACCCGCAGTCCCCGAAGCCCGAAGCCGGGGCGAAGCCCGAGACGAAGCCGAAGCCCAGGCCGAAGCTCGTCTTCGACGACCCGCTGGACCAGCAGTCCTCGGACGACACCGACCGGGGCTGGGGCGAGCGGCCCCCCGCCGGCGGGAGCGCGGCCGACCTGGCCCGCTTCCTCGACGAGAAGCCCCCGCACCACATCTGACCTTCCGCGGCCGTCAGAAGGCGTCGCGCGCTCCCGGCGTCCCCTGCGCCCTGGTGCCCTCGCCGTTCCCGGTCCGCTGCGCGACCAGGACGTCGCGGATGTCCTTGAGCACCTCCAGCTCGGTGATCTCCATGCTCTCCTGCACGCCCTCCTTGGCCTTGCGGCGCGCCTCCACCTTGGCGAGGTACTTCGCCATGGGCAGGACCATCAGGAAGTACACGACCGCCGCGGTGATCAGGAAGCTGAGCGCGGCGTTCAGCACGGAGCCCCACATGATGTTGACGCCGGTCGGCTCGCCCTTCGCGTCGACCCCACAAGGTGCCTTCAGACACGAGGTGTAGACATCCAGGTTCTTGGTGCCGATGGCGCCCACGAGAGGGCTGATGATGCCCTTGACGATCGAGTTCACGATGTTCGTGAACGCCGCGCCGATGACCACGGCCACCGCCAGGTCGACCACGTTCCCGCGCATCAGGAAGGCCTTGAAGCCCGCCAGTACGCTCTCCTTCTTCTTCTCGCTCACCACTGAGCCTTTCCTCGTGCCTGCTGTAGACGGAGCCAACGGTTCCGAAAGCTACGGCAGGCACGGCACGGCGTGTCCAATCAGGGCCCACTCCAGGGCGACTTGACTGCTCCCCAGTGCGAATCAGCACACCGTCACCGCCAGCCGCGCCACGGCACCCGCCCCCACGAGGGCACGCGCCGTGTCCCGGGGCACCGACAGCACCACCAGCGCCCCGCCGTCCCCGACACCCGCCTCCACAGCGGGCACTTCGGCAACCCGGGCACCCGTCGCCACCACCCGGGGCGGCCCGGTGCGCTCCGCCGCGACCACGTCGACCCGGTCACCGGGACGCAGCAGCCGCACCGTCCCGGCATCCGCGATGCGTACGGGCGCCGACACCATCCGTACCGCCGCGGGCGCCGGTTTCACCACGGGCGCGGGAGTGGGCGCGCCCCGGGAGGCCTGGGCCTCCGTTCCGCCCACCGCAAGGGCGGCCGCCACCACGGCCAGCCCGGCCGAGGCGACCCGCCGCCTGCGCCGCACCGCGCGCCGCAGCCGCCCTCCGGCCCGGCCCACCCGGAGCGGGGGAAAGGACGGCACGGGGCGCGCGGGCGGACACGTCGAAGAGCAGACGGGACGGGAGCCCGTCGAAGAGGAGGAAGAGGAGGAAGCGGGGGACGGGAGAGAGGTCCTGGACATGATGGGCACCGCCAAGCTGGTCGTGTTCCGGCGTCCGGGCCCACTGCCCGGACCTCCTCCACGATCCGTCGCCCCGCCACCGCCCGCTCCGGCCTGTGGACAATCCCCAGGCTGTGGACAAGTCCCTAACCCTCAGGTGTCAGCGTCCGGCCGGCACCTGGCAGGCCTCCGAGAAGCCCTGGCTGGTCAGACCGAAGGCGCTGTTGACCCGTGAGCGCCAGTTCTCCAACGCGACCATGGCGGTGAGCTCGACGAACGCCGCCTCGCCGAGCCGGCCGATCAGCTCGGCCGCCAGCTCGTCCGTGACCGACGGCTCGGTCTCGGTCATCGCCTCGGCGTACTCCATGACCAGCAGCTCCAGCTCGGTGAACACCTCGCGCGACTCCCGCCACCGCGGGACCCGCTCGATCTTCTCCGGCGAGAACCCCTTCTCACGGCCCTCCCAGTAGCCGAAGTCCATGCACCACGAGCAGTTGATGCGCGCCGCCGAAGCCATCACCGCCAGGTGCTTGAGGCCGGCGTCGAGCTCGTTCCACTTCGCGGCCTGCTGCTCCATGCGCACGTACGAGAACAAGACGCGGGAGTTGTGCCCGTACGCCTGACCCGGATCCAGCACCTTGCCGTAGGTGCGGCGCGAGTACCAGGCGCCGATGCGCATGAGGAGGGTGCGGGGCGGGGTGAGCGAGATGCGCGGCATGACTGGCCTCTTCCGGCTCGGGGGTCCTGGTGACCCCTTCGCCATGGAGACAGGGCAGCCCGGCGGAATGTGACACCGCCCGGGAATTTCTTTCGCCGGGCGGGACCGGGGGCCTCGGCAGGCGGCCGCAGCAGGCCCTACGGCCGCCACGCCGGCCCCTCGGGTCGGGAGGCGAGGGAAGGCGCAGGGGGGCGCAGGAGGGCGCAGGGATCCGGCGGCGGGAGCCGCAGCGTGCAGGGACGCTGCGGCCGGGCCCGCAAGGGATCCAGCGGCCCTCAATCGCCGCTACGGCAGTTCGATGCCCAGGTCCCAGCCGTCGTGGACGTGGGTGCACAGGCAGTCGCGGGCTTCGGTCGGCGGCAGCGCCGCCACCGCGTCGAAGAGCACCTCGCGCAGCCGGCTGACGTTCTCGCCGAACACCTTGAGGACCTCCGTGTGGGAAACTCCCTCACCCGTCTCGGCGCCGGCGTCCAGGTCCGTGACCAGGGCCATCGAGGTGTAGCAGAGCCCCAGCTCGCGGGCGAGCACTGCCTCCGGGTGCCCGGTCATGCCGACCACCGACCAGCCGGCCGCCGCGTGCCACCGCGACTCCGCCCGCGTCGAGAACCGCGGCCCCTCGATGACGACCATGGTGCCGCCGTCCACCGGCTCCCACTCCCGGCCGCGCGCCGCCGCGAGCGCCACCGACCGGCCCACCGGGCAGTACGGGTCGGCGAAGGTGGTGTGCACGACGTTCGGGACGGTCCCGTCCGGCAGCGGCTCACCGTCGAAGAAGGTCTGCACGCGGGCCTTCGTGCGGTCGACCAGCTGGTCCGGGACCAGCAGCGTGCCGGGCCCGTACTCCGGCCGCAGGCCGCCGACCGCGCAGGGGCCCAGCACCTGGCGGACGCCGACCGAGCGCAGCGCCCACAGGTTGGCCCGGTAGTTGATCTTGTGTGGCGGCACGGTGTGGCTGCGCCCGTGCCGCGGCAGGAACGCCACCTGGCGCCCGGCCAGCTCACCCACGTACAGGGAGTCGCTCGGAGGCCCGTACGGCGTCTCCACCTGGATCTCGGAGACGTCCTCGAGGAAGGAGTAGAAGCCCGACCCGCCGATAACACCGATCTCTGCGTTCACCATGGCCTCACCCTAACGGGGGACGCACAAGGCCCCGCCGCCCAAGAGGGCGGCGGGGCCTTGCGGAAAGCGGAAGACGTACTGCGGGATCAGGCGGCCGAGGTGGAGCTGCTGCCCGTGCTCGAGGTCGCCGAGGAGGTCGAAGCGGCGGGGGCGGCGGCAGCGGTCGACGTCGTCGTGGACGACGAGGACGACTTCGAGGCAGGGGTGCTGCTCGACGAGGTGCCACGGCTGTCGTTCCGGTAGAAACCGGAGCCCTTGAAGACGATGCCGACCGCGGAGAACACCTTCTTCAGGCGTCCGTCGCAGCTCGGGCACACGGTCAGTGCCTCATCGGTGAACTTCTGCACGGCCTCAAGGCCCTCACCGCATTCGGTGCACTGGTACTGGTAGGTCGGCACGAATTTCCTCCTGGCACTCTGACTCAATGAGTGCTAACGACGCTCCATGGTGACGTATTCCGGCGGATCAGTCCACCGTCACGGGCGTGCGGTGACCGATCCCACGCTCGTTCGCCGCGTTGCGGGCGGCCGGCGCGGACGAGTTCACGATCCGGCTCGGGGCCTTCGGCGCCAGCTTCGCGCGCAGCGCCACCAGGGTGACGAGGGCGAGGGCCGTGGCCACCAGCGGCACCAGGAAGCCGTACGAGGACCCGTGCGCGTCCGTCAGGCGGCCGGCCAGGGTCACGGCGGCGGCCTGCCCGAAGGCGACCGCTCCGGTCAGCCAGGTGAAGGCCTCGGTCCGTGAGGCGGCCGGGATCAGCTGCTCGATCATCGTGTAGCCGGTGATCAGCGCGGGGGCGATGCACAGGCCGACGACCAGGCCGAGCGCGCCCAGCAGGATCATCGAGTGCGCGGCCCACAGCACGGAGGCGGCGGCGGTCAGGCCGATGTAGCCCAGGATCAGGCGGCGGCGCGGGCCGATCTTCCAGGCGACGGCGCCCATCGTGATGCCGGCGACCATGTTGCCGGCCGCGAAGATGCCGTACAGCAGGCCGTTGGCGCCCGGGTTGCCGATCTCGTTGGAGAAGGCGGCGAGCGAGACCTGCATGCCGCCGAAGACGGCGCCGATGCCGATGAAGGCGACGATCAGGACGCGCAGGCCGGGGAAGGACAGCGCGGACTGGTGCTGGCCGCCGGCCGCCGAGAGCGGGGCGACCTTCGGCTCGGTGGCGCGCTGCGCGGCGAAGAACAATCCGCCGAGCAGGGTCAGGGCCGCCTCGGTCGCCAGACCGGCGGCCGGGTGGACGCCGGTGCACAGCGCGGTGGCGAGCACCGGGCCGACGACGAAGGTGAACTCGTCGGTGACGGACTCGAACGCGGCGGCCGTCGGCAGCAGCGGGGAGCCCTCCAGCTTGGCCGCCCAGCGGGACCGGACCATCGGGCCGACCTGCGGGACGGAGGCGCCGGCCGGGACGGCGGCCAGCGCGAGCGCCCACAGCGGGGCGCCGAGGAGCGCCAGCGCGGTCAGAGCGGAGACCGCGGCGGCGTGGACGAGGACGACCGGCACGAGGACGGCGCTCTGGCCGCGGCGGTCGGTGAACTTGCCCATGACCGGCGCGAAGAGGGCCATGGAGACGCCGGTGACGGCGGCGACGATCCCCGCGTCGCCGTAGGAGCCGGTGGCGTGCTGGACGAGCAGCAGGATGCTGATGGTCAGCATGCCGAACGGCAGACGGGCGGCGAAGCCGGGGAGGACGAAGGAGGGGGCGCCGGGCGTGCGCAGCAGCTGCCCGTAGCCGGGTCGGGCGGACTTGTCGGTCGTGACCGCGGATGTCACGGCCTGGCCTTTCCGCTGCCTGGTAGAGCGTCCCCGTCTGCGGACGGCGGGCCGCTTTGTGAGCGACCGCACCCGTACATGTGGGAGCCCCGAGAGCTGTCCTCTTGCGCAGAACCGAGTGATACCTGGGCGCCCACTGCGGGAGGGAGCCACGGCCGCTTTGCGGTCGCGCCAGCTCTGCGTCAGGCAGAGTTGGTTCGATGTGGTGTGCCTTCATCGTACAGGGGAATCCACTACCACGCCCTGTGATTACGGTGACAAGGCATGTCTTCACCTGCGATTAACTGGAACTTTGCATTCCGCGCCCCGTGAAATGGGGGCAAGCCCGGTCACAAGCCAGCGAAAATGGCCGAATTAGAACGCCGCTCTAACGAAAATCGATCATTCGAGCGGCGTTCCGGGCACCCTCCGCCACCTAGAGTGACGTTCCGCCACCGGTTCCCAGCCACCCCGCCAGCTTGCCGCCGCGCGCCACCGCCCGCAGTCGGGCCTCCGCCGCGTCCCGCACCGGATCCGTGGCCACCACCAGCAGCTCGTCCCCGCGCCGCAGCACGGTCGAGGGCGCCGGCACGAAGCTCTTCGCGTCCCGGACCACCAAGGTCACCGACGCCCCCGCCGGCAGCCGCAGCTCGCCGACCTCCACGCCGTGCATCCGCGAGGCGGGAGGGATCGCGAAGGACAGCAGGTGCCCGCGCAGCTTCTCCAGCGGCGCCGACTCGATGCCGAGGTCGGCCGCCGCCTCCTCGGTGTCGCGCAGGTTCAGCTTGCGCGCCAGCCACGGCAGCGTCGGCCCCTGCACCAGCGTGTAGACGACCACGAGCACGAAGACGATGTTGAAGACCCGGTCGCTGCCTTCGATCCCGGTGACCAGCGGGATCGTCGCCAGGATGATGGGCACCGCGCCGCGCAGGCCGGCCCACGACATCAGGGCTTGCTCCTGCCACGGAATGCGGAAGGGCAGCAGGCTGGCGAAGACCTCCAGCGGCCGCGCCACCATGGTCAGCACCAGTCCGATGATCACCGCGGGCCAGAAGTCGTTCACCAGCTCGTGCGGGGTGACCAGCAGGCCGAGCAGCACGAACATGCCGATCTGGGCGATCCAGCCGAGCCCGTCCGCGAATCCGCGCGTGGCCGGCCAGTGCGGCAGCTTCGCGTTCCCCAGGACCATCGCCGCCAGGTACACCGCGAGGAATCCGGAGCCGTGCGCCATCGCGCCGGCCGCGTACGCGGTCACGGCGATCGCCATCACCGCGATCGGGTACAGGCCCGAGGCGGGCAGTGCCACGTGCCGCAGCCCGTACGCCCCCAGGAAGCCCACCGCCAGGCCGATCGCGGCGCCGATCGCCAGCTCCAGCGCGATCTTGCCGAGCAGCACGTACCACTCGTCCACCGGCCCGACCGCGGCGAAGGCGACCACCAGGATCACGACGGGGGCGTCGTTGAAGCCGGACTCGGCCTCCAGTACGCCCGTCACGCGTGACGGCAGCGGAACCTTGCGCAGTACGGAGAAGACGGCCGCCGCGTCGGTCGAGGAGACGACCGCACCGATCAGCAGCGCCTGGCGCCACTCCAGCCCGACCAGGTAGTGCGCGCCCGCCGCCGTGACCCCCACGCTGACCGCGACGCCCACCAGCGACAGGACCACCGCCGCCGGCAGCGCCGGTTTGATCTCTTTCCACTTGGTGCCCAGACCGCCCTCGGCGAGGATCACGACGAGCGCCGCGTAACCGATGACCTGCGTCAGCTCGGCGTTGTCGAATACGACGTTGCCTATGCCGTCCTGGCCTATCGCGATGCCTATGCCGAGGTAGATGAGCAGGCTGGGGAGGCCGCTGCGCGAGGAGATGCGCACCGCCGCGACGGCGACGAGCAGCACGAGCGAACAGACCAGCAGGAGCTCATTGAGCGTGTGGACAGTCAGCGGGCGGCCCTTTCCTCAGAGCGTGCCTGGTGGATCGTTCCTCCGGCGGCGCATTCGGCAAGTACTTCGTTACCTTACCTAATCTTTGACGGACTCTTTACGCGATAACCACATTGTGAAACGCAGGTTCCCGCCTGTCCTACGGACCTCGACCCCTGGCGGATCAACGACAGCGGTCCTGCGCCTATGGTTGCTCCCAGCAATCCCAGGACCACCCTGCCCCTCTAAGGACAGCGATGCCCGCCAATGAATCCGGACCTTCCGTCAAGAAGAAGGGACGACGCGCACGCCTGCTCGTGCTCGTCATGGTCCTGGCGCTCTTGGCGGGCCTCGGCTACGGCGCGTACTGGAGCGTGGACACCGTGCGCGCCTCCTTCCCGCAGACGACCGGCTCCCTCAAGGTCCCAGGCCTGACCGGGACGGTCGATGTGAAGCGCGACGAGCACGGCATTCCGCAGCTCTACGCCGACAACGACGAGGACCTCTTCCGCGCACAGGGCTTCGTGCACGCCCAGGACCGGTTCTGGGAGATGGACGTACGCCGCCACATGACCTCCGGCCGCCTGTCGGAGATGTTCGGCTCCGGCCAGGTCGAGACCGACGCCTTCCTGCGCACCCTCGGCTGGCGCCACGTGGCGCAGGAGGAGTACGACAAGAAGCTCGCGCCGGAGACGAAGAAGTACCTCCAGGCCTACGCCGACGGGGTCAACGCGTACCTGAAGGGGAAGTCCGGCAAGGACCTCTCCGTCGAGCACGCCGCCCTCAAGCTGACCGACGACTACAAGCCGGAGCAGTGGACGCCGGTGGACTCGGTGGCCTGGCTCAAGGCGATGGCCTGGGACCTGCGCGGCAACATGCAGGACGAGATCGACCGCTCGCTGATGGCGAACAAGCTCTCGCAGGCGCAGATCGACGAGCTCTACCCGCCGTACCCCTTCGACCGGAACAAGCCGATCGTCGAGGGCGGCACCGTCGCCGGCGGCAAGTACGCGCCCCAGGGCACCCCCGGCGCCGGCTCGACCGGCCGCGGTACGGGCACGGGCGCGGGCACCGGCACCGGCACCGGCACCGGTACGGGCACCACCCCGGGCACCGGCACAGGCACCGGCTCGCAGACCACCCCCAACGGGGGCACGGGCACCGCCACCGGCCTCGCCGACAACGCCACCGCCCAGGGCGCGACCGTCGGCCTGCGCACGCAGATGGGCTCCCTCGCCAAGACCCTGGACGAGATCCCGGCCATCCTCGGCCCCAACGGCAGCGGCATCGGATCGAACTCCTGGGTCGTCTCGGGCCAGTACACGACCACCGGCAAGCCGCTCCTCGCGAACGACCCGCACCTGTCCCCGCAGCTGCCCTCGGTCTGGTACCAGATGGGCCTGCACTGCCGAGCCGCCTCGCCCCAGTGCCAGTACGACGTGGCCGGCTACACCTTCTCCGGCATGCCGGGCGTGGTCATCGGCCACAACGCCGACATCGCCTGGGGCATGACCAACCTCGGCGCCGACGTGACCGACCTCTACCTGGAGCAGGTCCGTCCCGAGGGCTACGTCTACGACAACAAGGTCGTCCCCTTCACCACCCGTGAAGAGGAGATCAAGGTCGCGGGCGGCAAGAGCAAGAAGATCACCGTCCGCACCACCAACAACGGACCGCTGATTTCCGACCGCAGCGACGAGCTGGAGACCGTCGGCTCCCGCGCCCCCGTCCCCAGCTCGGCCCCCGACCGCGGCAACGGCTACGCCGTCGCCCTGCGCTGGACCGCCCTGGACCCGGGCAAGTCGATGGACGCGGTGTTCAAGCTCAACCGGGCCAAGGACTTCAACAGCTTCCGCGCCGCGGCGGCCGACTTCGAGGTCCCCTCGCAGAACCTGATCTACGCCGACAACAAGGGCGCCAACGGCAACATCGGCTACCAGGCCCCGGGCCGCATCCCGATCCGCAACCAGGGCGACGGCCGCCTGCCGGCGCCCGGCTGGGACCCCAAGTACGCCTGGAAGGGCGGCCGGGACGGCAACGCCGGCTACATCCCGCAGAACGAGATGCCCTGGGAGCTCAACCCGGCGCGCGGCTACATCGTCACCGCCAACCAGGCCGTCACCGAGTCCGGCACCGGCACCGGCACCGGCACCGGCACTGGCACTGGCACCGGCACCGGTACCGGCACTGGCACCGGCACCGGCACCAGCGCCGGCGCCAGCGCCGGCAAGTACCCGTACGTCCTGACCACGGACTGGGGCTACGGCGCCCGGAGCCAGCGGATCAACGACCTCATCGAGGCGAAGACCAAGGACAACGGCAAGATCTCCACCGATGACATGCGCACCATGCAGATGGACAACAGCAGCGAGATCGCCGCGCTGCTGACCCCGATGCTGGCCAAGATCCAGGTCTCGGACCCGGACGTGCGCTCGGCGCAGAAGCTGCTCGAAGGCTGGAACTACACGCAGGAGCCCGACTCCGCGGCGGCCGCGTACTTCAACGCGGTCTGGCGCAACGTCCTCAAGCTGGCCTTCGGCGACAAGATGCCGAAGGAGCTTCGGGTCGAGGGCAGCTGCATGAACGTCAGCGAGGAGAGCACCGGCCCGAACGACGACCTCACCAAGACGGTCCGCGAGTGCGGTACGCGCGGCCCCGACTCGGCGCAGCCGGACGGCGGCGACCGCTGGTTCGAGGTGGTCCGCCGGCTGGTCAAGGACGAGAAGTCGCCGTGGTGGACGGCCACCCCGAAGACCGTCCACGACAAGCCGATCAAGACCCGTGACGAGCTCTTCGCCCGGGCCATGGAGGACGCGCGCTGGGAGCTGACGGCCAAGCTCGGCAAGGACCAGTCGACGTGGAGCTGGGGCCGGCTGCACCAGCTGACGCTGAAGAACCAGACGATCGGCAAGGAGGGCCCCGGCTTCATGCAGTGGCTCCTCAACCGCGGCCCGTGGAACGTGGGCGGCGGCGAGGCCACCGTCAACGCGACCGGCTGGAACGCCTCCAGCGGCTACGGGGTCACCTGGGTGCCCTCGATGCGGATGGTCGTCAACCTCGGCGACCTGGACAAGTCCCGCTGGATCAACCTGACCGGCGCCTCGGGTCACGCGTACGCCGGCACGTACACGGACCAGACGGAGATGTGGGCCAAGGGTGAACTGCTGGAGTGGTCCTTCGGGAAGGACGCCGTCGACAAGTCGACAGTGGACACCCTGACGCTCAAGCCGTGACGGTGACCGCGACCGTGACCGCGATGCCGGATCGCCGGCCGGTCACGCGGTAAAGCGCACCACCCCCGACGGGGTGGCCACCGCCTGGACGGGGTGGTCGTGCGGTTCCTCCGGGACCCGCGCGACCACCTCTTCGTCGTACAGGAGCACCACCAGCGCGGGATGCGCGCCGGCCCGCTCCAGGCGCGCGAGCACCCGGTCGTACGAGCCCCCGCCGCGGCCGAGCCGCATGCCGCGCCCGTCCACCGCGAGCCCGGGCAGCAGCACGGCGTCGGCGCCGGTCACGGCATCCGGGCCGAGCGGGGCGCCGGAGGGCTCCAGCAGCCGCATCTTCCCCGGGTGCGCGGCCTCGGCGAGGCTGTCCGGGCCCTCGTACGCGGCCCAGTCCAGGTCGTTGTCCGGGAGCAGCAGGGGCAGCAGCACCCGCTTGCCGGCGGTCCGCAGCGCGTCGAGCAGCTCGCGGGTGCCCGGCTCGGCGCCGACGGAGACGTACGCGGCGACGGTGTGCGCGCCGTCGAGCTCGGGCAGGGTGAGGGCGGAGCGGGAGAGCGCGCGGGCCGCCGCGTCGCGGTCCTCGGGGGACAGGGCGCGGCGGGCGGCGAGGAGTTCCCGGCGCAGGGAGGCCTTTTCGGGTACGAAGGGGTGGTTCCCGGGCGGGTTCTCTACCACAGTCTCGTCACAATTCCTTTCACATATGGATCAAGTCGGGCATATTCATCGGAACCCCGCTGGGGCTCCGATGTGACCCACTATCGTTCTGCCCATGACTCAGTCGCACCCAGTGATCAAGAAGGCCGTCATCCCGGCTGCGGGGCTCGGCACTCGGTTCCTTCCGGCGACCAAGGCGACCCCCAAGGAAATGCTCCCGGTCGTGGACAAGCCGGCCATCCAGTACGTCGTCGAGGAAGCCGTGTCGGCCGGGCTGGACGACGTACTCATGATCACCGGCCGTAACAAGCGGGCCCTGGAGGACCACTTCGACCGGAACTACGAGCTCGAATCGGCTCTGATCGCCAAGGGTGACGACGACCGGCTGAAGAAGGTCCAGGAGTCGAGCGACCTGGCCACCATGCACTACGTCCGCCAGGGCGACCCGCGCGGCCTCGGCCACGCCGTCCTGTGCGCCGAGCCGCACGTTGGCGACGAGCCGTTCGCCGTCCTCCTCGGAGACGACCTGATCGACCCGCGCGACCCGCTGCTGCGGCAGATGGTCGACGTCCACGCGCGCACCGGCGGCACCGTCATCGCGCTGATGGAGGTCGACCCGTCCAGCGTGCACCTCTACGGCTGCGCCGCCGTAGAGCCGACCGGCGAGGACGGCGTCGTCCGGATCACCGGACTCGTCGAGAAGCCGGAGCCGGCCGAGGCGCCCAGCAACTACGCGGTCATCGGACGCTATGTCCTCCACCCGGCGATCTTCGGCATACTGCGGGAGACCGAGCCGGGCCGCGGTGGGGAGATCCAGCTCACCGACGCCCTGCAGAAGCTGGCCGCCGACGAGAGCGTGGGCGGCCCGGTGCACGGCGTGGTCTTCCGCGGCCGCCGCTACGACACCGGGGACCGGGGTGACTACCTGCGGGCCATCGTCCGACTCGCGTGCGAACGTGAGGACCTGGGCCCGGAGTTCCGCACCTGGCTTCACCGTTACGTCACGGAGGAGATGTAGCACCTTGAGCAGTTCCGCACCGCAGCATCCTCGACCGGCGGGCGGCCGGCACCGTCTGTGGTCGGTGGACGAGCACCTCGCGGACGTACTCGCCGCCGTCCGGCCGCTGGAGCCCATCGAGCTCCAGCTGCTGGACGCCCAGGGCTGTGTCCTGGTCGAGGACGTCACCGTGCCCGTCGCCCTGCCGCCCTTCGACAACAGCTCGATGGACGGGTACGCCGTCCGCACGGCCGACGTCCAGGGTGCGAGCGAGGAGTTCCCCGCGGTGCTCGCCGTCATCGGCGACGTGGCGGCGGGCAGCGGCGAGCTGCCCACCGTCGGCCCAGGCCAGGCCGCCCGGATCATGACCGGCGCCCCGCTGCCGCCCGGCGCGGAAGCCGTCGTACCGGTCGAGTGGACCGACGGCGGCACGGGCGGCGGCGCCGCCTCCGGCATGACCCCGGCCAGCTCCGCGCCCGAGGGCGCGGCCGGCGAGGTACGCGTCCACCGCGCGGCCGAGGCCCGGGCGCACGTGCGCTCGCGCGGCAGCGACGTACAGGCCGGCGACCTGGCGCTCGCCGCCGGCACCGTCCTCGGCCCGCCGCAGATCGCGCTGCTGGCGGCGATCGGACGCGGCACCGTGCGGGTCCGGCCGCGCCCGCGCGTGGTCGTCCTGTCCACCGGCAGCGAGCTGGTCCAGCCGGGTGAGGCGCTGACCGCAGGGACGATCTACGACTCGAACAGCTTCGCGCTGGCCGCCGCCGCGCGCGACGCCGGCGCCATCGCCTACCGCGTCGGCGCGGTCGCCGACGACGCCGACACCCTGCGCTCCACCATCGAGGACCAGCTGATCCGGGCCGACCTGCTCGTCACCACGGGCGGGGTCTCCGTCGGCGCGTACGACGTGGTCAAGGAGGCCCTGACCGCCGCCGGCTCCGGCTCCGGCGACGAGCCCTCCGGCGGCGGCGTCGACTTCCGCAAGCTCGCCATGCAGCCCGGCAAGCCGCAGGGCTTCGGGACCGTCGGCCCCGACCACACCCCGCTGCTGGCCCTGCCCGGCAACCCGGTGTCCTCGTACGTCTCCTTCGAGCTGTTCGTGCGCCCCGCGATCCGGTCGCTCATGGGCCTGCCGGAGTCCGAGGTGTCCCGGCCCAGCGTGCGCGCCGTGCTCAAGGCCGACGCGCCGCTCGGCTCCCCGGCGGCCCGCCGCCAGTTCCTGCGCGGCACGTACGACGCCGAGGCCGGCACCGTCACCCCGGTCGGCGGATCGGGCTCGCACCTGATCGCCGCGCTGGCGCACGCCGACTCGCTGATCGTCGTACCGGAGGAGGTCACCTCGGTGGAGCCGGGGGCCGAGCTGGAAGTGATCCTGCTCGGCTGAGCGGCCGCCCGTGCGGGTAGCGTGTTGCATCACACAGGCCCCAGGCTCCAGGGGGCCCGGAGCGGGAGCGGCACGCAGATATGAGTACGCAGAGCAGGCTGACGCACATCGACGAGGCCGGCGCGGCCCGGATGGTCGACGTGTCCGAGAAGGACGTCACCACCAGGACGGCGCGCGCCAGCGGACGCGTCCTCGTCTCGCCGCGGGTGATCGAGCTGCTGCGCGGCGAGGGCGTGCCGAAGGGCGACGCCCTCGCCACCGCGCGGATCGCCGGGATCATGGGGGCCAAGAAGACCCCCGACCTGATCCCGCTCTGCCACCCGCTGGCGGTCTCCGGGGTGAAGGTGGACCTGACGGTCGCCGACGACGCCGTCGAGATCCTCGCCACCGTCAAGACCGCCGACCGAACGGGCGTCGAGATGGAGGCGCTGACCGCGGTCGCCGTCGCCGGCCTCACCGTGATCGACATGGTGAAGGCCGTCGACAAGGGCGCGGTCATCACCGACGTACGGGTGGAGGAGAAGACCGGCGGCAAGTCCGGCGACTGGACCCGCGCGTGAACCCCCCGCGCGGCGGCGAGGTCCACAGCCACAGCCACCTGACGGCGACGGCCTCGGCGGACGCGGCCCCGCAGCCTCCGGCGGGGCGCGCCCTGGTCGTCACCGCCTCGAACCGGGCCTCGCAGGGCGTGTACGCCGACAAGGGCGGCCCGCTGCTGGCCGAGGCGCTGGAGAAGCTCGGCTTCACGGTGGACGGCCCGCGCGTGGTGCCGGACGGCGACCCCGTCGAGCGGGCGCTGCGCGAGGGCGTGGCCGGCGGCTACGACGTCATCCTGACCACCGGCGGCACCGGCATCTCGCCGACCGACCGGACCCCGGACGCCACCGCACGCGTACTGGACTACGAGATCCCGGGCATCCCGCAGGCCATCCGTGCGGAGGGCCTGGCCAAGGTGCCCACCGCCGCCCTGTCGCGGGGCCTGGCGGGCGTGGCCGGCCGGACCCTGATCGTGAACCTGCCCGGTTCCACCGGCGGGGTGAAGGACGGCCTGGCGGTGCTGTCGCGGATCCTGCCCCACGCCGTCGACCAGCTGCGGGGCGGCGACCACCCCAGAGCGGACGCGGCGCCCGGGAGCCCGAGCTGAACGGCCCCTCCTGGCCGGTGGTGCTGGCGGACGGCGATGTCACGCTCCGGCCGATAAAGCTGCGGGACCAGCGCGCCTGGCGCGAGGTCAACCAGCGCAACCGCGACTGGCTGCGGCCGTGGGAGGCGACGATCCCGCCGCCCGCGCCGTGGGGGCCGGTGATCCACAGGCCGACGTACCGGCAGATGGTGCGCCACCTGCGGGCCGAGGCGAACGCGGGCCGGATGCTGCCGTTCGTCATCGAGTACCAGGGGCGGCTGGTCGGTCAGCTCACGGTCGCCGGGATCACCTGGGGCTCGATGTGCGCCGCCCACGTGGGCTACTGGGTGGACCGGGACGTGGCCGGCCGCGGGGTGATGCCGACGGCGGTCGCGCTCGCCGTGGACCACTGCTTCCAGAAGGTCGGGCTGCACCGGATCGAGGTGTGCATCCGCCCCGAGAACGGCCCCAGCCGCCGCGTCGTCGAGAAGCTCGGCTTCCGCGAGGAGGGGCTGCGGCCGCGTTATCTACATATCGACGGGGCGTGGCGCGACCACCTGGTCTTCGCGCTGACGGCGGAGGAGGTCCCGCAGGGGCTGCTGCGCCGCTGGCACCGCACGCGCAAGCGGGAAAGCCCACCGCCGACACCCGCCCCGTAAAGCAGGTAATCGCAAAAGCGTTCGAATTGCTGGCCGATTCGCCCATAACCTGATCCGAAGAATCACAAAAAAAGTCGGTGATATCAGCCGGATCGTGCGACACACCGGCCCAATTGGCTGATCCCCCCGGGCGCGCCCCTCTACGGTGTGAGGTGTGAGCAGCAGCGGCCTCATCTACGCAGTCATTGTCGGGGCCTGGGCCGCCTACTTGGTGCCCATGTGGCTCCGGAGGCAGGACGAGCTGAACGAAGCGCGTCCGACGGAACGCTTCTCCACCGCCATCCGGCTGCTTTCCGGCCGGGCGGGAATGGAGCGCCGTTACGCCAAGGGGCTGCGTGAGCGCGGTGAGGATCAGGCGGAGGCCCAGCCCCACGCGGACCCGGACGCGGCGACGGAAACGGTTAACTCCGTGGACGCCGACGCCCGGGCCATCGGCGTGTCCCCGACCAGGGCCGAACCGAGATCCATCGAGGTGGAACGGGTCCGACGGCAGCAGCGCCTCCAGGTGCTCGCGCGCCGCCGGCGCACCACGGCGCTCCTCTTCCTCGTCTTCAGCGGCGGCGCGGTGGCCGCGGCCGTCGGCGGCATCCGCTACCTGTGGGCCCCGGCCGTGCCGGCCCTGCTGCTGAGCGCCTACATCGT
Organism: Streptomyces sp. NPDC040718; assembly: GCF_055593565.1. Taxonomy (NCBI): domain Bacteria; kingdom Bacillati; phylum Actinomycetota; class Actinomycetes; order Kitasatosporales; family Streptomycetaceae; genus Streptomyces; species Streptomyces sp. NPDC040718. The sequence goes on along the minus strand of NZ_JBVIXO010000011.1, from coordinate 180,990 downwards.
GCACCTGCGGGTCCAGGAGCGGCGGCGCTACGAGTTCACGATGGACCGGCGGCGCGCCGAGGCGGCCGCCCGCAGCCTGCGCGAGAACCGCCCCCAGCGCCATCGCGAACAGCCCGAGCCCGCCACCGCCGGCGCCGAACCGGACCCCGCCCCGCCGGTCTCCCCGCAGGAGGCCGGACGCCGGGCGCTCGTCGAGCAGACCGACCACGCCGAGTGGGTGGACCAGCAGCGCGAGCGGGAGCGCGGTCCGGCCCGCGGCGACAGCTGGGAGCCGGTGCCGGTCCCGCTGCCGACGTACGTGACGGCCCCGGTCGCCCCCCGCGCCACCGGCCCGGTCAACCCGGACGGCTGGAGCTCGGCCCGCTCCAGCACCGCCGAGCCGACCGACCCCCGCCTGCGCGCCCAGCCGGCCGTACCGAAGCCGGACCCGGGCCCGCAGCCCGCCCCGCCCCGCCCCCGGGGCCGCGATCTCGGCCGCACGCCGCTCTTCGACCAGTACGAGAGCGACGACCGCCCGCGCGCCGCGAACGAGTGACGGGTGACCTGCGCGGACCCTCCGGACAACGCGTTTTGGAGCACCCGCGCGGGGATGCTAATGTTTCACACGTCGCAAGGGCCTGTGGCGCAGTCTGGTAGCGCACCTCGTTCGCATCGAGGGGGTCTGGGGTTCAAATCCCCACAGGTCCACAAACGACAGTTCTTGAGTAGCTCTCAAGAATCGTCACGAGATCCCGTTCAGCCGAAAGGCTGGGCGGGATCTCGGCGTTTCCGGGGTGCGTTCGAGACGGTGTCCGATTGCCCGTCCCGGTTGCTTGGCCGGCCGGGATGGGGCTCGGGGTCTCGTGGCCGTAGGCCGTGACGCCGGTGCCGAAGCCGGTGAGGACGCTCAGTGTGCCGGTGGTCTGGTGCCAGCTGTGAAAGATGGCCAGGTTGACGGAGCAGATCATCAAGGCGAGGAGGACGGCCTGGGCGACGCGTCCGTGCGCGAGTTGCTTGGACGGGTCCGAGATGTCGATCCCGTGGGCCTTGGCACGGCCGTTGAGTCCTTCGATGTTGGCCCGTTGGGCCGCCTTCTGAGGGGGAACGCGATGGACCTGGTTGTAACGGGGGCAGGCGGCAGCCGGAGAAGGTCCGGCAGCCGGGCATTGGTAGCGGATGACGCCCCGCAGGTCGGCGGATTCCTTGACCTTGAGGAAGTACGGCTCCCGCTGGGCGATCTGGTCCTGCAGGGCAGGGGCGTTGGCGAGATCGCGTACGGCCTCGTCGCTGAGTCCGGTCGTCGCGTGCGCGAGCGCGTGGGGCATGGCGGGGCAGGTGAGGGAGCCGTCGACGAGGAGGGCTCCCTCGTGGGTGCCCTGGACGCCTCGTTGGTCCTGCTTGTAGTCGAGGGAAGGCTCGACGCCGATTGGGGTGTTCTTCCGACTCCTGTAGATCTACCTGCCGGGTCCGTACAGAGGAGGACTGGAAGGGCAGCTCGTCGACCACGGCCGGCTCCGTTCCCTGCCACTGGGCCCATCGGCCTGGGACAGAGGAGCAGGCCGCGGTGAGGTGGGCCAGACTTCGCCCCCGAACGTGCGACGAGATCACCGTACGGATCCTCGAAGTCGACCTCGCCCGCCACCGCCTCACCCTGTCCGCCAGAAACCTGCCACCGGAGGGGAAGCGGCCCTTCTTACGAGCGGCATGGGTGCAGCCCTGTGGCCCGCGACGTGCTGGAGACGGAACTCAGCTGCCCTCAGGCAGGAGCAGCGGCTTGCCAAGCGGCGGTGACACAGCCTTCCTCCCAGTGCCACCATTCCTTCGCTTCGCCGTGTTCCAAGAGCGTGCGGATCCGCGGCAGGTCCGCCTCGGGCGGGACATCCAGGGCCACCATCCGGAACTGCTCGATCCCCTCGCCGGTCGTGCCGAGGCGGTGGAAGACCTCCAGCACGCTTTTCCGGGCGGCGGCTGAGCCGTCGTCCTTCAGTACGATCAGCCGGATCGTGCAGTTCTGAGACCGTCGGACCGTCTCCCCGGCCCAGAGAACACCGTCGCCATCGAACTCCACCGTGATGATGTCGCCGCTGGCGACTCCGCGTACGAACCAGGGCGTGTTGTCCAACCGCACCGTGCCGTCGCCGAGGTCCACCGCCCACAGGCTCTCGACGCTTGCCGGCGGCCAGCCATCCTCATCCATGTCCATCCGGAAGTGGACCTTCACGTGGGCGTCACCGATGTTCGTCACCGCGCCGTCATCCCCACCCGCATTCGCAGGGCAGGCCCGGGGAGGGCGGCCGCGCGATGTCATCGGACCTGGACAGTGGCGCAGATGAAGGTCGTGTCCTGGAGCAGCTCCGGAGTGATGGCCACGCTGGTCAGGTGCTCGGCCAGAGCGAACGCCGCTGGTGAGGACAGATCCGTTTCCGGAAACTCGTCCTCGAGGTGGAAGCCGATCCGCTCCATGACGTCGAGGAGTTCGTCGGGTGCGGTGCCCCATCGGTCTTCCGGGAACATGGGGTCGAAGCAGAGTCGCAGAACCCGGTCCTCTGCCCAGAGGAACGTGCCGACAGCGTTGACGTTGACGAAGTGAGAGACCCAGCTCGCCCCGGCCGAGGCCGGCAGGGCTCGATCTTCGGTGACTCCGAGATAGCCGTTGGGCTCGATCAGGAGCGTCCAGGTACCCACAGTGGTCATGGCAACCAGCTGGCGGTTGCCCTCCTCCAGGTCGTACTGGGCGAAAGCAGCGTCGACGACCGCGGCTATGCCCTGCAGAGGCGCCTCCGGTCGTCCCTCGAGCCGGGACACCAGCTCAGCGGGCGACAGCCCCCGAACCAGGGTGAAGCAGTACGCCTCGGCGATGTCTGGAAAGTCGTTCTCGAACCACGTGTAGTCCGCTCCGGTCTTCGTCATGCCGCCCATCCTTGCCCCTGCGTCTGACAGCGGCGGGCCCGGTCGCCGGCAGGGCGGGAAACGATCTCCGTCGATTCGGGAAGCGATCTTCGCATGCCTCTGGAGCGCCCGGTCAGAGGTACTCGTGAACAGCCCGCAAACGACAGTTCTCGGATGGCTACCGGGAAGCGTCACGAGACCCCGTCCGGTCGAAAGCCGGGCGGTATCCCGGCGTTTCCGCGGTCGTGGCCGAAACCCGTGGGGAAGCCGCCGGTTGGGCGGCGCGCGGACAACGCGACAATAGGCCGCATGGTGAAGAACGGGGACGGGGCCGTCGCGCAGGCGTGGGAAGCGCTGGGCGGAGACGGCGAGTTGGCGGGACGGGTGGGTTTCCACGGGCCGAGCGGGCTGGAGGGTCCGCTGCCGGTACGGGAGATGGCGCGGGCCTGCGTCGGGGTGTGCGGGCTGGCCGCGGCCGAGCTGGCCGCCGTACGGAGCGGGGGCACGGCGCTCGACGCGGCCGCGGTCGCGGTGGACGAGGGGGCCGTGGCCACGGCGTTCGTCAGCGAGCGGCACCTGCGGGTGGAGGGCCGGGCGCCGGTGAGCTTCGCGCCGCTGTCCGGGTTCTGGCGGGCGGCCGACGGGTGGGTGCGGACCCACGCCAACTACCCGCACCACCAGGCGGCCCTGGTACGGGCGCTCGGCGTGCCCGGGACCCCCGAGGCGGTGCGCGAGGCCCTCTCCGGGCGGAGCGCGGCCGAGGCGCAGGAGGCGGTCTACGCGGAGGGCGGGCTCGCCGTCGCGGTCGCGCGGGAGTACGGGGAGCCGCAGCCGCTGGTGGAGTGGGTACGGGGCCCGGGGGCCGGCCGGCCGCCGGGGCCGGGCGCGCTGCCCGCGTCCGGGGTACGGGTGCTGGACCTGACCCGGGTCATCGCCGGGCCCGTCGCGACACGGACCCTGGGGCTGCTGGGCGCCGACGTGCTGCGGATCGACTCCCCGGCACTGCGCGAGGCGGACGACGCGCACGCGGACACCGGCTTCGGGAAGCGTTCCGCGCTGCTGGACCTCGGGGACGCCGCCGGCCGGGAGGTGCTGCAACGGCTCCTCGGCACCGCCGACGTGGTGGTGACGGGGTACCGGCCGGGCGCGCTGGAGCGGTTCGGGCTGGGCGCCGAGGAGCTGCTGGAGCGGTATCCGCGGCTGGTGGTGGCGCAGCTGTGCGCGTGGGGGTGGAGCGGGTCCTGGGCGGGGCGCCGGGGCTTCGACTCGCTCGTGCAGGCGGGGTACGGGATCGCCGCGCGGTGCGCGGGCGAGGACGGGAAGCCGGGGGTGCTGCCGGCGCAGGCGCTGGACCACGGGACGGGGTACCTGGTGGCCGCGGGTGTGCTGCGGGCGCTGGCGGAGGGCGGCGGCCGGGCGCTGCGGTTCTCCCTGGCCGGGACGGCGTCGTGGCTGGTGCGGGAGGTGCCGGCGGCGGGGCCGGCGGTGCCGGGGTACGCGCCGGAGCCGTGGCTGCGCGAGACGCAGTCCGCGTACGGGGTGCTGCGGTACGCCGCGAGCCCGTTCGGGGACTGGGGGCGGGGGCCGTCCCGGTGGGGCACGGACGGAGCCGTCTGGCTCGGCCGCTGACCCGGCGGAACGGCCCCGCGGGGGTCAGGAGCCCGAGGCCCGCAGCGGCTTCGCCATGCAGCGGCTGGACTCGTAGAAGCGGTAGTAGCCGAACTTCTCGGACTGGGCGTAGCCCGAGGAGAGGTAGAGGGCGATGGCCTCCGGCTGCTTGTCGCCGGTCTCCAGGACCATGCGGGTGCGGCCCGCCGCCAGGGCGTCGGCCTCCAGCTCGGCCAGGATGCGGCGGGCCAGGCCGAGGCCGCGAGCCTGCGGGACGACGTACATGCGCTTGATCTCGGCGTCGCCGTTCGAGTAGCCCTCGTCGTTCTTCTCCTGGCCGCGCCAGGCGCCGCTGGCCACCGGGGTGCCGGCGGCGTCGTAGGCGAGCAGGTAGAGGCCGTTCGGCGGGAGGAACATCGCCGGGTCGAGGAAGGTGGCGTCGCCCTCGCCGTCGTAGCGCTGCCGGTACTCGACCTGGACCTGCGCGTCGAGCGCCGCCGCGTCCGGGTGGTCGTACGGCACGGCGCGGATGTTTATACCGTGAGACATTCGAATATCGTACGGATCCATCCCGCTATGGTGCAGGGATGCTCACCGTGACCTCCGTGAATGTGAATGGGATCCGCGCCGCCGCCAAGAAGGGGTTCGTGGAGTGGCTCGCCGGATCCGACGCCGACGTCGTGTGCCTCCAGGAGGTGCGCGCCGAGGAGGCGCAGATCCCGGCGGAGGCCAGGGAGCCCGAGGGCTGGCACACCGTGTTCGCGCCGGCCGCCGTCAAGGGGCGGGCCGGCGTCGCGCTGTACACGCGGCGCGAACCCGAACGGGTGCGGGTGGGCTTCGGCAGTGACGAGTTCGACGCCGCCGGGCGCTACATCGAGGTCGACCTGCCGGGCGTCACCGTCGCCAGCCTGTACCTGCCCTCCGGAGAGGCCGGCACCGCGAAGCAGGACGAGAAGTACCGGTTCATGGAGGAGTTCCTCGGCTACCTCGGGGAGCTGAAGGCGCGGGCCGCCGCCGACGGGCGGGAGGTCGTGGTGTGCGGCGACTGGAACATCTGCCACCAGGAGGCCGACCTCAGGAACTGGAAGACGAACCGCAAGAACGCGGGCTTCCTGCCCGAGGAGCGGGAGTGGCTGGGGAAGGTGTACGCGGAGGCCGGCTACGTCGACGTCGTGCGCGGGCTGCACCCGGACACGGAGGGTCCGTACTCCTGGTGGTCCTACCGGGGCCGGGCCTTCGACAACGACGCGGGCTGGCGCATCGACCTCCAGGTGGCGAGCCCGGGGCTGGCGGCGAAGGCCGTGAAGGCCTTCGTCGAGCGCGCCGAGACGCACCCCGAGCGCTGGTCGGACCACGCGCCGGTGACGGTGGTCTACGAGCTCGGCGTCTGAGGGGCTGCTGCGTCGTCTGCGGCTGCTACGTCGTCTGCGGCGCCTGCGCTGTCTGTGGTGCCTGGGCTGTCTGTGGTGCCTGGGCCGTCTGTGGTGCCTGTGGCGTCTGAGCTTTCCGAGGAGGCTCGGGCTCGGGGGCCTGGGCGCGCTGCTGGTGCAGGCGGTCCATCGCCAGCGTCAGCTCCGCCTCGACCACGCTCTTGGCCAGCGGGCGCAGCCGGGTGACGGCCTCCTGCCCGAGGTGCGCGGAGATCAGCCCGGTGAACAGCTCCGCCAGCGCGTCCGCGTGCTCGCGGACCCGGCGGCCCGTCTCCAGCACCGCCGACAGCGGTACGCCTTCGCGGACCAGGGCCGAGGAGACGTCCAGCAGGCGTCGGCTGACGTGCACGATCGCCTCGCCGTCGGTGGCGACGTAGCCGAGGTCGAGCGCGGCCGCCAGGTTCTCCGGGGTGACCTCGCCCTCGAAGTAGTCGGCCAGCAGTTCGGGCGAGAGCCGGACCGGGGTCTCCTCCGACCCGCCGATCCCGAGCAGCTCGCCGAGCTGGCCGACGTCGCGGCCCTTCTCGAAGGCGGCGGTCAGCTCGGCGATGCCGCCGAGGGTGTGGCCGCGGTCCAGCAGGGCGGCGATCGTGCGCAGCCGGGCCAGGTGCCCTTCGTCGTACCAGGCGATGCGGCCTTCTCGGCGCGGCGGCGGGAGCAGCCTGCGCTCGCGGTAGAAGCGCAGGGTGCGCACCGGGATGCCGGCCGCCTCGGCCAGCTCCTCCGTCCGGTACTCGCGCCGGCAGTCGCGCTCCACGGGCTCCACGGGTTCCACGGCGGGCCGCGCCCCTCTCGTCACCGGTCTGTCCACACCCGCAGCCTAGGGGGTGCCCTGTGGATCGCGGCGGGGTCGATCCGCGGGGCGTCCGTAAGGGGTACTCGCGGTAACTTTCCGGGCGCGACCCCTACCCATGGGTACGGAGCTGCTCTACCCTCCCGATTGTGCCAGTGATTGCTGGCAACGTTGCGGTTCGGATTGCGGTGCGGAAGGCGGCGGGCATGGGCGGCACGGTCGGCAAGGGCCGGAAGGTCGGCAAGGGCGCGCGCGAGCACGTGCGGGTGGCGGTGGTCGGGTCCGGCTTCGGCGGGCTCGGCGCGGCCGTCCGGCTGCGGCGCGAGGGGATCACGGACTTCGTCGTACTGGAACGGGCCGACTCCGTCGGCGGCACCTGGCGCGACAACAGCTACCCCGGGTGCGCCTGCGACGTGCCCTCGCACCTGTACTCGTTCTCCTTCGCCCCCAACCCCGACTGGCCGCGGACGTTCTCCGGACAGCCGGCCATCCGCGCCTACCTGGAGCACGTCGCCGACACCTTCGGGCTGCGCCCGCACATCCGGCTCGGCCACGAGGTCCTGATGATGCGCTGGGACGCGCAGGAGCTGCGCTGGGAGATCGAGACCTCGGCGGGCGAGCTGACCGCCGACGTCGTGGTGTCGGCGACCGGCCCGCTGTCCGACCCGAAGATGCCCGAGATCCCCGGGCTCGCCGAGTTCCCCGGGAAGGTCTTCCACTCCGCCCGCTGGGACCACGACTACGACCTGAGCGGCAAGCGCGTCGCCATGATCGGTACGGGCGCCTCCGCGATCCAGATCGTGCCGGCCATCGCCCCCCGGACGGCCCGCCTGACGCTCTTCCAGCGCACCCCGCCGTGGGTCATGCCGCGCACCGACCGCGCCATCAGCACCGTCGAGCGCTGGCTGCACCGGCAGCTGCCCTTCACCCAGTCGGCCCGCCGCGGGCTGCTCTGGGGGATCCGCGAGCTCCAGGTCAGCGCGTTCACCAAGCGGCCGAACCAGCTCGGGCTGATCGAATCCCTGGCCAAGGCCAATATGGCGCGGTCCGTCAAGGACCCGGAGCTGCGGGCCAAGCTCACCCCGTCGTACCGGATCGGCTGCAAGCGGATCCTGCTGTCCAGCGAGTACTACCCGGCGCTGGCCCGGCCCGACGTGGACGTGGTCGCCTCGGGGCTCAAGGAGATCAGGGGCTCTGTGCTCGTCGCCGCCGACGGGACCGAGACCGAGGTGGACGCGATCATCTTCGGCACCGGCTTCCACGTCACGGACATGCCGATCGCCGACCGCGTCGTGGGCGCCGACGGGCAGACCCTCGCGGACTCCTGGAAGGACGGGATGCAGGCGCTGCGCGGGGCGACCGCGGCCGGCTTCCCCAACTGGATGACGATCATCGGACCGAACACCGGCCTCGGCAACAGCTCGATGATCCTGATGATCGAGTCCCAGCTGAACTACATGGCGGACTACCTGCGCCAGCTGTCCCTCCTCGACGGCGGCAGCCTGGGCGGGCGCACCGCGCTCGCGGCGCGGCCCTCCGCGGTCAACCAGTGGAACCGGCGCGTCCAGGCTCGGATGGAGCGGACGGTGTGGAACACCGGCGGCTGCACCAGCTGGTACCTGGACTCCCAGGGCCGCAACACGACGGTGTGGCCGGGCACGACGGGTGAGTTCCGGCGCGCCACGTTGACGGTCGACCTGGCCGAGTACGAGGTCGTACGCGTACGCGACCGCGAGCGCGGCCGGGTCCCGGCCCCCGCGGCGGCGACCGCTCCCGCCGCGGCGACCGCTCCCGCCGCCGAGGGGGCCGCGTGAGCCGGCCCGGGCACGTCACCGCCGGCCGGTACGCGCCCCCGGCTCCGGCCCGCGAGCTGGTCGCCGTATCCGCCGACGGGTCCCGGCTGCACGTGGAGGTGCACGGGGCGGAAGGGGCCCCGGCCGTCGTGCTCTCCCACGGCTGGACCTGCTCCACCGCCTTCTGGGCGGCGCAGGTCCGCGATCTGGCCCGCGACCACCGGGTCGTCGCCTACGACCAGCGCGGCCACGGACGCAGCCCGGCGGCCGCCGCCTACAGCACCACCGCCCTCGCCGACGACCTGGCCGCCGTGCTGGCGGCCGCCCTCGCCCCCGGGGAGCGGGCCGTGGTCGCCGGACACTCGATGGGCGGCATGACCGTCATGGCCGCCGCCGGCCGCCCCGAGTTCGCCGAGCACGCCGCGGCCGCCCTGCTGTGCAGCACCGGCAGCTCGCGACTGGTCGCGGAGGCGACCGTGCTGCCACTGCGCGCCGGGCGCGCGAGGACCCGTACGACCCGCGCCGTGCTCGGCTCGCGCGCCCCCCTCGGGCCCGTCACGCCCGTCGCCCGCGCGGTGCTCAAGTACGCCACCATGGGCCCCGGGTCCGCGCCGGACCGGGTGGAGGCCTGCGCCCGCATCGTGCACGCCTGCCCGGCGCGGGTGCGCCATGCCTGGTCCGAGGTGCTGGCGGGGCTGGACCTGGACGCCGAGCTGGCCCGGCTGACCGTCCCGACCGCCGTCATCGCCGGCCGGGACGACCGGCTCACCCCCGTCGCGCACGCCAGGCGGCTCGCGGCGGCGCTCCCGCACTGCGTGGGCCTGACCGAGCTCACCGGCATGGGGCACATGACCCCCGTCGAGGCCCCCGAGGCCGTCACCGCCGCCGTGCGCGAGCTGACGGGCCGCTACCTCGGCGCCGCCTCCGAACCCTCCGGCACGGCAGCCGCACCCGGCGCATCCGTTGCATCCCTCGCAGAGAAGGAGAAGACCGCGTGAGCGCTCGCAGGAGTCTGGAAGGCCAGGTCGCCGTCGTCACCGGCGCCGCCCGCGGGGTCGGCGAACTCCTGGCCCGCAAGCTGTCCGCGCGCGGCGCCAGGATCGCCCTGGTGGGCCTGGAGCCGGAGGCGCTCAAGGAGGTGTCGGGCCGGCTGCACACCGACAGCGACCACTGGCACGCCGACGTCACCGACCACGAGGCCATGGCCAGGGTCGCGCGGGAGGTCAAGGAGCGCTTCGGAAAAGTCGACATCGTCGTCGCCAACGCGGGCGTCGCCGCCGGCGGTCCGTTCGGGGACTCCGACCCCGAAGCCTGGCGCCGCGTCATCGAGGTCAACCTGATCGGCGGAGCCGTCACCGCCCGCGCCTTCCTGCCCGTACTCATGGAGAGCCGCGGCTACTTCCTCCAGATCGCCTCGCTCGCCGCGATCACCCCGGCGCCGATGATGACGGCGTACTGCGCCTCCAAGTCCGGCGTCGAGGCCTTCGCGCACTGCCTGCGCGCCGAAGTCGGCTACAAGGGCGTCAAGGTCGGCGTCGGCTACCTCTCCTGGACCGACACCGACATGGTGCGCGGTGCCGACCAGGACGAGGTCATGCGCGAACTGCGGCAGCGGCTGCCGTGGCCCTCGAACCGCACCTACCCGCTGGGGCCGGCGGTCGACCGGATCGTGGCCGGCGTCGAACGGCGCTCGGCGCACGTGTACGCGCAGTGGTGGCTGCGCGGCATGCAGGGCGTCCGCGGCTACCTGCCGGCGGTCGTCGCGGCGGCCGGGACGCGCGAGATGAAGCGCTTCGAACCGAGGCTCGCCGAGGTCTCCAAGGGGCTCGTCGGAGCCGGCGGAGCGGCCGACGAACAGGAACGATCCGGACACCGCTGATCGAAATGCGGCCTTTGTTCCGCCATGTCAGTCTGGTCGAGGCCCAACCACCAACACCCCGTACGGAGTGAGAAGCATGGGTATCAAGGACCAGTTCCAGGACAAGGCCAACGAGATCAAGGAACGTGCGGACCAGGCCAAGCAGGGCGCCAAGGACGAGATGTCCGAGCGCACCGCGAAGGCCAAGCAGCAGAAGAAGGACATGAGGTCCAAGTCCCAGCAGCCGGTCGACGACATCAGGGACGAGCTCGACGACCGGACCTGAGGTCCGGGAGCGATGACCGGAACGAACCTCGGGGCCTGACTGCTACCAGGCCCGGCACATCCGGCGCCGACGCACACGGCGCCGTCGCACACAGCGCCGAGGGGCGCGATCCGTACCGAGGAGGTCCGGATCGCGCCCCTTCCGCGTGACCGCGTACACCGCGCGTACACCGCCTGCTGCCCGTACGGCTGCCGCCGCCCGTACGCCTACTCGCGCGGCGGCAGCTTCGGACGCCGGCGGTCCGGTACGTCGGTGTAGCCGGGCGGGATGGCGGCGGGGTCCTGTTCCAGCAGCTCCAGCGCCAGGTTCACGGCGTCGTCCAGCTGCGCGTGCCGCCCCTCCGCCCAGTCGAGCGGGGTGCGCAGGATCGCGAGGTCCGGCTCCACGCCGTGGTTCTCCACCGACCAGCCGTATTCCGGGAACCAGGCGGCGTTCATCGGCACGGTGATCACCGTCCCGTCGCCCAGGGTGTGCCGGCCGGTCATCCCGACCACCCCGCCCCAGGTGCGCTGCCCCACCACCGGCCCCAGGCCGAGCAGTTTGAACGCGGCGGTGATCATGTCCCCGTCGGAGGACGTCGCCTCGTCGGCCAGCGCCACGATCGGGCCGCGGGGCGCGTTGGAGGCGTACGAGACGGGCTGGGCGTTGCGCGTGAGGTCCCAGCCGAGGATCGAACGGGTGAGTTTTTCCACGACGAGTTCACTGATGTGGCCGCCCGCGTTGCCGCGTACGTCCACGATCAGGGCGGGCCGGGACATCTCCATGCGCAGGTCGCGGTTGAACTGCGCCCAGCCCGAGCCGCCCATGTCGGGGATGTGCAGGTAGCCGCAGCGGCCGCCGCTGACCTCGCGGACCACCGCGCGGCGCTTGGACACCCAGTCCTGGTAGCGCAGCGGGCGTTCGTCGATCAGCGGCACGACCGCGACCCGCCGAGCCCGGCCCTCGCCCTCGGCGGGCTGGAAGGTGAGTTCGACGGTGGTGCCGCCGGCCGCCGACAGCAGCGGGTAGGGGCCGGCGACCGGGTCCACCGGCCGGCCGTCGACGTGGGTGAGGACCGCGCCCTCGCGGATGCCGGTGCCCGCGAGCGGGGAGCGGGCCTTGGAGTCGGAGGACTCGCCGGGCAGGATCCGCTTGACCACCCAGCCCTCCTCCCGGTGCACGAGGTTGGCTCCGAGCAGCCCGATGGCCCGCTGGTAGTGGGGCGGCCCCTCGTTGCGGCGGGCGGGGGAGACGTACGCGTGCGAGGTGCCGAGTTCGCCGAGCACCTCGCGCAGCAGGTCCGCGAACTCGTCGGGGGAGGCCACGCGTTCGACGAGGGGGCGGTACTGGCGCAGTACGCCGTCCCAGTCGATGCCGCACATCTTCGGCTCCCAGAAGTACGCCTGGATGAGCCGGCCGGCCTCCTCGAAGGCCTGGCGCCACTCGGCCGCCGGGTCCACCTCGTGCAGGATGCGCCGCAGGTCGAGGTAGACGGTGGAGTCGCCGTCACCCGATTCGGTGGCCGGCACGGCGCGTAGGTCGCCGTCGTCGTTGACGACGAGCCGGGTGCCGTCACCGCTGACCGCGAACCAGTCCAGCCCGGACGCCAGTTCCGTCTTGCGGGCCTTGGTCATGTCGAAGTGTTCGAGCGTCGGCTTGCCGCTGGTGTCGGCCGGGTTGGCGAAGGTCTCGCCGAGCGCGCCCGAGATGGGCCAGCGCAGCCAGACCAGTCCGCCGCCGTGCACCGGGTGGAGGGCCGAGTACTTCGACGCGGAGACGGGGAAGGGCGTGACCCGGCTCTCCAGGCCCTCCACCTCCACGGTGACCGTGCCGTCGCCCTCGCCCGGCTCGCCCTCGACCGGGTCGAGCCCGCCCGCCGCGGGCCGGCCGTCGGGGGAGTAGGCGAAGGGGGAGGGGGTGGCCGAGGAGAGCGGCACCAGGTAGGGGCGGCAGCCCAGCGGGAAGGACAGGTCGCCGGTGTGCACGTCGTACACCGGGTCGAAGCCGCGCCAGGACAGGAAGGCGAGGTAACGCCCGTCCCGCGTGAAGACCGGGTTCTCGTCCTCGAAGCGGCCGTTGGTGACGTCGACGATGACGCGCGGGCCGGGCCCGGAGATCTTCGCCATCTTGATCTGCCGCAGGGAGCGTCCGATGCCCGGGTGGGACCAGGTCAGCCAGCAGCCGTCGGGGGAGAAGGCGAGGTCGGTGACGGGTCCGTTGATGGACCGGATCAGCTCGGTGACCTCGCCGTTGGACTCCTCGGTCGCGTCGAGCAGCAGCAGCCGCCCGTCGTTGGAGGCGATGGCGAGCCGCTCCCCGTCGGGGTCGGACAGCAGTTCCGTGACGCGGCCCAGTTCGCCCGAGGCGAGCCGGCGGGGCTCGCGGTCGCCGGAGGCGCGGGGGAGGTAGGCGATCTCGATCGCGTCCTCGCCCTCGGCGTCGGTGACGTAGGCGACCTGTCCGCCGCTGCCGAGCATCTCGGGCAGCCGTACCCGCACGCCCGGGGTGTCGGCGATGGTGCGGGCGGGCCCGTCGCGGTGGGTGAGCCAGTACAGGCTGCCGCGTACGACGACGGCGCTGGCCCGGCCGGTGGTGTCCACGGACAGCGAGTCGACGTTGCTGGCGGCCGGCACCTGGTACGTACGCCGCCCCGCGCGCGGGCCGCCGAGGCGGACCGGCAGCTTGCGCGGCGAGGCCCCCTCGGCGAGGGAGTCCACGAGCCAGATGTCGCCCGCGCACTGGTAGACCACGCGGGAGCCGTCGCTGGAGGCGTGCCGGGCGTAGAACTCGTCGTGGTCGGTGTGGCGGCGCAGGCCGGTGCCGTCGGGCAGGCAGGAGTAGAGGTTGCCGATGCCCTCGTGGTCGGAGAGGAAGGCGATGCGGCCGTCGACGAACATCGGCGATTCGAGGTGTCCCTCGATGTCCTCCAGGAGCCGTTGCCCGTGCAGCCAGAGCCGGCCGGTGGCGCCGCCGCGGTACCGCTTCCAGGCGGCGGGCTCGTGCGGGGGCTTGCCGGTCAGCAGCAGGCTGCGGTGCTCGCCGGCGGTGTCGGCGACCTGGATGTCGGAGACCGGGCCCCAGGGGAGGCGGCCGCCGGGGCTGCCGTCGGTGGGCAGCTTGTACGCCCAGGAGTAGTACGAGAAGGGCTGCCCGTGCGAGGAGACGGCGAGGATGTTGCCGTCCGGGTCCCAGCCGCAGACGCGGGTGTCGGTGGAGCCCCAGTGGCTGAGCCGGCGGGCCGGGCCGCCGTCGACGGGGGCGAGGTGGATCTCCGGGTCGAGGCTGCGCCAGGTGGTGAAGGCGATGTGCCGGCCGTCGGGGGAGAAGCGCGGGTGGCCGACCCGGGTGCGGTCGACGGTGATGCGCCAGGCGCGGCCGGGGGTCTGGCCCTCGGGTACCAGGGGGGCGACCCAGAGGTCGTCTTCGGTGGCGAAACACAGCAGGTCGTCGTGCAGGTGCGGGAAGCGGAGGTACGCGACGTCGTGACTCACCCCCCAATGCTTTCCGCGCCGAGGGGGCCCGGCAACTCGTACAGGTGACCAAGTGGCGCCCGTGGGGGTGACGTGCGCGGAGTTCGCGGCGTGACCCATGCCACGCCGCTAGCGAAACGGAACGGTTTCGTTTCGTTAGTTGTGGAGGTAGGCTCTGAAGAGTACGGAACCGTTTCGTTCGGAGGAGGTCGCGATGAAGGCGAGTTGCCGGGTGACCGACGTCATGTCGGCCCGTCGCAGCCGGATCACCCCCGAACGGGAAGCCGAACTCCACGGGGCGGTCCTCGACCTCCTGCGCGAGGTCGGCTACGAGGCGCTGACCATGGACGCCGTCGCCGCCCGTACGAAGTCCAGCAAGGCCACCCTCTACCGCCAGTGGGGGAGCAAGCCGGAGCTGGTCGCCAAGGCCCTGCGATGTACCCAGCCGGTCTCTCTGCGGGAGATCGACACGGGCACCCTGCGCGGGGACTTCGCGATGATGGTCGAGCGCTCGGACGACGCGCAGATGGCCAAGGACACCGCGCTGATGCGGGGCCTGGCCCACGCCGTCCACGAGAGTCCGGAGCTGCACCGGGCGCTGCGCGACCTGCTGGTCGACCCGGAGATCAACGGTCTCCAGGAGATCCTGCGGCGCGCCGCCGAGCGGGGCGAGATCCGGCCGGACTGCCCGGCGCTGGACTTCGTACCGCACATGCTCATCGGGGCGTTCATCGCACTACCGCTGATCGAGGACCGGTCCGTCGACCGGGCCTTCCTCGGCCAGTTCATCGACGCCGTGGTCTTCCCCGCCCTCGGCGTCTGACGTCCCGCCCGGGTGCTTCGCCCCAGGCCGGCTCCCCGGCCGCACGACCGCACCACCGCGCGAAGTACAGCTCCCCAGAAGTGCAGAACGTCCTTCCTGCTGCTCCTGACACGCCGCTCTCGTCGTCGGGCCGGCTTTCCACGCCCAGATCCGTCCCGGATCCATCCCACGACCTGAAACGGGAGAACCACGACGTGGCCACCTTCCTCTACCGGCTCGGGCGCGGTGCCTTCAGGCGCCGCGGCCTGGTCGCCCTCGTATGGGTGGCGCTGCTCGTCGCCGCGGGCTTCGGCGCCGCGACGGCCTCCGCGCCCACCTCCGGCTCGTTCTCGATACCCGGCACGGAGGCCCAGAAGGCCTTCGACCTGCTGGACGAGAAGTTCCCGGGCACGTCCGCCGACGGCGCGACCGCCCGCATCGTCGTCAAGGCCCCGGCGGGCGCCAAGGTCACCGACCCGGGCCCCAAGGCCGAGGTCGAGAAGCTCATCTCCGGCCTGAAGAGCGGCGACGGCGCCGCCCAGATCGCCACCGTCGATGACCCGTACCAGACGAAGGCGGTGAGCCAGGACGGCTCCACCACCTACGTCAGCGTGAAGTACAAGGTCAGCGGCATGGAGCTGAAGGACGACACCCGAGAGGCCCTCAAGGACTCGGGCCACGCGGCCCAGAAGGCCGGCCTCCAGGTGGAGATCGGCGGTGACGCGCTGATGGAGGCCCCAAAAACGGGTTCCGGTGAGGCCATCGGCATCCTGATCGCCGGCATCGTCCTCGTCATCACCTTCGGCTCGCTGGTCGCGGCCGGGCTGCCGCTGCTGACCGCGCTGATCGGCGTCGGCATCGGCGTCTCCTCGATCACCGCGCTCGCCAACGTCCTGGACCTCGGCTCCACCACCTCCACCCTCGCGATGATGATCGGCCTCGCGGTCGGCATCGACTACGCGCTCTTCATCGTTTCCCGCTACCGCGCGGAGCTCGCCGAGGGCCGCGACCGCGACGAGGCCGCCGGCCGCGCCGCCGGAACCGCAGGCTCCGCCGTGGTCTTCGCCGGCCTGACCGTGGTCATCGCCCTGGTGGGCCTGGCCGTCGTCAACATCCCGATGCTGACGAAGATGGGTGTCGCCGCCGCCGGAACGGTGGTCATCGCGGTGCTCGTCGCCCTGACGCTGGTCCCGGCGATCCTCGGCTTCGCGGGCAAGAAGGTGCTGCCCGCCGGTCAGAAGAGCAAGCTGTTCGGCAAGGGCCGCCCGGCCGGCGCCGAGCCCAAGGCAAACGGCGGCACCCGCTGGGCCCGCTTCGTGCTGCGCCGCCCGGTGACGGTGCTGCTGGCCGGTGTGATCGGCCTCGGCGCCATCGCGATCCCGGCGAGCAAGCTGGAGATGGGCCTGCCGGACGACGGCTCCAAGCCGGTCTCCACCAGCCAGCGCAAGGCGTACGACATGCTGTCCGAGGGCTTCGGCCCCGGCTTCAACGGTCCGCTGATGGTGGTCGTCGACGGCGACAAGGCGCTGGCCGACAGCACCGCCGACCGGATCAAGGGCCTGGACGGGGTGGCGGCAGTGATGCCCCCGCTCCAGAACGAGGCCAAGGACGCCGCGATCGTCAGCGTGATCCCGAAGGACCGACCGTCCTCCACCGAGACCGAGGACCTGGTCCACGCGATCCGCGAGGGCAACGGCAAGGACGTGTTCGTCAGCGGCCAGACCGCGATGAACATCGACTTCTCGCAGAAGATGAACGACGCGCTGCTGCCCTACCTGGCGCTCGTCGTCGGCCTCGCCTTCCTGCTGCTGATGCTGGTCTTCCGCTCGATCCTGGTCCCGCTCAAGGCGGCCCTCGGCTTCCTGCTGTCGGTCGTCGCGGCCCTCGGCGCGGTCGTCGCGGTCTTCCAGTGGGGCTGGCTCGGCTCGCTCTTCGGCGTGGAGCAGACCGGTCCGATCATGTCGATGATGCCGATCTTCATGGTGGGTGTGGTCTTCGGCCTGGCCATGGACTACGAGGTCTTCCTGGTCACCCGCATGCGTGAGGCGTACGTCCACGGCGAGCGGCCGGGCCAGGCCGTGGTGACCGGCTTCCAGTACAGCGCCCGCGTGGTCGTGGCCGCCGCCGTCATCATGATCGCCGTGTTCTCCGGCTTCCTCGGCGCCAGCGACTCGATGGTGAAGATGATCGGCTTCGGCCTGGCCGTCGCCGTCCTCTTCGACGCCTTCGTGGTCCGCATGGCCATCGTGCCGGCGGTGCTGGCGCTGCTCGGCCACAAGGCCTGGTGGCTGCCGAAGTGGCTCGACCGGATCCTGCCCAACGTGGACGTGGAGGGCGAGAGCCTGCGCAAGCACCTCGGCGAGTCCGGGTCCGAGGCCGGATCGCCGGAGGACCCCGACAAGCGGCGCGAGCTCGTCAACGCCTGAGCCGCCGTCCGAGGCGCCGCCTGAGGCGACGACCCGGGGCCGATGCCCCGGGTCAACGTCCCGGGTCAATATCGGGCCCGGAAAGTCACACCTGCCGAACGCCGGCCCCGCACCTGGAACCCCAGGTGCGGGGCCGGCGGCGTTGCGCTACGCCGTCCGGGTGGTGGCGTACGTACGGCGCAGGAAGCGTCGCAGCGCCGTGCTGTCGAACTGGAGGACGGCGACCCCCTCGGGCGAGTGGAACTCCACCACCGCCTGGACACGCCCGCAGGGCCAGACGCGTACGTCCCCGCTCCCGGACGGGGCCAGCAGACCGGCCTCCAGGAGGGCGAGGGGGAAGACCCACTCGTTGTCGGTGTCCTCGGGGGACAGCTCGGCGGGGAAGACGACGCGTACGGCCAGCGGCTCGGCGGGAGTGAAGCGCAGGGCCACCGGAATGGCCCGGTAGAGGGGGTCGTCGGTGATCACGCGGGCGCGCACCCGCTCTTCGATGGCGGTCGCGGTCGCGGTCGTGGCCGCTGCTGCTGGATTCTCGGCGGTGGCTGACATCGACAAGACTCCTCGAAATCGGAACATTTGCGTCCGTTTGTCCGTCCAGCCTCGCACATTCCGACGAAAGCGCACGGGTCTATTTGTGACCTGCCTGCTCTTGCCAACGGTTTGCAACTGGGCACTACTCTTGAACGGTTAAAGACTTGTGCGAGAAAGAGGAAGCGGAGCTTCTCCATGCATGTGCCCGACGGATTCATCAACACACCCGTCTCGGTGGCCGCAGGAGTAGCGGCCGCCGCCGCTGTCGCGGCCAGCCTGCGCGGCGCCCGCCGTGAGCTCGACGAGCGCACCGCCCCGCTGGCCGGCCTCGTCGCCGCCTTCATCTTCGCCGTGCAGATGCTGAACTTCCCGGTCGCCGCCGGTACCAGCGGCCACCTCCTCGGAGGGGCCCTCGCCGCCATACTCGTCGGCCCCTACACGGGCGTGCTGTGCGTGTCCGTCGTCCTGCTGATGCAGGGCATCCTCTTCGCCGACGGCGGCCTGACCGCCCTCGGCGTCAACGTCCTCAACATGGCCGTGGTGACCGTGGTCGTCGCCTATGCCGTGTTCCGCGGGCTCCTCAAGCTGCTGCCCGCCGGCCGCCGCTCGGTCACCGTCGCAGCCTTCGCCGGCGCCCTGCTCTCCGTACCGGCCGCCGCCGCCGCCTTCACCGCCCTCTACGCCCTGGGCGGCACCACCGACGTCCCGATCGGCAAGGTCATCACCGCCATGGTCGGCGTCCACGTCCTCATCGGCATCGGCGAGGCCGCCATCACCGCCGCGACCGTCGGCGCCGTGATCGCCGTACGCCCCGACCTGGTGCACGGCGCGCGCCGGCTGACCACCCCGCTGAAGCTGCGCGTCGGCGGTGAGCTGGTCGACGCTCCCGCGCCCGCCGCCACCCCGGTGCCGGCCGCCGCCCGCCCCGCGCGCAAGCTCTGGCTGACCGGCCTGGCCACCGCCCTCGTACTGGCCGGCTTCGTCTCCTTCTACGCCTCCGCCAGCCCCGACGGCCTGGAGAAGGTCGCCGCCGACAAGGGCATCGACACCAAGGTCGAGGAGCACGCCGCCGCCGGCTCCCCGCTCGCCGACTACGGCGTCAAGGACGTCTCCGACGCCCGCCTCTCCGGCGGCCTCGCGGGCGTCATCGGCGTCGGCGCGACCGTCGCCGTCGGCACCGGCGTCTTCTGGGCCGTGCGCCGCCGCCGTGCGCAGGACCTGACCGCGACGTCCACGGCCGCCCCCTCGGCCGGCTGACATGGGAGCGGGCCACGCGCACAAGCTCTACCGGCACGGGCACTCGCCCGTGCACGAGCTGCCGCCGCACTGCAAGATCGCTGCGACGTTCGCGTTCGTGGTCGTCGTCGTGTCCACGCCGCGCGAGGCCGTGTGGGCCTTCGCGGGGTACGCGGTCCTCGTCGCCGCCGTCGCGGCGGCGGCCCGGATCCCCGCGGGCTTCATGCTGCGGCGGATGCTGATCGAGGTGCCCTTCGTACTCTTCGCCGTGCTCATGCCCTTCGTGTCCCAGGGCGAACGGGTGGAGGTCCTCGGCATGTCCCTGAGCGTCTCCGGCCTCTGGGGCGCCTGGAACGTCCTGGCCAAGGGCACCCTCGGCGTGGCCGCCTCCGTGCTGCTCGCCTCCACCACCGAACTGCGCGCCCTGCTACTGGGACTCCAGCGGCTGAAGCTGCCGCCGCTGCTCGTGCAGATCGCCTCCTTCATGATCCGGTACGGCGACGTCATCACCGACGAGCTGCGCCGCATGTCCATCGCCCGGCGCTCGCGCGGCTTCGAGGCGCGCGGCGTCCGGCACTGGGGAGTGCTCGCCAAGACGGCCGGAGCCCTCTTCATCCGCTCCTACGAACGCGGCGAGCGGGTCTACCTCGCCATGGTCAGCCGCGGCTACGCCGGCTCCATGCCGGTGATCGACGACGTCACGGCCACCCGCGCCCAGTGGGCGTACTCGGCCGTGCTCCCCGTGACGGCGCTCGCCGTCTGTCTGATGGGATGGACGCTGTGACGTCTTCTTCCGCTCCCTCCTCCCCTTCCGCCGCCACCGCGCCCTCCCTGGAGGTGTCGGGGGTCGCCTACGCCTACCCCGACGGGCACCAGGCCCTCTTCGGGGTCGACCTCACCGTCGGCCGCGGGGAGCGGGTCGCGCTCCTCGGCCCGAACGGTGCGGGGAAGACCACCCTCGTGCTGCACCTCAACGGCATCCTCGGCGGCGGGGTCGGATCGGTGAGCGTGGCCGGGCTGCCCGTGGAGAAGCGGAACCTCTCCGAGATCCGGCGCCGGGTGGGCATCGTCTTCCAGGACCCCGACGACCAGCTGTTCATGCCGACGGTGCGGGAGGACGTGGCCTTCGGCCCGGCGGCGGCCGGCCTGCGCGGCGCGGAACTGGAGGAGCGGGTCCGTGAGGCGCTCGAACTGGTCGGCATGGCCGGCTTCGCCGACCGGCCCCCGCACCACCTGTCCTTCGGTCAGCGCCGCCGGGTGGCGGTGGCGACCGTACTGGCGATGCGGCCGGAGATCCTCGTCCTGGACGAGCCGTCCTCCAACCTGGACCCGGCCTCGCGGCGCGAGCTCGCCGACATCCTGCGGTCGCTGGACGTGACCGTCCTGATGGTGACGCACGACCTGCCGTACGCGCTGGAGCTCTGCCCGCGCTCGGTGATCCTCAGCGAGGGCGTCATCGCGGCCGACGGGCGCACCCGGGACCTGCTGTGCGACGACGCGCTGATGCAGGCGCACCGGCTGGAGCTGCCGTTCGGCTTCGACCCGCGGTCGGTGGCGGCGGCGCAGGGCGGCGCCGGGCGGTGACGTCGGGCGGTGACGTCGGGCGGTGACCGCGTGCGGTGGCGCAGCACGGTCGGCTAATGCCACAGATTGAATGGTGGCATTAGCCGGCGGCGTTGGGGTGGGGCGGGCGTCGGCCGGGCGCACGGGGGTTCGCGCGGCCGGCGGCATAAGGGGCGGCCGGCGGTTGTTGGCCTGCTCGTGAACATCCAGGGTGCGGTGACCGAGGGCTTCGAGCCCGTCAGAGACGCCTTCGCGCGCAACTTCGAGGTCCTCGGGGACCGGGGCGCGGCCGTGGCCGTGTACCGGGACGGCCGCAAGGTGGTCGACCTGTGGGGCGGCACGAAGGACGCGGACGGCGACGCAGCCGGGCCCTGGACCGAGGACACCGCGACGATCGTGCGCTCCGCCACCAAGGGCGTGGCCGCCGCCGTCCCGCTGCTGCTGCACCAGCGCGGACTGCTGGACCTGGACGCACCGGTGGGCTCGTACTGGCCCGAGTTCAAGGCGGGCGGCAAGGAGAAGGCGCTGGTCCGCCACCTCCTCGCCCACCAGGCCGGCGTGCCCGCGCTGGACCGCGGCCTCACCACCGCGCAGGCCGCCGACGGGGTGAGCGGTCCGCGCGCGGTCGCCGCGCAGCGGGCCTTCTGGGAGCCGGGCACCGAGCACGGCTACCACGCGCAGACCTTCAGCTGGCTGGTCTCCGAGCTGGTGCTGCGGGCGACGGGCCGCACCGTCGGCGGCATCCTGGCGGAGGAGATGGCCGAGCCGCTGGGGCTGGACTTCTGGATAGGCCTGCCGGAGAGCGAGGCGTCCCGGGTGGGCCGGGTGGCGCCGGTGGAGCCGCCGCCGAGCGCGGGGCTGCTGAAGACCCGGCCGAGGAGAAACGTTTCCGAGGCGTACGCCGACCCGGACTCGCTCACCCGGCGCGCCTTCGCGGCCATCGACCCCCTGCCGGACGAGAACGACCCCGTCTACCAGGCCGCCGAGCTGCCCGGTTCCGCCGGCATCGGCACGGCGCGCGCCCTGGCCCGCTTCTACGGGGCGACCATCGGCGTGGTGGAGGACGGGGCGCGGATCTTCACCCCCGCCACCACCGCGCTGGCCGGCACGGAGTTCGCGTCCGGGCCCGACCGGGTGCTCGTGGTGAACACCCGCTTCGGCCCGGGCTACATGCTGCACGGACCGGCGTCCCCGCTGCTGTCCCCGGCCTCCTTCGGCCATCCGGGGCGAGGCGGCTCCCTGGCCTTCGCGGACCCGGAGTCGGGGATCGGCTTCGGCTACGTCACCAACTCCCACGCCAAGTCGGTCACCGCCGACCCGCGTGCGCAGGCGCTGGTGCGGGCGCTGCGGTCCTGCCTCTGACGCCGTACGGCGGGCGCGGCGCGGTCGGCGCGGTCGGCACGGTCAGGCGCCCTCGCGTACGTCGGCCAGCGCGGCCGCGGCGTGCTCGATGAGCTCCTTCGGGGCCATGGGGAAGACGGTGTGCGGGGTGCCGGCCGCGGCCCAGACCACGTCGTGCTCCAGCAGCGAGCGGTCGGCCAGCACCCGGGTGCGGGTGCGGTGGCCGAAGGGCGGGACGCCGCCGATGGCGTAGCCGGTGGTCTCGCGGACGAGCGCGGCGTCGGCACGGGTGACTTTCGCGGCGCCGAGTTGACGTCGTACCGCCTCGACGTCGACCCGTGAGGCGCCGTCCATGAGGACCAGCACCGGGACCCCGTCCGCTGCGAAGATCAGCGACTTCACGATCTGGCTGAGCTCGCAGCCGATCGCGGCGGCGGCGTCGGCGGCCGTACGGGTCCCTTCGGGGAAGGCGCGGACGTCGAGGTCGAGGCCCAGCTCGGTGAGGGCCCGGGCGAAGAGGGGGTGCGGGGTGCTGGTCGTCATGCCGGGACGCTAGCGCTGCGCGGGGCCCGGAGGCCACGCGTTTTACCCTGCCCGGCTCTGACCGGTAGGCCTGCCCGGCCTGCCCGGCTCCGCCGCCCCCCCCGTCAGGAGGCGTTCAGGACGGTCGCGACGATGGGGCCGGCCGTGTCGCCGCCGTGGCCGCCGCCCTCGACCATCGCGGCCGCCGCCACGTCGCCCCGGAAGCCGGTGAACCAGCTGTCCGGCGCCGTCGCGGCGTCGACCTCCGCCGAGCCGGTCTTCGCCCCCTTGTCGGAGCCGCCGACGGAGGACATGGCGCCCGCCGCCGTGCCGCCGGGGCCGGCGGCCTGCTTCATCATCCGTACCAGCTGCGCCGACACCCCGGGCGCCAGCGAGCGCGGGGCGGCGGCCAGGGCGCGACCGTCCAGCGACGCCTTGACCAGCACCGGCTGACGGAACACCCCGGTCCGGGCGGTCGCCGTGATCGACGCGACGTTCAGGGGGTTCATCTGGATCGCGCCCTGGCCGATGTACTCGGCGGCCGCGGCCGGGCCGGAGGTCACCGGCACGCTGCCGTCCTGGGACGGGATGCCGGTCTTCCAGTCCAGCCCGATGCCGAAGGCCTCCTTGGCCACCCTCGGCAGCGCGGCGTTGTCGTGCACCTCGTCGATCAGGCCGATGAAGGCGGTGTTGCAGGACTTGGCGAAACTGGTCGAGAAGGGCTGCCCCTTCAGCGAGAAGTTGTTCAGGTTGTGGAAGACCTTGCCGTCCCACGAGACGGTCTGCGGGCAGTCCGCCGGACGGTCCGCCGCCACCAGGCCCTTCTCCAGAAGCATCGCCGCCGTCACGATCTTCATCGTCGAGCCGGGGGCCCGCCGGCCCTGCATCGCCGCGTTGAAGCCGTCCCTGCGGTGGTTGGCCACCGCCAGGATGTCGCCGGTGCTCGGCTGGACGGCGACCACGGAGGCCTCGGGGTACTGCGCCACGGCCCTCTCGGCCGCCGCCTGCACGCCGGCGTCCAGCACGGTCTGGATCTGCCCCGGCTTGCCCTCCACCAGGGTCAGCAGGTTCCGCTTCGGCGCGTCCTGGGCCGCCGGCTCGATCCACAGCTCGACGCCGGGCGTGCCACCGGTCTTCTCTCCGTAGGTCTTGCGCAGCGATTCCAGCACCGGCCGCAGCGACGGGTACTGCTCGGCCGTCAGCTCCTTGCCGTTGCGGTCGACCGCCTTGACCGGCGGGCTCGCCGGGGTGCCCGCGCGCAGCGTCTCGCCCTTCTGGAGCTGCGGGTGGATCACCGACGGCTGCCAGTCGACGAGCGGCTTGCCGTTGCCGATGCCGCGGACGACCGTCAGCCGGGATTCGTAGACGAGGGGCTTGGTCGTGCCCTCGTGGCTGATCTCGGCCTCGACCTTGAACGGCACCGCGGTGCCCTCCGCCGCCCCGGGGGTGATGACGGCCTTGGACACCATCGCCTTGGCCCGGTAGTCGGCCACCGCGGTCTGCGCGGCCTGCGCGTTGTTGGTCAGCTCGGCGGCCGTGCGGTCGTCGCCGGCCGCCCACGCGGCCAGGAAGGCCTTCGCGGTGGCGGCCGCCTCCTTGTCCGTGACGGGTCCACTCGCCCTCGCGGCGGGGGCCGCGCTGTTCCCCGTACCGCGGTCGCCGCCCGCCGCGCCGCCGTCGCCGCTGTCCCCGACCAGCGCGTACACCCCGTACGCGGTTCCGCCGACCATCGCGAGGAACACCCCGCCGACGATGGCACCCTTTGCCGCCCCGTTCACTGCGTCCCCTCCCCAGGAGCCCCCGTTCTCTGAACATGTTCAAAGAACCTGTGAGGGGACCTTACCTCTCGGTAACGGGTCAGATCCAGCTGTCCAGCCACATCCGGCCGCGCCACGAGTCCATGGGCAGGGTCTGGCCTGTGTAGATCGGCCAGAAATAGATGAAGTTCCAGATGATCAGGAGGACGAGGACGCCCGCGCCGATCGCGCCCACCGCGCGCCGGCGCTCCGAGGAGCCCGCCGGGCCCAGCAGGGCACCGACCATCATCGCCACCGCCAGGCACAGGTAGGGGACGAAGACCACTGCGTAGAAGTAGAAGATGGTCCGCTCCTGGTAGTTGAACCAGGGCAGCAGGCCGGCGCCCAGCGCGCACGCGATCGCGCCCGCCCGCCAGTCGCGCCGGAAGAACCACCGCCACAGCACGTACAGCAGCGCGAAGCAGCCCGCCCACCACAGCAGCGGCGTGCCGAGGGCCAGCACCTCGCGGGCGCACTTGCCGGCCGCGGACGCCGGGCAGCCGTCGGTGCCGGGCGCGGGGGACTCGTAGAAGTAGGAGACGGGCCGGCCCAGGACCAGCCAGCTCCACGGGTTCGACTCGTAGGTGTGGCCGGAGGTCAGGCCCACGTGGAACTTGTAGACCTCCGTCTCGTAGTGCCACAGGCTGCGCAGCCACTCGGGGAGGAAGGACAGCGCGCTGTTCTGGTCGTTATTGGCGGCCCAGTCGCGGAAGTAGCCGCCCTTGCCGTCGTCCGGGCTGAGGATCCAGCCCGTCCAGGAGGCCACGTACACGGCGATCGCCACCGGCACCGTCGACAGGAAGCCGGGCAGCGCGTCGCGGCGCAGCATCGCCGCGTACGGGGCGCCCGCGCCGGCGGTGCGGCGGGCGGCCGCGTCCCACAGGACGGTGAGGATCCCGAAGAAGGCCAGCACCACGAGGCCGTTCCACTTGGTGCCGAAGGCCAGGCCCAGGCAGACGCCGGCCAGCAGCCGGTACGGGCGCCAGCCCAGCCGCAGGGTCTCCGCGATCGTCACGTCGGGGCGGGCGCGGCCCTCCTCGTCGACCGGCAGCGCGGCGGCGAGCCGGGCGCGCGCCCTGTCCCGGTCGACGACCAGCGCCCCGAAGGCCGCCAGGACGAAGAACATCAGCACCAGGTCGAGCAGCGCGGTCCGGCTCATCACCAGGTGCAGGCCGTCGACCGCCAGCAGCGCGCCCGCCAGGCAGCCGAGGGAGGTGGAGCGGAACAGCCGGCGGCCGATGCGGCACACCAGCAGCACCGACAGGGTGCCGAGCACCGCGGTCATGAAACGCCAGCCGAAGGGGGTGAAGCCGAACATCCACTCGCCGAGGCCGATCACCCATTTGCCGACGGGCGGGTGCACGACGTAGCCGGGGTCCAGGGGGAGCGGTACCGCGTCGGGATTCGCCAGGATCGACTTGTCGACATCCTTGGGCCAGCTGGCTTCGTAGCCCTGCTTGACGGTGGCCCACGCGTCCTTGGCGTAGTACGTCTCGTCGAATATCACCGCCTTGGGGCTGCCCAGGTGCGTGAACCGCAGCACCCCCGCCACCAGCGTGATCAGCAGCGGTCCCGCCCAGGCCATCACCCGCTGCCAGGTCCCCCGGCCCGCCTCGGGGATCCCGAGCGCCGTCCACAGCTGTGCGGACGGCCGTGCGTACGGGGGCACGAGGCGGGTGCGGACGTCGGTCACCGGCGCTGCCGGCGCGTAGCCGAACCCGCGCAGGCGGCGCAGCCACACGGGCGGCTCGTATTCGGAGTCGCCTCCGCCCGGCCGGACGGGCGGGGCCCCCGCGGGGCTGGGCGGCGGCGTCGCGGTACTGGTCACCGGATCATCGTAGGGAACGCCCCTGTGGAGCCCCAGCCCCCACGAGCCCCAATGAGAGGATGAGTCGGTGACAGCTGACCAGCCCCGCGGTGCCGAAGCCCCTTCCTCCCACGGCGTACTCGTCCTCGCCGGGACCCCCATCGGCGATCTCGCCGACGCCCCGCCCCGGCTCGCGGCCGAGCTGGAGCGGGCCGACGTGATCGCCGCCGAGGACACCCGGCGGCTGCGCCGGCTCACGCAGGGGCTCGGCGTGCACACCACCGGGCGCGTCCTGTCGTACTTCGAGGGCAACGAGTCCGCCCGCACCCCCGAACTGGTCGAGGCCCTGGAGGCCGGCCGGCGGGTGCTCCTGGTGACCGACGCCGGAATGCCCTCGGTCTCCGACCCCGGCTACCGGCTGGTCGCCGCCGCCGTCGAGAAGGACATCAAGGTCACCGCGGTGCCCGGGCCGTCCGCCGTGCTCACCGCGCTCGCCCTGTCCGGGCTGCCCGTGGACCGCTTCTGCTTCGAGGGCTTCCTGCCGCGCAAGGCGGGCGAGCGGCTGGGCCGGCTCCGCGAGGTGGAGGGCGAGCGGCGCACCCTCGTCTACTTCGAGGCGCCGCACCGGCTGGACGACACCCTGGCGGCCATGGCCGAGGTGTTCGGCGCCGGCCGGCGGGCCGCCGTGTGCCGCGAGCTGACCAAGACCTACGAGGAGGTCAAGCGGGGCGGACTCGGCGACCTCGCCGCGTGGGCGGCCGAGGGGGTGCGCGGCGAGATCACCATCGTGGTCGAGGGCGCGCCGGCGGCCGCGCCCGGCGACGTGGACGACGAGGAGCTCGTGCGCCGCGTGCGCGTGCGCGAGGAGGCCGGCGAGCGCCGCAAGGAGGCCATCGCGGCGGTCGCGGCGGAGGCCGGCGTACCCAAGCGCGACGTCTTCGACGCGGTCGTCGCGGCAAAGAATGCGACACAAAAGATGCCGTGAGTGGGTAAAGAGCTAACCTGAAAAGCAAAGCTCAGACCGCGCACCGGCCCCTTTGGGCATGACTCGGCCAAAGGCCGTCCATTACTGGACAGGGCCTGATGCGCTCCCGCCCGAAGAGGCGTCCACTGGCAGTGGCACCAGTGGAACAAGAGGAGCTGGCATGAGTGAGATCGCAGACACCCCGGTACCCGCCACGGCCGCGGGACCGGCACCTGTTCCCACCACCTCCGGCGTGCAGACCGTGCACGAGGCCTACTCGTTCGCGTGCATGAAGTGCGGCTACGGCTGGGAGCAGGCGTACGCGATAGAGCACCACGTCGACGGCAAGGGCGAGCCGTTCATCATGTACACGGTGAACGGCGAGCGGGTGCCCTCCCCGCTGTCGAACCCGACCTGCCTCAACTGCGGCGGACACGTCGTACGGATCATGCGCGCGGGCCAGGTCTCCACGGTGCTCGGCACGATCGACCGGCTCTACCACCACCGCATCGCCCCGGGGATCGCCGGACCCGTACCGGCCGGCGAGAACGCCCCCCGCCCGCCGAAGCAGCGCCGGATCCCGTCGCACGACTCGCCCGGACCGGTGGCGGTGGACGCGTCCGAGCGGCGCCGCGGCCCGCTCTCCCGCCTCCTCGGGCTCTTCAGGCGGTCATAAGATCGGCTCATGAGCCCCAGCCCCTCCTCCTCCCCGGCCGCCGCCTCCAAGGCCGCGTCGAAGGACGTCCCGCCCCCGCTGCCCGAGCCGCTGCGGGTGGCGGTGGCCGACTCGCACACCCACCTCGACATGCAGTCCGGCACCGTGGAGGAGGGCCTCGCGAAGGCCGCCTCCGTGGGCGTGACCACCGTCGTCCAGGTGGGCTGCGACGTGAAGGGCTCGCGCTGGGCCGCCGAGACCGCGGCAGCCCACGCCAACGTCCACGCCGCCGTCGCGCTCCACCCGAACGAGGCGCCCCGCATCGTCCACGGAGACCCCGACGGGTGGTCCCGGCAGGGCGCCCGGTCCGGCGGCGGCCAGGCGGCGCTCGACGACGCGCTCGCCGAGATCGAGGCGCTGGCCGCGCTGGACCACGTCAAGGCGGTCGGCGAGACCGGCCTCGACCACTTCCGCACCGGCCCCGAGGGGATGGCCGCGCAGGAGCGTTCCTTCCGGGCCCACATCGAGATCGCCAAGCGGCAGGGCAAGGCCCTCGTCATCCACGACCGCGACGCCCACGCCGACGTACTGCGCGTGCTACGCGAGGAGGGCGCCCCAGAGCGCACCGTCTTCCACTGCTACTCGGGCGACGCCGACATGGCCCGGGAGTGCGCCGCCGCCGGCTACTACATGTCCTTCGCCGGGACCGTCACCTTCAAGAACGCCGCGCCGCTGCGCGAGGCTCTCGCGGTGGCCCCGCTGGAGCTGGTGCTGGTGGAGACCGACGCCCCGTACCTCACCCCGGCGCCCTACCGCGGACGGCCGAACGCCCCGTACCTCATTCCGCTGACGGTCCGGGCCATGGCCGCCGTCCGTGGCATCGACGAGGACGCCATGGCCACCGCCCTCGCCGCCAACACGGCGCGCGCCTTCGGCTACTGACGCGCCCCGGCACCCGCCCGTCCCGTCCTTCGCGCAGCCGTTCGCCCGACACGCTGGGTAGTCGAACGGCTTTGGTGCGTGACGCCCCCTGCCGCTAGGGTGCCGTGCCCGAGCAGCCGGGGGCCGGACCAGTGGAGCGAGCGACGTGAGCGAAACGCAGGGCAGTCACCGCCGTGCCTCCTGGCCGGACCCCGCGCCGGACCCGGCTCCGGACACAAGCCACGACGGCCACGACGGCTCGTACGACGGCCCTTACGAGAACCCGTACGACGGCCCGTACGGGGACCCGTACGCCGCCGCCCCCGAGCCGCAGGTCCCCGCCCCCCGCGGCGAAGGCCGCCGGGCCGCCCGCCGCCGCGCGGCGGCCCCCGCCGGCGGACGCCGCCGCACCAGCACCGCGGAACCCCCGCCACCGCCACCGCCCGCCGCCCCAGGCGCCGACCCCGCCCCCGGCCGCCCGCCCGGCGCCGGGTCCGGCCGCCGCAGGCGCTCCGCCCCCGCCCCGGCCGGCCGGGGCGCCGCCACAGCCCGCGACAGCTGGCGGCGCATCGTCCCGCAGGCCCTCGTCGTGGCCTTCCTGGCCGGCGGCACCACCGCCTTCGTCGCCGCGGACAAGGCCGTGCGGCTCACCGTCGACGGAGTCCCCCGCACCCTCCACACCTTCGCCGGGAGCGTTGACGAACTCCTCGAAGCCGAAGGCCTCGGCGTCGGCCCCCACGACCTCGTCGCCCCCGCCCCAGGCTCCGCCCTCGACGACGGCCAGCAGGTCGTGCTCCGCTACGGCCGCCCCCTGCGCCTCACCCTCGACGGCACCACCCGCCAGATGTGGACCACCGCCCGCACCGTCGACGGCGCCCTGCGCCAGCTCGGCGTCCGCGTCGAGGGCGCCTACCTCTCCGCCCCCCGCACCGCCACCGTCCCCCGCTCCGGCCTCACCCTCGGCGTGCGCACCGAACGCGGCGTCACCTTCATGGCCGACGGCCGCGAACGCACCATCCGCACCAACGCCGCCACCGTCAAGGAAGCCCTCGACCAGGCCGGCATCACCCTCCAGGGCCAGGACACCACCTCCGTCCCCCCGGACTCCTTCCCCCGCGACGGCCAGACCGTCACCGTGCTGCGCATCACCGGCACCCGCGAGGTCCGCGAGGAGCGCATCCCGTACGAGACCGAACGCGTCGAGGACGCCGGGCTCTTCGCCGGCACCGAGGTCGTCGAACGCGTCGGGCGGCCCGGGGCGCGCCGGGTCACCTACGCCCTTCGTACCGTCAACGGGGTCCGCCAGCAGCCCCGGAAGATCGCCGAGGAGGTCGTCCGGGAACCCGTCAGCCAGCGCGTCCTGGTCGGCACGAAGCCGCTGCCCACCTCCGTCGCCGGCGCCGACGGCCTCAACTGGTCCGCGCTGGCCCAGTGCGAGTCCGGGGGCCGCCCCTCCGCCACCGACCCGTCCGGCACCTACGGCGGCCTCTACCAGTTCGACGTCAGCACCTGGCGGGCCCTCGGCGGCAGCGGCCGCCCGCAGGACGCACCGGCCTCGGAGCAGACGTACCGGGCGAAGAAGCTCTACGTGCAGCGGGGGGCGAGTCCGTGGCCGCACTGCGGCCGTAGGCTTGAGCGGTGAGCACCGCAGAGCAGCAGCCCCACCAGACCTCCGAGGCCCCTTCCGACGCCCTCCTCGGGCCGGCCGACATCCGAGAGCTGGCCGCCGTCCTCGGCGTCCGCCCGACGAAGCAGAAGGGCCAGAACTTCGTCATCGACGCCAACACGGTGCGCCGGATCGTGCGCACCGCCGGGGTGCGTCCGGACGACGTGGTCGTGGAGGTCGGACCGGGCCTCGGCTCGCTGACGCTCGCCCTGCTGGAGGCCGCCGACCGGGTGACCGCCGTCGAGATCGACGACATCCTCGCCGCCGCGCTGCCCGCCACCATCGAGGCGCGGATGCCGCACAAGAAGGACCGCTTCGCGCTGGTCCACTCCGACGCGATGCTCGTCACCGAGCTGCCCGGCCCGGCGCCGACCGCGCTCGTCGCGAACCTCCCCTACAACGTGGCCGTGCCGGTTCTGCTGACCATGCTCGACCGCTTCCCGAGCATCGAGCGGACCCTCGTCATGGTCCAGTCCGAGGTCGCCGACCGGCTCGCCGCCCGCCCCGGCAACAAGGTGTACGGGGTGCCCTCGGTCAAGGCCGCCTGGTACGCGGACGTCAAGCGGGCCGGGGCCATCGGCCGCAACGTCTTCTGGCCCGCGCCGAACGTCGACTCCGGCCTCGTCTCCCTCGTACGGCGCTCCGAGCCCGTCAAGACCACCGCCTCCAAGGCCGAGGTCTTCGCGGTGGTCGACGCCGCGTTCGCACAGCGCCGCAAGGGCCTGCGCGCCGCGCTCGCCGGCTGGGCCGGTTCGGCCGCCGCCGCCGAACAGGCGCTGGTCGCCGCGGGCGTCTCGCCGCTGGCGCGCGGGGAGTCCCTGACGGTGGAGCAGTTCGCCGCGATCGCCGAGCACAAGCCGGCCGTCGAGAGGCCCGCGCTGTGAGCGTGACGGTACGCGTCCCCGCGAAGGTCAACGTCCAGCTGGCGGTGGGCGCCGCCCGCCCCGACGGCTTCCACGACCTCGCCAACGTCTTCCTGGCCGTCTCCCTGTTCGACGAGGTCACCGCGACCCCGGCCGACGCGCTGACGGTGACCTGCGAGGGCCCCGACTCCGACCAGGTGCCGCTGGACCGCACCAACCTCGCGGCGCGCGCCGCCGAGCTCCTGGCGGCCCGGGCCGGCATCGAGCCGGCCGTCCACCTCCACATCGCGAAGAACATCCCCGTGGCCGGCGGCATGGCCGGCGGCAGCGCCGACGGGGCGGGCGCGCTGCTGGCGTGCGACCTGCTGTGGAAGCTGGACACCCCGCGCGAGGAACTGCTCGCGATCTGCGCGGAGCTGGGCAGCGACGTCCCCTTCAGCCTCGTGGGCGGCGCCGCGCTCGGCACCGGCCGCGGCGAGTTCCTGACCCCGGTGGACGCCGGCCGGTTCCACTGGGTGTTCGCGGTCGCCGACGGCGGCCTGTCCACCCCGGCGGTGTTCCGGGAGTTCGACCGGCTCACCGCCGGTACGGACGTGCCCGCGCCCGAGGCCTCCCCGGCGCTGCTCGCGGCCCTCGCCTCGGGCGACGCCGACGCGCTGGCCGCCGCGCTGCCCGGGTCGAACGGCCTCCAGGCCGCCGCGCTGTCGCTGCGCCCGCAGCTGGCCGACACCCTCGCGGCGGGCGCCGACGCGGGTGCGCTGGCCGGGCTGGTGTCCGGTTCGGGGCCGACGACGGCCTTCCTGGTCCGGGACGCGGAGTCCGCCGCGAAGGTAGCCGCCGCGCTGGAGGCCTCCGGCACCTGCCGTGCCACCCGGGTCACCTCCTCCCCGGCGCCGGGGGCCACGGCCGTCTCCTGACACGCGGGCCGGCGGCGGGCCGGTGCCGGGGCGTGCGTCGGGGCGTGCGTCGGGGGCGGCGCCGGGCCGGCGGGTTCTCCGCAACCGGCTACCTAGGCGCGGGATGAGTACCCGCGCCCTGTCGCGGCCCGGGGTCCGCCCGCGACCGTAGTGGGCATGACAGTCAGCGCACGCGGCATGGCCGCCGCCACGCCCGCCTCCCGCGACCGGTACGTGGACCTGCTCCGGGTCGCCTCGCTCGCCACCGTCGTGTGCGGGCACTGGCTGATGGCCGCCGTCAGCTCCGACGGCATAGGGAACCTGCTCGCGCTGGTGCCCCCGCTCCAGGTGCTCACCTGGGGGCTCCAGGTCATGCCGGTGTTCTTCTTCGTCGGCGGGTTCTCACACGCCCTCTCGTACCGTTCGCTGGAACGCCGCGGCGAGGGCCGGCCCGTCTACGCGGCCTTCCTGCGCGCCCGCCTCCAGCGGCTGCTGCGGCCCACCCTGGTCTTCGTCCTCGTCTGGGCCGCGTTCGCGCTGCTCGTGCAGCTCGCCGGGGCGGACGGCGGCCGGCTGGCCGGCGCCGCGCTGCGGATGGTCACGCAGCCGCTGTGGTTCATCGGGATCTACCTCGCGATGGTGGCCCTCACCCCGCCGCTGCTGAGACTGCACGCCCGCTGGGGCTGGGGCGCCTTCGCCGCCCTGGCCGGCGCCGCGGCCCTGGTCGACGTACTGCGCTTCGCGTTCGGCGTCCCCTACGCGGAGTTCCTGAACTTCGCCTTCGTCTGGCTCGCCGTGCACCAGCTCGGCTTCCTGCGCGCCGACGGCCGCATCACCCGTCCCGCGCTCCTGGGCGCCGCCGGGCTCGCCGGGGCCGTGCTGCTGGTGGCGGCCGGACCGTATCCGCTGTCCATGGTCGGGATGCCGGGGGAGAAGGTGTCCAACATGGCCCCGCCCACCCTCGCCCTGCTCTGCCACGGCATGTGGCTGGTCGGCGCCGTCCAGCTGCTCGCCCGGCCCGCGACGGCGTGGCTGGCCCGGCCGCGCGCGTGGCGCGGGGTCGTCGCCGCCAACGGCATCGCCATGACCGCCTTCCTGTGGCACCTCACCGCCATGCTCGGCGTGTACGCCGCCCAGCTCGCCCTCGGTCTGGCGCTCCCCGAGCCGGCCACCGCCGCCTGGTGGGCGCAGGTGCCGCCGCGGATCCTCCTCGCGGCCGCCCTCACCGCCGCGCTCGTCGCCTGCTTCCGCCGCTTCGAGGCGCCCCGGGCGGTACCCGCCGCCCCCGCCGGCGGCCCGCCCCGGACCGGCGGCGGCACCCGCGGCAGCGGGCCCGCCGCCGCGCTGGGCACCACCCTGTGCCTGCTGGGGATCCTCGGACTGTCCATGACCGGCCTCGGCGGGCTCCTGGAGGGCCACACCGCCGTCCTGATCGCCTTCCCGGTGACCGCACCCGCCGCCATCGGCATGGCAGTGGGGGGCGCCTGGCTGGTGGAACGTTCCGCGTCGGCCCGGAGGGTTAGGCTGAGGGGCTGATCCACACCCTTTCCCTGGAGCGCGTCTGATGGCCGTCAATCTGGTCAATGTCGAGGCAGTCAGCAAGGTGTACGGCACCCGTACCCTGCTCGACGGCATCTCCCTCGGCGTGTCCGAGGGAGACCGGATCGGCGTCGTCGGCCGCAACGGCGACGGCAAGACCACCCTGATCCGGATGCTGGCCAAGCTGGAGGAGCCCGACTCCGGCCGCGTCACGCAGAGCGGCAGCCTGCAGATGGGCGTGCTCACCCAGCACGACTCCCTCGATCCGGCCGCGACCGTCCGGCACGAGATCATCGGCGACATGGCCGACCACGAGTGGGCCGGCAACGCCAAGATCCGCGACGTCCTCACCGGTCTCTTCGGCGGCCTGGACCTGCCCGGCTTCGGCCAGGGCCTGGACACCGTCATCGGCCCGCTGTCCGGCGGCGAGCGCCGCCGCATCGCGCTCGCC
Organism: Streptomyces sp. NPDC040718; assembly: GCF_055593565.1. Taxonomy (NCBI): domain Bacteria; kingdom Bacillati; phylum Actinomycetota; class Actinomycetes; order Kitasatosporales; family Streptomycetaceae; genus Streptomyces; species Streptomyces sp. NPDC040718. Next base: position 146,926 of record NZ_JBVIXO010000011.1, on the reverse strand, counting down.
AAGCTGCTCATGGCCGACCAGGACCTCCTCGTCCTCGACGAGCCCACCAACCACCTCGACGTCGAGGGCATCTCCTGGCTGGCCGGCCACCTCCAGACCCGCCGCTCCGCCCTCGTCTGCGTCACCCACGACCGCTGGTTCCTCGACCAGGTCTGCACCCGCATGTGGGACGTGCAGCGCGGTGACGTCTTCGAGTACGAGGGCGGCTACAGCGACTACGTCTTCGCCCGCGCCGAGCGCGAGCGGATCGCCGCCACCGAAGAGGTCAAGCGGCAGAACCTGATGCGCAAGGAGCTGGCCTGGCTGCGCCGCGGCGCCCCCGCCCGGACCTCCAAGCCCCGCTACCGCATCGAGGCGGCCAACGAGCTGATCGCCGACGTGCCGGAGCCGCGCGACAAGTCCGAGCTGATGCGCTTCGCCAACGCCCGCCTCGGCAAGACCGTCTTCGACCTGGAGAACGTCACCGTCCAGGCCGGCCCCAAGACCCTGCTCAAGCACCTCACCTGGCACCTGGGTCCCGGTGACCGCGTCGGCCTCGTCGGCGTCAACGGCGCCGGCAAGACCTCCCTGCTGCGGGCCCTCGCCGAGGCCGCCCGCACCCAGGGCGAGGCCCAGCCCGCCGAGGGCTCCGTCACCGTCGGCAAGACCGTGCGCCTGGCCTACCTCTCCCAGGAGGTCGGCGAGCTCGACCCCTCGCTGCGCGTCCTGGAGGCCGTCCAGCGCGTCCGCGACCGCGTCGACCTCGGCAAGGGCCGCGAGATGACGGCGGGCCAGCTGTGCGAGCAGTTCGGGTTCACCAAGGAGAAGCAGTGGACGCCGGTCGGCGACCTGTCCGGCGGTGAGCGGCGCCGGCTGCAGATCCTGCGCCTGCTGATGGACGAGCCCAACGTCCTCTTCCTCGACGAGCCCACCAACGACCTCGACATCGAGACCCTCACCCAGCTGGAGGACCTCCTCGACGGCTGGCCGGGCTCGATGATCGTGATCTCCCACGACCGGTTCTTCATCGAGCGCACCACCGACACGGTGATGGCGCTGCTCGGCGACGCGAGCCTGCGGATGCTGCCGCGCGGCCTGGACGAGTACCTGGAGCGCCGCCAGCGGATGATCGAGGCCGCCGCCCCGGCGCCGGCCCCGGCCGCCGCCGCCAAGTCGACGTCCTCGGGAGACTCGCGCGCCGCGAAGAAGGAACTCCAGAAGATCGAGCGGCAGCTCAACAAGATGTCGGACCGCGAGACGAACCTGCACGCGCAGATCGCCGAGCACTCCACCGACTACGACAAGGTCGCCAAGCTCGACGCGGAGCTGCGGGAACTCATCTCCGAGCGCGACGACTTGGAGATGCGCTGGCTGGAACTGGCCGAAGAGGCCTGAGTCCAAGGGGGTCCTCGGGGCCCCGGAATGCGCCGGCCGGGTGGATAACGGCCGTGTCACGGGCCGGTCCTCCCTTGGGAACAGGGGTGCGACCGGCCCGGTGCGTACCGGCCACGAGTGATAGAAAGGGTCGGTTCTTTTCGATCTCCCGGACCGCCCCCACCGCCCGAACCCGAAGGTATGCGCTGATGACCGAGCCGCCCCAGCCGCCGAACCAGCCGCCCTCCCCTTCCGGTTACGGGCACCTGCCCGGACCGCCGCAGCAGGGCTACGGATACCCGCCGCAGGGCGCCAACCCGTACGCGCAGCAGCCCCCGACGGTGCCGCAGCAGCCCGTCCAGCAGCCGGCGACGGTGCCGCAGCCGCTGTCCCAGCAGGGCGGCCACGGCTTCCCGCCGCCCGGGCCGGGCATGCCCCCCGGCCCGCCGGCACCCGGCGGACGGGGCCGGCGCAAGGGCGCGGCCGTCGTCGCGGCGGCCGTCGCGGGCGTCCTCGTACTCGGCACCGGCGCCTGGTTCACCTTCCTGAGCGACGACGACGGCGGCAAGAAGCCCGCCGCGCAGGGCTCGGCGCCCGCCGACCCCAAGCCCTCGGGCTCCCCGTCCGTGGACAAGGGCGACGGCAGCGGCAACGGCATGGCCGAGCAGACCGACCTCAACGCGGGCCGCAAGCCCGGCGAGGACAAGGCGCTGTGGCTCAAGACGGCCAAGCTCCTGGCCGCCGGCGACACGGGCATTCCCGCCCCGGCGATGTGGGTGGCCGGCGACACCGTCGTCAAGACCGTCGGCAAATCCCTCATCGCCTACGCCGTCACCGACGGCAAGGAGAAGTGGAAGCTCGACTTCCCGACGGAGATCTGCGGCTGGGCCGACCAGACCACCCCCGACGGCAAGACCGTCCTCACCGTCAAGGACGGCGAGGGCTCCAACGCCACCTGCAACCAGATGAAGCTCATCGACCTGAAGGCCGGCAAGGAGGGATGGACCAAGGAGCTCGCCAAGGAGAACCTCTTCGACGGCGGCGGCTCCGTCTCCATGGCCCTCACCGGCGACGTCTTCGTCGTCAACCGGATGGCCAACGCCACCGTCCACAAGCTCGGCACCGGCGACAAGCTCTTCTCCGGCAACACCCCCGAGGGCTGCCAGCCGACCCAGTACGCCGCCGGCAACGGCAAACTGCTCGCCATCGCCCTGTGCATGGACGAGGACAAGACCTACGAGATCCAGGACGCCGACCCGGTCACCGGCAAGAAGACCTGGTCCTACCGGCTGCCCAAGGGCTACCGCGTCGGCAGCGTCCTGTCCGTCTCCCCGATCGTCCTCGACATCACCAACCGGAACCTCAACAACGCGGACGACAACAAGCGGGCCATCATCTCCCTGACGCCCGACGGCAAGAAGCGCGCCAGCATGTCCGCCGAGGGCTCCTTCGAGACCAACTGCAACGCCGGCAGCTCCGACAACCTCCAGGGCTGCGGCAACTCCGTGGTCGACGGCGACACCCTCTACCTGCGCACCACCACCAGCAAGGGCTTCGACAACGAGGTCGTCGCCTTCGACCTCGCCACCGGCAAGGCCAAGTGGCGGCAGAAGGCCGGCGACAAGCGCAACTGGTACCCGGTCAAGGCGGGCAACGGCCAGCTCATCGCCTACCGTGCCGGCGCCCTCGACGAACCCGGCGAGATCGTCTCCATGGCGGTCGGCGGCGGTGCGCCCAAGACGCTGCTGCGCATGCCCTCCGGCCCCTCCGCGAAGATCGAGAGCGCCATGACCACCTTCCAGGTGCGGGCCTTCGAGGACGGCCGGTACTTCACCTCCACCACCAGGCTGAACGGCAACAACACGGAGGAGCGGCTCCTGATGGTCTTCGGCAAGTGAACGAGCCCACCGAGCGTCCCACCGAGCGCCCCACCGAGAGGCAGTAGCAAGCGATGAGTACCCCGCCGCCCCCCAGCCAGCCGCCCTCCGGTGGTTTCGGCGGCCCCCCGCCGCCGCCCGGCCCCCCGCAGCCCCCGGCCCAGCCGCCCACCGTCCCGGCCCCCCAGGCCGGCTACGGCTACCCGCAGCCCCAGGCACAGCCCGGCTACGGCTACCCGCAGCAGCAGCCCAGCACGCTCCAGGCCCCGGCCCAGCCCCAGTACTCCGCGGGCGGCGGCAGCAACGACAAGCGCAACCAGCTGGCGATCGTCGGCGCGGCCGTACTGGCCATGGCGCTCATCATCGGCGGCGGATTCTGGTACGTCTCCGGGGACGACGGCGGCGGCGGACAGCCCACGGCCAACGGCGCCAGCGGCTCCCCCGACGGCGACAAGGCCCCCGCCGGCACCCCCGGCAGCGAGAAGGTCCCGTCCAACCCCAAGTCGAAGTCGCTGGTCAACGTCCCCAGCCCGGCCCCGGCCGACGTGGTCTCCGTCGACGGCTCCTGGCTGACCGACACCACCTACGCCAAGTCCGACCTGGCGAAGGTCGTCGGATACAACCTCGTCGACGGCGGCAAGAAGTGGGAGCTCCCGCTCCCCGCCAACGTCTGCGGCGCCACCAAGCACATCAGCGACAACAAGACCGCCATCCTCTTCGAGGAGGGCATGGCGACCAACGAGAAGAAGTACCCCCAGTGCACCCAGGTCGGCGTCATCGACCTGAACACCGGGAAGCTCCTCTGGTCCGCCAACGCCAAGTCCGCCACCGGCGGCGACAGGCCGGTCTCCTTCAGCGAGGTCACCATCAGCGGCCAGACCGTCGCCGCGGGCGGCCTGTCCGGCGGCGCCGCCTGGAACCTCGCCGACGGCAAGTCCCTGTGGACCCCGAAGACCGACGGCGAAGGCTGCTACGACATGGGCTACGCCGGCGGCGAGGCCCTCGCCGTCCTGCGCAAGTGCGGCCGCGGCTCCAGCCCGACCCTGTACGCGCAGGCCCTCGACCCCGCCACCGGCGCACCGAAGTACCAGTACAAGCTGTCCGCGGGCATCGAGTGGGCCGGCATCATCTCCACCAAGCCGCTCATCATCGCCGCCAACGTCGGCAACACCGCCAAGAACGCCACCAACGTCAGCGACCTGTTCGTCGTCGACGACGCGGGCCAGCTCAAGACCCGCATCGGCCTCGCCGGCGGCAGCTACGCCCCCAAGTGCCCCGCCACCGAGGTGGAGCAGTGCTCGAAGATGGTCGTCGGCAACGGCAAGGTCTACCTGCCGTCGTACGAGCACCAGGGCACGGCCTCCGTCGGCCGCACCAACGAGATCGTCTCCTTCGACCTGGAGACCGGCAAGCCCACCAGCGACCGGGCCGACGCGGGCGAGAAGTACACCATGTACCCGCTGCGCATGGACGGGTCCAACATCATCGCCTACAAGGTGCCCCCGTACGACGGCGGCGGCCAGGTCGTCAGCATCGACGGCAAGACGATGAAGGAGACCCTGCTCATGCAGAACCCGGTGGACAAGGCCAGCCAGCGCATCGAGACCGCCTTCTCGCTGGACCACTCGGAGTTCCGCTACCACAACGGGCGCCTGTTCATCGCCCGCACCACGGTGCGCAAGCCGTACTCGGAGAAGTCCGACCCGGAGTTCCTCTTCGTCTCCTTCGCGGCGAGCTGACGCCCGCCCTCCCCCTTCGCCGAGAGCCCCCGGACGGTGCCGACCGATCGGGGGCTTTCGCGCGGTAACCGGCACGCCCCGTCGAACAAGCGTGTAGCTTGCCGGGTCAGAAGGATCTGGGGTGGGAGCCTTGATGGGCGTACGGGTCATGGTGGTCGACGAGCACCGTCTGCTGGCCGAGGCGCTCGCCTCGGCCCTGAAGCTGCGCGGGCACCGCGTGCTCGCGGCGGCCGCGCCGGCGGCCGGAGCCGCCGAACTGGTCATCGGCCGCGCCCCCGAGGTGTGCCTGTTCGGCACCGCGGCCCCGGCGGAGCCCGGGGTCTTCGAGCCGGTGGTGCGGATCAAACGGGAGCGCCCGCAGATCGCCGTGGTGGTACTGGGCCCCGTGCCGAGCCCGCGCGGGATAGCCGCGGCCTTCGCGGCGGGCGCCTCGGGGTACGTACGCCAGGACGAGCGCATCGAGGGCGTCGAGCGGGCCCTGGCCAAGGCCCGGGCGGGGGAGGCCGCCATCGCCCCGCAGCTGCTCCAGGGGGCCTTCGCGGAGCTGCTGAACCCCTCGGCGCAGCCCGACGACGAGGGCAGCAGGCTGCTGCGGCTGCTGACGCCGCGGGAGGTCGAGGTGCTGGTCAGGGTCGCGGAGGGCGAGGACACCCGGCTGATCGCGGCCGGCATGGCCATCGCGCCGAGCACAGCCCGTACACATGTGCAGCGGGTACTGATGAAGCTCGGCGTGGGGTCACGGCTGGAGGCCGCCGCGCTGGCCGCGCGTACCGGGCTGCTGGACCGGGTGGCGCTGCCCGTGCGGCAGCGGCCGCAGGATCCCGGGACCGAGCCGTCCGGGGACTGAGCCGTCCGGGGACCGAGCTGTCCGGGGACCGAGCCGACCCGGGCCCGAACCGGCCCGCCGGGGCCGCTCCGGGCCGTCCGGGTAACGTGCCGGGACGGCCGCGATTTCCCCGGAGGCGTGGAATCCGGTAAGCCAGTCACCAGAGCACGCGCATCCGCGTGCCTGCGCGAGAGGTAGGAGTGCGAGTGAGCAAGTACCTGGTCACCGGCGGCGCCGGATACGTGGGCAGCGTCGTGGCAGCCCATCTGCTGGAGGCCGGACACGAGGTGACCATCCTCGACAACCTCTCCACGGGCTTCGCCGAGGGCGTCCCCGCCGGCGCCACCCTGGTCGACGGCCGCATCCAGGACGCCGCCGACCACCTGGACCCCTCCTACGACGCGGTACTGCACTTCGCGGCGTCCTCGCAGGTCGGCGAGTCCGTGGTGAACCCCGGCAAGTACTGGGACAACAACGTCGGCGGCACCCTCGCCCTGCTGACCGCGATGCGGGAGGCCGGGGTGCGCCGCCTCGTCTTCTCCTCCACCGCCGCCACCTACGGCGAGCCGTCCGGCGGGGCGCTGACGGAGGCCTCGGTGACCGCGCCGACCAACCCGTACGGCGCCTCGAAGCTGGCCGTCGACCACATGATCGCGGGGGAGTGCGCGGCGCACGGCCTCGCGGCGGTCTCGCTGCGCTACTTCAACGTGGCCGGCGCCTACCGCGAGTTCGGCGAGCGCCACGACCCCGAGACGCACCTGATCCCGCTGGTGCTCCAGGTCGCCCTCGGGGAGCGCGAGTCCATCTCGGTGTTCGGCGACGACTACCCGACCCCCGACGGCACCTGCGTCCGCGACTACATCCACGTCGCCGACCTGGCGGAGGCCCACCTGGCCGCGCTGCGCGTCGCCGCCGAGGGCGAGCACCTGGTGTGCAACCTCGGCAACGGCAGCGGCTTCTCGGTCCGCGAGGTGATCGAGACGGTCCGCAAGGTCACCGGCCGGGAGATCCCCGAGGTCGTCGCCCCGCGCCGCGCCGGGGACCCGGCGGTCCTCGTCGCCTCCGCCCGTACGGCGCACGAGCGCCTCGGCTGGACCCCGACCCGCTCGGACCTCACCAACATCGTGACGGACGCCTGGAACTTCGCCCGCGAGCGGCGTTCCTGACCCGCCGGCCCCTTCCGCGCGCCCCCCGCACCCGACGGTGCGGGGGGCGCGCGCGTTGGTCCGGGGGGGCGCGCGCGTTGGGGCCGGGCGCGGCAGGCAGGCGCCGCGCGCGGGCGCCCGGCGTGCGTACGCCGGGCGAAATGCACCCCGTGCAACTGCCCGTGGCACGCGCCGGTCGGAAATCCGCCTCAAGGGCCGCCCCGAGGGTTGAGAACAAGCCACCACCAAGGCCGTTGTGGACCGTCCCACCGGAAAATCGCTCGAAAAACTTCTGCTATTCGGCCAACCGCGGGACGCCCCCCGCTCTACGCTGATGCGTGACACCGGTGGGGGCCGGAGTTGTTCAGGGGTCGAGACACGCCGGGTACGGCGTCCGGTCCGGGGTAGTGCACAGATGTCGCGGCGGCGGCCGCGGGGGCTGTGGGCCACCCGGCCGGCGCCGTACCCGTAGTCGTCCGTTCCCCGACCCTTGGGGGTTTTGTGGTTCGTATCCGGGTCCTGGTGGTCGACGGCCACCGCATCTTCGCCGAGTCTCTGGCAGCCGCGCTCGCGGCCGAGCCGGACGTGGACGTGTCCGCGGCCGGCAGCGGTCCCGCGGCTTCGCGCTGCCTGGAGCGCGCGGTGGCGGAAGGCCGCCGCTACGACGTGCTGCTCGTCGACGCCGACCTCGGCACCGGCGCGGCCGCGTCGGGCGCCGTGCCCGGCCAGCGGGAGGCGGGCTCCGGCCCGGCGCCGCCGGCCGACGGGATCGCCCTCGTCGCCGGGGTGCGGGTGGCGCACCCCGGCGTGCGCACCGTGGTCCTGGCCGAGCGCGACGACCCCCGCCGGGCCGCGCTGGCCCTCCAGGCGGGCGCCTCGGGGTGGGTGGCGAAGGACTGCTCGCTCTCGCGCCTGCTGGCCGTCATCCGCGGGGTGCTGCGCGAGGAGACCCACCTGCCGCCCGCGCTGCTCACCGGGGTGCTGCGGGAGCTGACCGCCGCCCGCAAGCACCGTACGGACAGCGAGCGGCTCGTGGAGTCCCTCACCCCGCGCGAGCACGAGGTGCTGCGCTGCATGGTGGCGGGGCTGGGCCGCAAGGACGTGGCCGCGCGGCTGTTCCTGTCCCCGCACACCGTCCGCACGCACATGCAGAACGTGCTGGGCAAGCTCGGGGTGCACTCCACCCTGGCCGCCGTGGCACTGGCCAGGCGGGCCGGGGTGCGCCCCGCGGAGCTAGCCGGGGATGTTGTCGAACGGAGCGGTCAACTGGCGTAGCAGCCCGGCGAGCTCGCCCCGCTGCGTCGTGGAGAGCTGGGCCAGGATCGCGCGTTCCTGGGCCAGCAGTCCCGCCAGGGACTGGTCGGCGCGGTCGCGCCCCTCGGGCGTCAGCCGTACCAGCACCCCGCGCCGGTCGCTGGGGTCGGGCAGCCGCTCGACGAGGCCCTTCTTGGCGAGCCGGTCGATGCGATTGGTCATGGTGCCGGAGGTGACGAGCGTCTGCGTCAGCAACTGTCCGGGAGAGAGCTGGTAGGGCGCGCCCGCGCGCCGCAGCGAGGTCAGGACGTCGAACTCCCACGGCTCCAGGCCGTGCTCGGAGAAGGCGAGCCTGCGAGCCCGGTCGAGGTGGCGCGCGAGCCGGCTGACGCGGCTGAGCACTTCGAGCGGTTCCACGTCGAGGTCAGGGCGCTCTCGTCGCCATGCCGCGACCAGTCGGTCGACCTCGTCCTCCATGCCGATCAGTGTACGTGGTCTGTCGACATGAAGTCTCTTCAAACCAAGAATCTTGACGTCGAGATATAGTCTGGACGAGCATGGGGCATGGAGGTGGCCGGAACAGCTTCCGCTTCCGATCGCCCCACCAGTAGGGAGGCTCGAACATGCATTCCGATATCGCGCCGGCCGTGCGCCCCCACGCCATGGACGGCTCCGCACCCGTCTGGGACCCCCAGCAGTACCTCCGCCACGCCGGCCACCGCACGCGCCCCTTCCTCGACCTGATGAACCGCATACCCGAGCTCCCCACCCGGCCCGCGCGCATCGCCGACCTCGGCTGCGGCCCCGGCAACGTCACCGCGCTCCTCGCCGACCGCTGGCCCGACGCCCGCATCACGGGCTTCGACCTCTCGCCGCAGATGCTCCAGCGCGCCACCGCCGAGCACGCCGGACCCACCCCCGGCGGCGGCCTGCTCGACTTCCGCCGCGCCGACCTCGCCGACTGGATGCCCGAGGAGACGTACGACCTCATCGTGTCCAACGCGGCCCTCCAGTGGGTGCCCAGCCACCCCGGTTCCTTCGCCGCCTGGATCAACGGCCTGCGCCCCGGCGGCACCTTCGCCTTCCAGATCCCCGGCAACTTCACCGCCCCCAGCCACCGCCTCCTCGCCGAACTGTGCGACACCCCGCGCTGGCGCGACCGCCTCGCCGGACACGGCGCGCGCTACATCCACATCCTCGAACCCGCCGAGTACCTGGCCCGCTTCACCGAACTCGGCTGCGCCGTCGACGTCTGGGAGACCACGTACTCCCAGCTCCTCCAGGGCGCCGACCCCGTCCTCGACTGGGTCAAGGGCACCGCCCTGCGGCCCGTCCTCACCGCCCTCGGCGACGACCGCGAGGCCGTCGACCGCTTCCTCGCCGAATACCGCGAGGCCCTGCGCGCCGCGTACCCGCCGGGCCCGCGGGGCACCGTCTTCCCGTTCCGCCGCATCTTCGCCATCGCCCACAAGGAGGCATGACCGTGCTGACCGCAGTCGACCACGTCCAACTCGCCGCCCCGCCCGGATCGGAGGACAAGCTCCGCGCGTACTACCAAGACGTCCTGGGCATGCGGGAGATCTCCAAACCCCCCGTCCTCGCCGCGCGCGGGGGCTGCTGGTTCACCGCCGGAGGCGTACAGCTGCACTTGGGCGTGGAAGAGGACTTCCGGCCGGCCCGCAAAGCCCACCCCGGCCTGCGGGTGACCGGCATCGAGGAGTACGCCGGCAGACTCCGCGAACGCGGCGCCGACGTCGTCTGGGACGACAACCTGCCGGGCCACCGGCGCTTCTACTCCCACGACCCCGTCGGCAACCGGCTCGAATTCCTGGAGCCCCTCGCCCCCGACGCCGGCGGCCCGGCGGCCGGCTGACGGACCGACGGACCGACGGACCGACGGACCCGCACGACGCGACGGCGCCCCGCCACCGGAACGACCGGTGACGGGGCGCCGTCGTGCACGGGTCCGTCCTGGCAGCCCGTACGGACCTCAGCTCTTGCGGTGGCCCACCAGCCGCGGCCGCGCCTCCAGGTTCTCCAGCCCGTGCCAGGCCAGGTTCACCAGGTGCGCCGCCACCTCCGCCTTCTTCGGCCGCCGCGTCTCCAGCCACCACTGGCCCGTCAGCGCCACCATCCCGACCAGCGCCTGCGCGTACAGCGGCGCCAGCTTCGGATCGAAGCCCCGGGCCTTGAACTCCAGCCCCAGGATGTCCTCCACCTGCGTGGCGATGTCACTGATCAGCGAAGCGAACGTGCCCGTCGACTGCGCCACCGGCGAATCCCGCACCAGGATCCGGAAACCGTCCGTGTAGTTCTCGATGTAGTCCAGCAGCGCGAACGCGGCCTGCTCCAGCAGCTCCCGCGGGTGTCCGGCCGTCAGCGCGCCCGTCACCCCGTCCAGCAGCTGTCGCATCTCGCGGTCCACGACCACCGCGTACAGGCCCTCCTTGCCGCCGAAGTGCTCGTACACCACGGGCTTGGACACCCCGGCCTTCGCCGCGATCTCCTCCACCGAAGTGCCCTCGAAGCCCTTCTCCGCGAACAGGGTGCGGCCGATGTCCAGCAGTTGCTGGCGCCGTTCGGCGCCCGTCATCCGGACCCGGCGTCCTCGCCTGGGCTTGTCGCTGCTGGAACTGCTGCCGTCGATCGCCACGTCCCCCATCATGCCGCGTTCGGCGTCTTTTCCCTGCGCCGGGCGTCGATCCTCGCCTCGGACGGCCAGCGCACGTCAGAGGCCCACCCCAGCAGCTCGAACCAGCGGATCAGCCGCGCACTCGAATCCACCTGGCCGCGCAGCACCCCGTGCCGCGCCGACGTCGGGTCCGCGTGGTGCAGGTTGTGCCAGGACTCCCCGCACGACAGCACGGCCAGCCACCACACGTTCCCCGAACGGTCCCGCGACTTGAACGGCCGCTTGCCCACCGCGTGGCAGATCGAGTTGATCGACCACGTCACGTGGTGCAGCAGCGCCACGCGCACCAGCGAACCCCAGAAGAACGCCGTGAACGCACCCCACCAGGACATCGTCACCAGACCGCCCACCAGTGGCGGGATCGCCAGCGACAGCACCGTCCAGAACACGAAGTCGCGGCTGATCCGCCGGATCGCCGGGTCCTTGACCAGGTCCGGGGCGTACTTCTGCTGGTCGGTCTGCTCCTCGTCGAACAGCCAGCCGATGTGCGCCCACCACAGGCCCTTCATCAGCGCCGGCACCGTCTCGCCGAACCGCCACGGCGAATGCGGGTCGCCCTCGTGGTCGGAGTACTTGTGGTGCTTGCGGTGATCGGCCACCCACCGCACCAGCGGCCCCTCCACCGCCATCGACCCCATGACCGCCAGCACGATCCGCAGCGGCCGCTTCGCCTTGAAGGATCCGTGCGTGAAGTAGCGGTGGAAACCGATGGTGATCCCGTGGCACGCCAGGAAGTACATGAACACCATCAGGCCCAGGTCCAGCCAGGTCACCCCCCAGCCCCAGGCCAGCGGCACCGCCGCGAGCAGTGCCAGGAACGGCACGGTGATGAACAGCAGCAGCGCGATCTGCTCCACGGAGCGCTTCTGCTCGCCACCGCGCGTCGCGGAGGGCGCGGATGGCGCCGAGGAGTCCTCGATCAGTTCGGGACTGATGGTCATGGTGGGGTTCCCCTGGGGGGTGAGAAGCCGGCAGGCGCCGGGCCACGGACCTACGGATCCGTAACCTACGGCAACGTAAGTATGGCAAAGACGGCCCGCGGGGCAACAGGACGACGCCACCCGCGCGACCCGAGTCCAAAGAGCGGGCGCTCTGCCGGGGCACAGGGGCGGGACACCTATCCTGGTGTCGTCGGACAGCGCGGTCCGCACGGGCAGCCCGGGCTGCGCAGCACGACCGGCATGGCCGCGCACCCCCGGGAGCCCACAGCCCAGTAGCGCTCGAACACTGCAAGGAGCCGCACCTGTGAGCAGTGCTGACCAGGCCGCCCAGGCCCCCGTCACCCAGCCCGCCGACCCCTCCGCCACGGCGCGGACGGCGGAGACGGCGAACGCGGAGCTGCGCGCGGACATCCGCCGCCTCGGCGACCTCCTCGGCGAGACCCTCGTCCGCCAGGAAGGCCAGGAACTCCTCGACCTCGTCGAGCGGGTCCGCGCCCTGACCCGCACCGACGGCGAGGCCGCCGCGGCCCTCCTCGGCGACACCGACCTGGAGACCGCCGCCAAGCTGGTGCGCGCCTTCTCCACCTACTTCCACCTCGCCAACGTCACCGAGCAGGTGCACCGCGGCAAGGAGCTGCGCGCCCACCGCGCCGCCGAGGGCGGGCTCCTCGCCCGCACGGCCGACATGCTCAAGGACGCCGACCCCGAGCACCTGCGCGAGACGGTCAAGAACCTCAACGTCCGCCCCGTCTTCACGGCGCACCCCACCGAGGCCGCCCGGCGCAGCGTCCTGAACAAGCTCCGCCGCATCGCCGCCCTCCTGGAGGAGCCCGTCTCCGGCGCCGGCGAGCGCCGCCGCCACGACCTGCGGCTCGCCGAGAACATCGACCTCGTCTGGCAGACCGACGAACTGCGCGTCGTACGCCCCGAGCCCGCCGACGAGGCCCGCAACGCCATCTACTACCTCGACGAGCTCCACGCCGGCGCCGTCGGCGACGTCCTGGAGGACCTCGCCGCCGAGCTCCAGCGCGTCGGCGTCGAGCTGCCCGCCGGCACCCGCCCCCTCACCTTCGGCACCTGGATCGGCGGCGACCGCGACGGCAACCCCAACGTCACCCCGCAGGTCACCCGCGACGTGCTGATCCTCCAGCACGAGCACGGCATCACCGACGCCCTCGAACTCGTCGACTTCCTGCGCAGCCTGCTCTCCAACTCCATCCGCATCGCCGGCGCGACCGAGGAACTCCTCGCCTCCCTCCAGGCCGACCTGGAACGCCTCCCCGAGATCAGCCCCCGCTACAAGCGGCTGAACGCCGAGGAGCCGTACCGCCTCAAGGCCACCTGCATCCGGCAGAAGCTCCTCAACACCCGCGAACGCCTCGCCAAGGGCACCCCCCACGAGGAAGGCCGCGACTACCTCGGCACCGCCGAGCTCCTCGCCGACCTCACCCTCATCCAGACCTCCCTGCGCGCACACCGCGGCGCCCTCTTCGCCGACGGCCGCATGGACCGCACCATCCGCACGCTGGCCGCCTTCGGCCTCCAGCTCGCCACCATGGACGTACGCGAACACGCCGACGCCCACCACCACGCCCTCGGCCAGCTCTTCGACCGCCTCGGCGAGGAGTCCTGGCGCTACGCCGACATGCCCCGCGACTACCGGCAGAAGCTCCTCGCCAAGGAACTCCGCTCCCGCCGCCCCCTCGCACCCACCCCGGCCCCCCTCGACGCCGCCGGCCAGAAGACCCTCGGCGTCTTCAGCGCGATCAAGGACGCCTTCGAGAAGTTCGGCCCCGAGGTCATCGAGTCCTACATCATCTCGATGTGCCAGGGCGCCGACGACGTCTTCGCCGCAGCCGTCCTCGCCCGCGAAGCCGGCCTCGTCGACCTCCACGGCGGCTGGGCCAAGATCGGCATCGTCCCGCTCCTGGAGACCACCGACGAGCTCCGCGCCGCCGACGTCATCCTGGACGAGATGCTCGCCGACCCCTCCTACCGGCGCCTCGTATCCCTCCGCGGCGACGTCCAGGAGGTCATGCTCGGCTACTCCGACTCCAGCAAGTTCGGCGGCATCACCACCAGCCAGTGGGAGATCCACCGCGCCCAGCGCCGGCTCCGCGACGTGGCCCACCGCCACGGCGTCCGCCTGCGCCTCTTCCACGGCCGCGGCGGCACCGTCGGCCGCGGAGGCGGCCCCTCCCACGACGCGATCCTCGCGCAGCCCTGGGGCACCCTCGAAGGCGAGATCAAGGTCACCGAGCAGGGCGAGGTCATCTCCGACAAGTACCTCGTACCGTCCCTGGCCCGCGAGAACCTGGAACTGACCGTCGCGGCCACCCTCCAGGCCTCCGCCCTGCACACCGCCCCGCGCCAGTCCGACGACGCCCTCACCCGCTGGGACGCGGCCATGGACATCGTCTCGGACGCCGCCCACGGCGCCTACCGGGCGCTCGTCGAGGACCCGGACCTGCCCGCGTACTTCTTCGCGGCCACCCCCGTCGACCAGCTCGCCGACCTGCACCTCGGCTCCCGCCCCTCCCGCCGCCCCGACTCCGGCGCCGGCCTCGACGGCCTCCGCGCCATCCCCTGGGTCTTCGGCTGGACCCAGTCCCGCCAGATCGTCCCCGGCTGGTACGGCGTCGGCTCCGGCCTCAAGGCCCTGCGCGAAGCCGGCCAGGACACCGTCCTCGGCGAGATGGGCGAGCGCTGGCACTTCTTCCGCAACTTCCTGTCCAACGTCGAGATGACGCTGGCCAAGACCGACCTGCGGATCGCCCGCCACTACGTCGACACCCTCGTACCCGACGAGCTCAAGCACGTCTTCGACCGCATCCAGGCCGAACACGAGCTCACCGTCCGCGAGGTCCTGCGCATCACCGGCGGGGAGCGGCTCCTCGACTCCCAGCCCGTCCTCCAGCAGACCTTCGCCGTCCGCGACGCCTACCTGGACCCGATCTCCTACCTCCAGGTGTCCCTGCTGGCCCGCCAGCGCCAGGCCGCCGCCCGCGGCGAGGACCCGGACCCGCTGCTGGCCCGCGCCCTGCTGCTCACCGTCAACGGCGTCGCCGCAGGCCTGCGCAACACCGGCTGACGGCCCCGTACGCCGTTCCGGGAACGCGAGGAAGCCCCCGCCGTCGGCGGGGGCTTCCTCGCGTTCCTCGTACGTTCCTCGCGCGGATCAGGAGTTGTACGCCGACTGGGCGCGCTCCAGACCCTCCTGGACCAGGCACTCCACCGCGTCCGCCGACCGGTCCACGAACCAGTCCAGCTCCTTGCGCTCCGTGGAGGAGAAGTCCTTCAGCACGAAGTCCGCGACCTGCATCCGGCCCGGCGGACGGCCGATCCCGCACCGCAGCCGGTGGTAGTCCGCGCCCATCGACTTCGTCATCGACTTCAGCCCGTTGTGGCCGTTGTCGCCGCCGCCCAGCTTCAGCCGCAGCGTCGCGTAGTCGATGTCCAGCTCGTCGTGGACCGCCACGATCCGCTCCAGCGGCACCTTGTAGAAGTCCCGCAGCGCCGTCACCGGCCCGCCCGACAGGTTCATGAACGACATCGGCTTCGCGATCACCACCCGGCGGTTCAGCGGCCCCGGAGGACCCATCCGGCCCTCGACCACCTGCGCCCGCGCCTTGTGCGCCTTGAACTTCCCGCCGATCCGCTCCGCCAGCAGGTCCGCCACCATGAAACCGATGTTGTGGCGGTTGCCGGCGTACTCCGCCCCCGGGTTACCGAGACCGACGATCAGCCACGGCGCCGCGTCGTCCGACATCAAAAGCTCCTTAAGCCCGTGAACGAGAACGACCGCCGTCCCGCTCCAGTGGAGCCGGACGGCGGTCGGTCAGCAACTGCTGAGGGGATGGGGCGAGGCTCAGGCCTCGGTGCCCTCGGCGACCTCGGCGGCCGGCTCCTCGGCCTGCGGGGCCACGACCTGCAGGACGGCGGTCTCACCGTCGACGGCCAGCGTGGTGCCGGCCGGCAGGACCAGGTCCTTGGCGTGGATGGAGGCACCGGCCTCCAGGCCCGCGATGGAGACGGTGACCTCGGTCGGGATGTGGGTGGCCTCGGCCTCGACGGTGATGGTCGAGAGCAGGGTCTCCAGCAGGTTGCCGCCGGCGGCCAGGTCGCCCTCGGTCACGACCGGAACCTCGACCGTGACCTTCTCGCCCTTCTGGACGATCAGGAAGTCGACGTGCGAGATGGTGCGCTTCAGGGGGTGGCGCTGCACGGCCTTCGGGATGACCAGCTCGGTGCCGTCGCCCGCGATGTTCAGGGAGAGCAGCGCGTTCGGGGTCTTGAGGGCCATCATCAGGGCGTGGGCCTCGACGTTGACGTGCTTCGGGGTGGTGCCGTGGCCGTAGATGACACCCGGGGTCAGGGCGTCGCGGCGGGCCTGGCGGGCAGAGCCCTTGCCGAAGGTGTCACGCAGCTGGGCGGAAAGCTTGATCTCGGACATGCTCACTCCTCGTGGGGTGACGGAAACGAACGGAAACGGTCACCCGGCCGAAACGGCCTGCTACGAAGAGCGCGTCGATAACGGAGCATCCGTACCGGAAAACAGGTACGGCCTCCCTCGCCGAGCAACTCGTCGAGTGTACCCGGGAGGGAGGCCGCGCCCAAAAGGATCTAGCCCTACTGCTGTTCCTCGAACAGGCTCGTCACCGAACCGTCCTCGAAGACCTCGCGCACCGCGCGGGCGATCATCGGGGCGATCGAGAGGACCGTGATCTTGTCGAGCTCCAGGTCGGACGGGTCCGGAAGGGTGTTCGTGAAGATGAACTCGCTGACCTTCGAGTTCTTCAGGCGGTCGGCCGCCGGGCCCGACAGGATGCCGTGCGTGGCCGTCACGATGACGTCCTCCGCGCCGTGCGCGAACAGCGCCTCGGCGGCGGCGCAGATCGTGCCACCCGTGTCGATCATGTCGTCGACCAGGACGCAGACGCGGCCCTTGACCTCACCCACGACCTCGTGGACGGTCACCTGGTTGGCGACGTCCTTGTCACGGCGCTTGTGCACGATCGCCAGCGGCGCGTCCAGGCGGTCGCACCAGCGGTCGGCCACGCGCACGCGGCCGGCGTCCGGGGAGACGACCGTCAGCTTCGAGCGGTCCACCTTGGCGCCCACGTAGTCCGCGAGGACGTTCAGGGCCGACAGGTGGTCCACCGGACCGTCGAAGAAGCCCTGGATCTGGTCGGTGTGCAGGTCGACCGTCAGGATGCGGTCCGCGCCCGAGGTCTTCAGCAGGTCCGCGACCAGGCGCGCCGAGATCGGCTCGCGGCCCTTGTGCTTCTTGTCCTGACGGGCGTACCCGTAGGACGGGATGATCACGGTGATGGAGCGGGCCGACGCGCGCTTCAGCGCGTCGATCATGATCAGCTGCTCCATGATCCACTTGTTGATCGGAGCCGTGTGGCTCTGGATCAGGAAGCAGTCCGCGCCGCGAGCCGACTCCTGGAAGCGGACGTAGATCTCGCCGTTCGCGAAGTCGAAAGCCTTGGTCGGCACGAGACCGACACCGAGCTGGTGCGCGACCTCCTCGGCCAGCTCGGGGTGGGCGCGGCCGGAGAAGAGCATCAGCTTCTTCTCGCCGGTCGTCTTGATCCCGGTCACAGCACTGTCTCCTCAGACGTGTGAAAGCTGCTCGCCCCCATGTGCGTCCGTCCCGCACACGGTGAGCCAGCCGAATTGCGTGCACCTATCACGGTACGCCGTCCTGGGCGTACCTGTTTCCGGTCAGTTCACCTCAATGGCTGCCGGAGTCCTTCTCCGCCGACGACTGCGCGGCCGTCGCCGCCGCGCTGCCGGGACGCTTGCGGGCCACCCAGCCCTCGATATTCCGCTGCTGGCCACGGGCCACGGCCAGCGCGCCGGGCGGCACGTCCTTCGTGATCACCGAGCCGGCGGCCGTGTAGGCGCCGTCCCCGATGGTGACGGGAGCCACAAACATGTTGTCCGAACCCGTCTTGCAGTGTGAGCCGACCGTGGTGTGGTGCTTGTGCTCACCGTCGTAATTGACGAACACGCTCGCAGCGCCGATGTTCGTGTACTCGCCGATCGTCGCGTCACCCACGTAGGACAGGTGCGGCACCTTCGTGCCCTCGCCGATCGTCGCGTTCTTCATCTCGACGTACGTGCCGGCCTTCGACTTCACACCCAGGTTCGTGCCCGGACGCAGGTACGCGAACGGACCCACCGAGGCCAGGTCGCCGATCACCGCGGTGTCCGCCACCGTGTTGTCCACCCGGGCGCCGGCGCCCACGCGCGTGTCCTTCAGGCGGGTGTTCGGGCCGACCTCGGCCCCCTCGCCGATGTGCGTCGCGCCGAGCAGCTGCGTACCCGGGTGGATCACCGCGTCCTGACCGAAGGTGACGGTCACGTCCACGAACGTTCCCGCCGGGTCCACCACCGTCACGCCCGCCAGCATCGCCCGCTCCAGCAGCCGCGCGTTCAGCAGCGCCCGCGCCTCGGCCAGCTGCACCCGGTTGTTGATCCCCAGGATCTGCCGGTGGTCACTGCCGACCGCCGCACCGACGCGGTGCCCCGCCTCGCGCAGGATCCCGAGCACGTCGGTCAGGTACTCCTCGCCCTGGCTGTTGTCGGTGCGCACCTTGCCGAGCGCGTCCGTGAGGAGCGCGCCGTCGAAGGCGAAGACCCCGGAGTTGATCTCCCGGATCGCGCGCTGGGCGTCGGTGGCGTCCTTGTGCTCGACGATCGCGGTCACGGCGCCGGTGGCCGGGTCGCGGACGATGCGGCCGTACCCGGTGGAGTCGGGGACCTCGGCGGTGAGCACGGTGACGGCGTTGCCGTCGGCCTCGTGGGTGGCCGCGAGGGCGCGCAGGGTCTCGCCGGTGAGCAGCGGGGTGTCGCCGCAGACGACGATGACGGTCCCCTCGACCGTGCCGCCGAGCTCTTCGAGGGCCATCCGGACGGCGTGGCCGGTGCCGTTCTGCTCGTACTGGACGGCGGTGCGGACGCCGGCGTCGACGCCGGCGAGGTGCGCGGTGACCTGCTCGCGGGCGTGGCCCACGACGACCACGAGGTGGGTCGGGTCCAGCTCGCGGGAGGCCGCGACCACGTGACCGACGAGCGAGCGCCCGGCGATCTCGTGCAGAACCTTGGGTGTGGTCGACTTCATGCGGGTGCCCTCACCCGCTGCGAGTACGACGACGGCTGCCGGGCGGGTTGCGCTCACGGGTGGGCCCTTCGGCTTCGGGGGTGGACCCGTGAAGGATAGCGGGGGGTCACAGTCCGAAAACGAGGCCGGGTCCCGACCGTGGTGGTCGGGACCCGAACGTGCCCAGCTCCCCCGCCAGGACTCGAACCCGGACATAAGGCACCAAAAGCCTCAGTGCTGCCAATTACACCACAGGGGATAGTCGATCAGCGCGAATCGGGCATTCGGTCGTCCCGGTCCAAGTTGATCGCTCCTACTATGCCGCACCGCGCCCCTTCGACGCGACGGTCAATACGGCACCGCGGCCCGGCGCCGTCCGGCGGCCGGGGGTTCCCGGGATTCGGCCCGGCGGCCGGCGGGGCCCGCTGCGTACGCTGGGCGGCATGACCAGTACGGGGGATGAGCGCGAGGGGACGGGCCGGGACGGGCCCTGGTGGTGGGAGCGGCGGCGGGGGGCCGTGCTCGACGTGGGGCTCGGGGTGGCCTCGGCCGTCGAGTGCGCCTTCGAGGGGGTGCCGACCGCGCGTGAGGCCGGGGTGCCGGTGTGGGCCGGGGTGCTGTTCGGCCTCCTGGCGGGGTCCGCCCTGGTGCTGCGCCGGCGTTGGCCCGTGGCGGTGGTGCTCGTCGGGATCGCCGTCACGCCGGCCACGATGGGCTTCCTGCTGAGCGTCGTGGGGCTGTACACGCTGGCCGCCTGCGAGGTGCCCCGGCGGGTCCTCGCGACGCTGGCCTCGATGTCGCTGGCCGGGACGTTCGTGGTGACCTACGTGCAGACCCGCGGGGACGTGGAGGCCGACGGCACGCTCGTGATCGTGCTGTCCGTGTTCATGGCGGTGGCGCTGACCGTGCCGCCGGTCCTGCTCGGGCTGTACGTGGGCGCGCGGCGCCGGCTGATGGAGAGCCTGCAGGAGCGGGCGGACTCGCTGGAGCGGGAGCTGTCGCTGCTGGCGGACCGGGCGGAGGAGCGGGCCGAGTGGGCCCGCCAGGAGGAGCGGACGCGCATCGCGCGGGAGATGCACGACGTGGTGGCGCACCGGGTGTCGCTGATGGTGGTGCACGCGGCGGCGTTGCAGGCGGTGGCGGCGAAGGATCCCGTGAAGGCGGTGCGGAACGCGGCGCTGGTGGGTGACATGGGGCGCCAGGCGTTGACGGAGCTGCGGGAGATGCTGGGGGTGCTGCGGGCTCCGGAGAAGCAGCCGGTGCGGGAGGCGTCCGCACCGGCGGCGCTGGAGGAGGGGCCTTCGCTCGGGGAGCTGGAGGCGCTGGTGGGGCAGTCGCGGGCGGCCGGGATGGTCGTGGAGGTGCTGGTGCAGGGCGAGGGCGGGGGCTACCGCCCGGAGGTGGAGCAGACGGCGTACCGGGTGGTGCAGGAGGCGCTGACCAACTGCCACAAGCACGCTCCGGGCGCGCGGGTCGTCGTACGGCTGGCGCACCGGGAGGGGGAGGTGGCCATGCAGGTGGAGAACGGGCCCTGTGAGGGGGAGGCGCCGGCCGCCGACCTGCCCAGCGGGGGGAACGGGCTGGTCGGGATGCGGGAGCGGGTGCTGGGGCTGGGCGGGGTGTTCGTGTCCGGGCCGACGGACGGGGGCGGGTTCAAGGTGTCGGCGGTGCTGCCGGCCCGGTAGCGGCGGCGGGCCCGTCAGCCGGTGGTGAGGCGGGCGGGCTGGAGGCCGGTGAGGAGGAGGACGAGGGCCTCGTCGAGTCCGGCGCCGAGGTACCAGTCGCCGGTGTGGTCGACGAGGTAGGCGCGGCCCTCGCGGTCGATCGCGAGGTGGGAGCCGCCGTCGGTGCCGGCGCCGAGCGGGCAGAGCTGGGTGGACAGGGCGCGTCCGAGGTCGGCGAAGGTGCGGGCGAGGTGGAGGCCGGTCAGCGGGTCGACGCGTACGGGCGTCGGGGCTATCTGGCGGCCGGGGCCCGGGGCGGTGAGGGTGAGGCCGCCGAACTCGGCCCAGGCCTCGACGGCGGCGGGGAAGACGGTGTGCCGGTGGCCGGCGGGGGTGGTGTGGTCGCGCAGGGCGTCGGCCCAGTATTCGGCCTGCTTGATGTCCCAGCGGCCGGGTTCCCAGCCGGCGGTGCGCAGGGCGGAGTCCACGGGGCCGGGGAACCGGGTGGCCGAGGAGCGGTCGTAGGAGGCGGAGGACGCGGTCATGGTGGCTACTCGGGGTGGGTGAGGTCGACGGGGCGTACGCCGAAGTGGTTGAGGAGCGCGTCGCAGGATCGGCAGGGCGGCGCGTAGGTGCCGTGGAGGGGGTCGCCGTCCTCGCGGATGCGGCGGGCGGTTATGCGGGCGTGCCTGAGGGAGCGGCGGGCTTCGCTCGCCGAGAGGGGTTTGCGGGAGGCGCGCTTGCTGCGGGCGCCCTCGACGGCGGCGAGGTGGCGGGAGAGCAGGATCGCTTCGGGACATCGGCCGGTGAAGCGCTCGCGCTGGCCGCTGGTGAGGGTGTCGAGGAAGTCCTGGACGAGGGGGTGCAGGACGGGCGGCTGGTCGCCCTTGCCGGCGGTGCCGGTGAGGGTTTCCCCGCGGACGGAGAGCGCGGCGGCGACGGTGGGCAGGATGCCGTCCCGGCGGAAGCGGAGCACGGGGGTGGTCTGGGCGGTGCCGGTGCTGCTCCAGCGCAGGCGGGGGTCGCCGGCGGGGCCGGCGTCGGCCGGCTGCGGGCGGCCCGTGCGGGGTGCCGCGTTTTGTGCGGTCGCGGTGTGTGTGGTCGCGGTCTGCATGGTTGCTCTTCCCTCCCGTGGCGGCGGTGGTGGTCGCTGTCGCGCACGCCCCCGTGCTGCGGGACAGCCTGTCAAATGTCACCTGTCGCGCGGAAGCGGGGTCGAATATTCGTATCAATTCGGATGTTCCTGCCCCGTCGGTGCACGCGTGGCTCGGGGGCGGGTGAGGGTCTTGCCGGAGCACATAGGCTGTGGTGAACCAGCCAGATCCAGCAGGGGGCTACCGCCATGACGACAGGTCGGCTCGGGCAGCAGGCCGCGCCACCCAACGCCGCGTACTCGGGGCAGGTCGTGCATTTCCCGGACCCGGTCCGGGCTGCGCGGCACCCTCACGGGGTGCGGATGGACGGCAACGGTCATCCCGATTTCTCGCGCTACGCGCGCGCGGCCGTGGAGATCGCCGAGCCCCCGGAGGGCTTCGGCGTGGACGAGCTGCGCCTGACGGACTTCGTGTCCGCCAACGCGGCGATGCGCGCCGCCGCCCACCCGCTGTGGGACACGGTGGGTCCGGTGGCGACCCCGCACGGCTGGACCTGGCACCACGTCGCGGGCTCGCGGCGGATGGAGCTGGTCCCGGTGGAGGTCAAGGCGCTGCTGCGGCACCACGCGGGTCTGGCGACGGCTCCGGTGGACCACGACAAGCGCGGGGCGCGGCCGCTGCAGGAGGCGCGTCCGGCGCACCTGGAGCTGCCGAAGGCCCTGGTGTCGGTGTCGGAGCTCCAGGTGCAGGGCGTGGAGGAGGACCTCGGCTACCGGCTGCCGGAGGCGTACCGCTCGTTCCTGAAGGCGGCGGGCGGCTGCGCGCCGGTGGGCGCGGGGCTGCTGGTGGAGCTGGGGCTGCTGGTGGACCAGCCGTTCTTCACGGTGCGTGAGGAGGCGGCGGTCAACGACCTGGTGTACGTCAACAAGTGTCTGCGGGACCACCTGACGAAGGACTACCTGTGCGTGGCCTTCGTGCAGGGCGGGCTGCTCGCGGTGAAGGTGAAGGGCGAGGGCGTGGGCTCCGTCTGGTTCTCCCCGTACGACGACGGGCGCGACCGGGACGGCTGGTCGGTGCAGGAGCGCGTGGAGCGCCTGTTGCTGCCGTGCGGTGCCGATTTCGATGCCTTCCTGGAGCGGTTGGCGGGTAATCCGCCGGAACTGGAGACGGTGGCCGGTCTGATGGTGGACGGCGGATTCGCGCGTTCGGTTGCAGTGTCCGGTGCCGGCATGGGTGAGGGGTGACGGCGTCGTGGTGACGTTCGCGCAGGCGCAGGAGCGCGCCGAGGAGTGGATCAACGGGGACGTGCCCGCGTACCAGCACCGCGAGGTGCGGGTACGGGAGTTCGGGCTCGGGTTCGTGGTGTGGGCCGAGGACCGGGCGGCCGGTCCGGTGTCCGGCGGCGGCCGGCAGCGGCTGGTCATCGCGCGGGACAGCGGTGAGGTGACGCTGTGGCCGGGGCTGCCGGTGGGCGAGGTGATCCGGCGGTACGAGGAGGAGTACGGGGCGGCTGCCGCACCGGCGGCTTCGGAGGCTTCGGTTCCGCCGCCGCGGATCGACTCCGAGCAGACCTCTTTCATGCTGACGCCGCCGCAGTGGCTGCAGGAGGCGGCGGACCGGGCGGGGATCCCGCCGGCGGGTGGTTCGGCTCCTGCCGCGGGTGCGGGGTCTTCGGGTGCGGGGGCTTCCGGCTCGGGTTCCGCGGGTTCGGGTTCCTCCGGACCGGGTTCCGCGGGTGCGGGTGCGGGTGGTCCGGTGCCGCTCGGTCGGGGGGGTGAGGTGCCCTACGAGCCGACCGCGAACGACGGGGTGCCGGCCGGGTCCACGCCGTGGGCCGGGACCGACGTGAACTCCGGTGCCGACGACGGCTCCGTTCCGCTGCCCGC
The DNA here is from genome assembly GCF_055593565.1 of Streptomyces sp. NPDC040718. Classification (NCBI taxonomy): domain Bacteria; kingdom Bacillati; phylum Actinomycetota; class Actinomycetes; order Kitasatosporales; family Streptomycetaceae; genus Streptomyces; species Streptomyces sp. NPDC040718. Next base: position 123,344 of record NZ_JBVIXO010000011.1, on the reverse strand, counting down.
CACCGTTTTCGCGCCGCCGCTGTCGGGTTCCGACCTGGACGACGCGCCCTCCGCCTCGGGGGTGGCCCCGGAGGCCAAGACCACGCTGATGGCGGGCGGCAGCCGGCTTCCGAAGACGACCGTGGCTCCGGCGCTGGCGGTTCCGGCGGATGCCGCGGCCATCGCCGACGCGCCGACGAGCCGGGCCCGCGTCTCCCCGCCGGGCGGGGCCGCGCAGCCGCAGCCTCCGCAGGCGCCGCCGGTTCCGCCGGCCGGTGCGCCCGGCGGCGGGGCGCAGTACGCCGCGACGATGCTGGCCGCGCCCGGCGTGACGCCGGCGCCTCCGGGGACGCCGCCGGCGCCCCCCGGTCCGCCCGGGCCCCCTGGGGCTCCGGGTGCTCCCGCGGCTCCTGGCGCGCCCGGTTCCCTGGGCGGGGGGCTGGATTACGCCGCGACCATGCTCGCCGGTCCGGCCGTGGTGCAGCCGCCCGGCCCGCCCGCGCCTCCTGGTCCGCCGGGTCCTCCGGCTCCGCCCGCGCCTCCGGGTGCTCCCGGCGCGCCTGGGGCTCCTGGCGCGCCCGGTGCCGGCGCGCACCATGCCGCGACCATGCTGGCCGGTCCCGGTGCGGTGCAGCCGCCCGGTCCGCCCGGGCCTCCCGGTGCGCCGACGCCTCCGGGGCCGCCCGGTGCGCCCGGTGGGTCCGGTTCCCTGGGCGGGGGGCTGGACCATGCCGCGACGATGCTCGCCGGTCCCGCCGTCGTACAGCCGCCCGGCCCGCCCGGTGCTCCGGCTGCGCCCGGGGCTCCCGGTGCGCCCGGTGCGCCCGGTGCCGGCGCGCACCATGCCGCGACCATGCTGGCCGGTCCCGGTGCGGTGCAGCCGCCCGGCACGCCCCCCGGCCCGCCGCCCGGCCCGGTGGGACAGCCGCAGGCCCCGTCCGGCGCGCCCACGGTCGGCCCCGGCTACCAGGCGGTGCTGCGCTACCGCGCGCCCGACGGCTCCGAGCAGCAGCTGATCCGCCGCTCGGCGCCCGGTACGCCGCACCCCGAGTGGCAGATCCTGTACGAGCTCCGGGCGATGAACGTGCCGCCGCAGCAGGTGCTGGAGCTGCACACCGAGCTGGCCTCCTGTGAGCTGCCCGGCGGCTACTGCGCCCGGATGATCCGGGAGACCTGGCCGCAGGTGCGGATCACCAGCGTGGCCCCGTACGGGACCGACCACGCGGGCCGTCAGCAGGGCATGCGCCACCTGCTCACCCATCAGGGTGAGCTGCACCAGGTGGCGGACGGACCCGCGCGCCCCGCGCCGGTCCGGGCGCCGCTGCCGCAGGTCCCGCTCCAGCCGGCGATCCCGATGGACGCGATCGCGCAGGAGCTGGCGGGTGCCTTCGGGCCGCAGGGGGTCTTCCGCTTCGACCAGCGGGCGGTGTCCCGTCAGGGCGTGCCGGAGATCGTGGCGCAGACCCTGATGTGGGCGGGTCTGCCGGTCGACTTCGGGCCGTTCTTCTGGGCGCAGGCGGTGCCCGGTCAGCCGGTGCCGACGCTGGCCGAGCTGGCCGCGCAGCGCGGGGTGCAGCCGGCGTCCGACGCGGGCTCGTACCTGGTCGTGGGCAGTGACTTCGGCAAGGCGCTGTGCGTCCAGTACGGGACCGCGCACATAGTGGCGGTGCCGGTGGAGGCCGGTCCCGGCGGGGCGCCCGTGCCGCCGCAGTTCGTGAATTCGAGCCTGCCGCAGTTCGCGAGGTCGCTGGCGATGCTGGGTCACATGTGGCGGCTGCGCCAGCATCTGACGCCGGAGCAGGCAGGTCGTTGGACCGTCGATTTCCAGGCGAATCTGGCGGGTCTGGACGGCGCGGCGCTGGCGTCGCCGGAAAGCTGGTGGTCGGTGCTGCTGGAGCAGATGTGGGACGGACTGCTCTGACGGGATGACCGTTTGCGTGGCCGGGCCGGGTCCCCTCGTGCGGGGGACCCGGCCCGGCCATTCCGGCTTCTGCGAGCAAATGACGCATCCTTGACAGCAATCCCCGCGAGAGAGGCGCTCCCAGGATGACTGCACCCTTTGCGACTGTGCGCGGTCGCGGCTACCGGATGGACGAAGTCGACCGGTATCTCGCGCGACTGTCCGGCAGCCGGGACGAGGCCTGGGAGCGGGTGGCGCGGCTGACCGTGCTGGCCCGTCAGATGGAGGCGGAGGCCGAGCGGTTGCGGACGGTCGTTGCCGCGCTGGCTCCGCAGACGTACGACGAGCTGAGCGAGCGCGCGCGGCGGATCCTGCAGTTGGCGCAGGAGGAGGCGGAGGTGCTGCGGGAGGAGGCGCGGGCGGACGCGGCGGAGGCGGCGGGCGCGGCCGAGGCGCATGCCGACCGGGTGGCCGAGCTGGCGCGGCACGACGCGGAGGCGGTGCGCGAGCAGACCGAGGTGCGGGCGCGGCAGGGGCTGCTGCGGGCTCAGCGGGAGGCGGACGGGCTCCGGTCGGAGGCGCGGGAGGACGCGGCGGGGTGGCGGTCCGAGGCGCAGGCCGCGCTGGCGGAGACGGGGCGCCGGGCGAGGGCGCTGCTCGCGGAGCGCGAGCAGGAGCAGGTCGAGCGGTGGGACGCGTCGGGGCGGGAGCTGGCGGCGCGGGCGGACGAGCAGGACGCGCGGTACGCGGAGCTGGAGCGGTACGCGGAGGCGCGGCTGGCGGAAGCGCGGCGGGGGTACGCGGAGGCGGAGGAGTCGGCGCGGCACGGCCAGGAGGACGCGGAGGCGCGGGCGGAGGAGCTGGTCGCGCAGGCGCGGGTCCGGGAGGAGCGGACGGGGCGCGAGACGGAGCGGATCCTGCGGGAGCACGAGGAGGCGCAGGAGGAGATGCGGGCGCACATGAGCCACGTCCGCTCCAGCCTGGCGGCGTTGACGGGGCGGGCGCCGGCGGAGGGGTAGGGGGTTGCCCTTGCCCTTGCCCTGGCCGGGCGGTTGTCGGTTCGGGGCGTCGCCCTGCTGCTGCGGGGCGGGGTCGGGGGCGGAACGCCCCGGCCGGCGGATGCGCCTCTCCTGGCGGATGCCCTGGCCGGGTGGGGGTCGCGCCTGGGCGGGTGTTTGCCGGGCGGGGTCGGGGTGGGTGGCTGCGGGGCCGGGGCCGGTATCCCTCCAGCCCCGGCCCGGCCAACTGCAGCCTCGCCGGCGTCTGAGGCGCGGGGGTCTGGGGGCGGAGCTCCCGGAAGGCGTCCGGGCGCAGCCGGGGAACGGGCGCACGGGCGAGTCAGGGGCGGCGCAGGGACTGCCGGGCCGTGGTGAGCGTGACCTCGATGTCGTCGCTCCAGGAGCAGACCTCCAGCCACGACAGGTACCCGTCCTCGGCGAAGACGAGCACCTCCCCGGGGCAGTCGCCGTCCTCGGTGTGGATCAGGGCCTCGGCCGCCACCACCGTGCCCGGCCCGCACGGTGCCGGATTCCCGGACGCGTGGGGCTCGAAGTACGCGGTGCCGCAGCCGCACGTGCAGCGCCCTCGTAGCCGCAGGTGCGGGACTTGGCCGCGGAGTGCCCGGTGGACCGGGTCGTCGCCGGCGAGGAGGAGGCCCAGCACGTCGGCGACATCGAGGGGGAGGGGCGCTGTCATGCCCGCACCGTAGTCGCGGTGCCAAGTGGGTTGTCAGTGGGCGGCGTTAGCCTCGCCGTATGAGTTCCTCGCTGAGTGTGTACCTGCTCGATCTGAACGCCACCCACGCCCTCGTCGGGTCCCGCGACGACGGTCTCCTGGGCGTCGTCCGGGAGCGCTTCGCCGCCGACCTCGCGCACGACGACGACTGGTTCGACTCCGAGATCGAGAACGGTGCGCCCACGGCGTACGAGGCGTTGCGCGCGGTGGTGTACGGCGGTCCGTTCAGCGAGGACCGGGAGCACGCCTTCCAGTACGCCTACGCCTACAAGCGGCTCTGCGACCTGACCGGGTCCTTCCTCGACAACTCCTCCTTCTCCCCGTACCGGGGCGACTGGCTGTCGATGGTCGACGCGGGTCTGCGGGCCCTGAAGATCGATGCCGTGTCCGTCGAGGACTTCGACTTCTCGGATCTGCCCGGCGGGCTGCCGTCCACGTACACGCCGGGTTGCGGCGAGTGGACGTACGAGCAGTGCGTGAAGGCGCTGGAGCAGTTCGAGGAGACCAAGAGGCGTGGTGAGGTGCCGCTGCTGGACAGCGAGGTGGCCGAGGCCGTCCGGGACGTGCTGGGGTGGCTGCGACAGGTCGAGGCGCGTCCCGGGTTCGGGATCGTCGGGTTCCGGTCCTAGGGGGTGGCTTGCGCACCAGGCACGGCGAGCCCGGCATGATCCGCGAGACACCCCCTGGGGTGCGCGAGGCGTTGGCGCGGGCCGGCGTCGAGGCGGTGCCCCGGCGGGGAGCGCCGCCGGCACCGGGTGAGGTTGCTGGAGCGGTGGGACGTCATGGGGGGCGGTGCGGAAACGGTTCTTGGGGTTGGCGCCGGGCGCCCCGGCTTCACCGCGCTGGCTTTGGACGGCGGCGGCGTCGCCGTCGTCGCCGCGTCGTATCAGGCGGGGCCGGGGTGCACGGGGTGCGCCGGTCCGGGTGTGTCACCGGTCGCCGGTGAGGAAGTCGTGGATCAGCGGGGCGATCTCGGGGAGGTGGGTCTCCAGGGCGAAGTGGCCCGCGTCCTCGAAGACGTGGACCTCGGCGTGGGGCGCGTCGTGGAGGTAGGCCTTCGCGCCCGCCGGGGTGAAGAACGGATCGCCGGCGCCCCAGGCGACGAGGACCGGGACGGCGGCCGCACGGAGCCAGGCCTGCCAGGCGGGGTAGTGGGTGAAGTTCGAGGCGTAGTCGAAGGCGAGGTCGGCCTGGGCGTCGGCGCGGCCGGGCAGGCCGAGGTAGTGGACGTCGAGCGTCCAGTTGTCCGGGGAGACGAGGGCGGGGTCCGCGACGCCGGTCTCGTACTGGAAGCGGGTGCCCTCCTCGGTGAACAGGGCGCGGACGCGCTCTTCGTTGCCGGGGACCTCGCGCCGTAGCCCGGCGAACTCGCGGGCGGCGTCGGAGAGGCCCTCGTCGTACGCGTTGCCGTTCTGGACGATCAGGTGCGTGACGCGGTCCGGCCGGCGGGTGGCGAGCCGCAGCCCGACGGGGGCGCCGAAGTCGAAGACGTACAGGGCGAAGCGGTCGAGGCCGAGGGCGTCGGTGAAGCCCTCCACGATGTCGGCGAGCCGGTCGAAGGTGTACGTGAACCCCTGCGGGGCGGTGGTGCGGCCGAAGCCGGGGTAGTCGGGGGCGATCAGCCGGTAGGGAGTGTCGCCGAGCGCGTCCATCAGGCGGGTGAACTGGTGCGAGGCGGTGGGGAAGCCGTGCAGGAGCAGCAGGACCGGGCCGTCGGCCGGGCCGCTCTCGCGGTAGGCGACGGTCACGCCGTCCACGTCGACGGTGCGGTGAGCGATCATCACATGCCTCCTTGGGCTTCGGTGGCATTAGTCTGCGGGAGTTGCGGCTAATGGGTCAAGGGGGATTGCTAGCATTAGCGGCGTGAACTTCTTTCCGCTGCTGGGCGAGCCCCTCGCCCTCGACCTGCTGAACACCCGGCCCGCCGGTGCCGGCGACCTCATCGCCGACCGGGCGGGACTCGCCGCCTGGCTGGCCGAGGAGCCCGGGCGGCTGAGCCGCGTCGCGGAGGTGGGGGCGGCCGAGGTGGCCGCCGTGCACGCGGTGCGGGAGGCGGCCGGGCCGCTGCTCGCCGCCGCCCGGCGGGGGGAGCGGCCCCCGGCCGGCGAGCTGGCCGCGCTCAACGGGATCCTCGCCGCCGCCCCGGCCCGTACCGAGCTGGCCTGGACGGCGCTGACCGGCATGACGGCGGCCCCGTACCGGGAGGCCGCCCCCGCGCAGCGGCTCGCCGCGGAGCTCGCGGAGGCCGTGGTGGGGCTGCTCACCGACCCCCGGGTGACGACGGTGCGCGAGTGCGAGGCGCAGGACTGCGTGCTGCTCTTCCTGCCGGCGCACCCCCGCCGCCGCTGGTGCGTGGCTTCGGCCTGCGGCAACCGGGCCCGGGTGGCCCGCTACTACGCCCGGCACAAGGGGGAGGGCGGGTGAGCGGGGCCTCCGGCCTGAGGGCTGAGGGGGCTGGACCGGGGCCGGCGCAGACCGGGATCCGCGAGGGGTGGCGGGTCGGCCGGATCTCCCCGCAGGGGGAGGCGGGGTGGGCCTGTGGGGGGCAGGGTGGGTGAACCTCGGGGCGCGCTCCCCGTGAGGAAAGGTTTCTCCTGCGTGTCGCGCTTCTACGCTCCCTCCCGGATGCCACCGGACCGGCATCCGCCCGCGGAAGAGAAGAACGGAACCCCCTCATGCGTCTTCGCACCACCGCCGTAGCCCTCGCCGGAGCCCTCACCCTCGTCCTGCCCACCGCCGCCGCCGCGCTCGCGGACGACGGCAAGGCTGCCCTCAGCTACAGCTTCCTCCAGGACGGCGAAAGCAAGACCGGGCAGGTGAGCGACCTGTCCGAGGGCAAGTGCCACCCGCTGGCCGTGACCGACGCCTCCTCGCTGGAGGAGGTCGCCAACGAGACCGACAAGGTGGCGCTGCTCTTCGACAACAAGAACTGCGAGGGCGAGCCGGTCGCGGCCGCCGGCCCGGGGGAGAAGGCGGGTGACTTCCCGGCCGTCGCCGTCGTCTTCGAGGCCGCCGAGGAGGGGCAGAAGGCCGAGGAGGGGCAGAAGGAAGAGCAGGGCCAGAAGGACAAGCGCGAGGAGGCCGCCCAGGCCCCCGTCCAGGCGCCGGCCGAGAGCGACAGCAGCGACGCCGACGACGAAGAGGACTCCGACGACTACGAGTCCCCGTTCCGCATGCTGGGCTGATCCTTCGCCTGGCGAACGAGGGGCCCGGCACCCGAGGGTGCCGGGCCCCCGTCATGCCCGCCGGGCCGGGACCGCGGGGGCGCCCTCGTAGCGGTACGGGTCGCTCCGCAGCCCGCGCGAGACGACCACCACCGTGAAAGGGGCCTTCGCGGTGGCCGGCAGCGGGGCCGTCAGGGCGCCGGTCGCCTCGTCCCGCGTCGCGGCGAGCGGGGTGTCGTCCACCGTGAGGCGGGGCTCGGTGAAGCCGCCGCCCTCCACCCGGAGCAGCCCCTCCGGGGTGACGGTGACGTCGGTGATGACCGGGTTGGCGCGGGTGGCCATCTTGTTCACCAGGTAGGCCCCCGCCGGAGCGCCGGTCAGGGCCCAGATCTCGGAGGGCAGCCGGGGAAGCCCGCCGCCCACGTCGGTGAGGAAGAAGAGGACGACGTAGAGCATCGTGACCGCGCTCAGGGCCACGTACTGGAGGTCCACCAGGTCGGTCCGGCCGCTGTCGTTCGCGATCAGCTCGCGCAGCGGGCGGTGGCCGCCGGGGGTGGGCTTGGGGGCCGGCTTGGCCATGCTGCCGTTCTCCACCCGGAAGCCGACGACCGCCTTCGCCGCGATCAGGGCCGCGTACGGGCCCCCGAGCAGCGGCAGGTACACCGAGGTCAGGGGTGACAGCGGGCCGTCGGAGCCGGAGCCCCGGAAGTAGGAGGTGCCGCCGCTGGCCGTCAGCCCGTACGCGAGGACCGCGAGCAGCAGCCAGAGCAGGATCACCGTCCAGGCGAGCGCGAGGGTGGTGGAGGTGGAGAGCCGGCCGTCGCGGCCGGTGACGAAGCCCGGCCGGCGGCGCAGCCGCAGGGCCACCGGCCCGGCCAGGGCGGCCAGTAACGCGAGCGCGAAGAGTGCGGATGCCATGTCGTCCCCCCGGAAACGGTCCTGGCAAGAGGTTCACCCACTGGGCCCGAACATGACAACCCGGCTGGCGGGCCGGAGCGGAGGAACCCGCCACCGGCCGCCACCGGCCGCCACCGGCCACCGGCCCCCGGCCCCCGGCTCCCGCCCCCGCTACTCGTGCTCCGGCAGTACCGGGAACCTGCGTGGCGCGACCAGCAGCAGCACCACCACCGCCGCCACCCCCGCGGCCGTCGAGCCCAGGAAGATGTGCTCCACCGCGGCCGCCACCGCCTCCCGCAGGTGCTCCGAGGCGGCCGGCGAGAGGCCGCCCGGCTCCGCCAGGGCCCGCGACACGTCGTCGAGGCGCTCCGGCAGCCCCGGCAGCGGCGTCCCCGCCAGCCGCCCGGCGACGGTCGCGTTGGCCACCGCCCCCAGCAGCGCGGCCCCCACGCTCTGTCCGACGGTGCGGCAGAACAGCACCGAAGCCGTCGTGGTCCCCCGCTCGGCCCAGCCCACCGTCGACTGCACCCCGACCACCAGCGGCAGCTGGAACAGCCCGAGGGCGGCGCCCAGCAGCAGCATCACCAGCGCGGGCTGCCACGGCCGCGCCGGGTACGGCAGCAGGGTGAAGGCGAACAGGACCACGGAGGCCAGCCCCATGCCCAGGGTGGCGGTGTCGCGGAAGCCGATGCGCCGGTACACGTGCTGGCACAGGGCGGCCGACACCGGCCAGCTCAGGGTCATCAGGGCGGTGAGCAGCCCGGCTCCGACCGGGCCGAGCCCGAGCACGGACTGGGCGTACGTCGGCATGAACACCATCGGGGCGACCATCAGCAGCCCCAGCGCCGCCATCGCCAGGTTCACGGCGGCGATGGTCCGCCGGCGCCACACCCAGCCGGGCAGGATCGGTTCTTCGGCCCGGCGCTCGATCCGGACCACCATCACGGCCAGGGCCCCGCTCGCCCCCAGCAGTCCCAGCGAGGGCGCCGACAGCCAGGGCCAGGCCACCCCGCCCTGCACCAGCGCGAAGAGCAGCAGCCCGCCGCAGGCGAAGACGGCGAGCGCCCCGGCCCAGTCCACCGGGCCCCGGCGGCCGGGGGAGCGTACGGGTTCCACGAGGTGGCGGGCGGTCAGCCAGAGGGCCAGGCCGGCCAGGGGCACGTTGATCAGGAAGGTCCAGCGCCAGCCCGCGTACCCGGCCAGCATTCCGCCGAGCGCGGGGCCGAGCAGGGCGGAGCTCGCCCACACGGTGGTCATCCGGGCCTGTATGCGGGGGCGGTCGCGCAGCGGGTAGAGGTCGGCGGCCAGGGTCTGCACGGTGCTCTGCAGGGCTCCGCCGCCCAGCCCCTGGACGATCCGGAAGGCGATGAGCGCGGCCATGTTCCAGGCGGACGCGCACAGCAGGGAGCCGGCCAGGAACAGGGCGGTGCCGAAGAGCAGGACGGGCTTGCGGCCGAAGGTGTCGCTGAGCTTGCCGTAGACGGGGAGGGTGACGGTGACGGCGAGGAGGTAGCCGGAGAACAGCCAGGAGAAGACGGAGAACCCGCCGAGGTCCCCGACGATCTGCGGGACGGCGGTCGAGACGATGGTGCTGTCGAGTGCGACCAGGGCCATGCTCAGCATCAGCGACACCACCACCCGGGTGGGCGGCCGGCCGGGCCCGGCCCCGTCGGTCCCGGAGTCCGGCCCCGAGGCCGTTCCGGGTCCGGGGCCGCCCGCGGAAGCGCTTCCACTGGTGGGGCGGATGGGGTCCGCCGTCTCGTCCGCGGGGTCTTTCGCCCCGCTTTCTGCTGCTTCCACCGCGTTCCCCTCGTCTGCGGGGAACACCATCTCACCGGGCCGCTCCGGGCGGTATCCCCGTCTCACGGGCACCGGATCCGTCGGTGCCCCCTACCCCGGGTCCGTCGGAGGGTGGACAACCCCTAGGGGTGGCTCAGCATTTGGGCCCAGGGGACGTTCGTCCCGGCGGAGGAGGCCCGGAGGCCCGCGAGGTCCTTAACTGGTTCATACGAGCGGGACCGCCGGGGGGTGGGGGTGGGGTTAACCCCCCGGTGGAAACGGAGACGGGCACCAGCGCGCCCGGCGCCTCCCGCACCGCAGACTTCGACGGCGACGACAACGGCGACGACGCACGCACCGGCGCGGCCGCGCACGTACGCGTACGGCCGAACCACCCGCGCCCAGGGCGCACGCACACGCACACCAACAGGGGAGACAGCACCGTGACAACGGCGATGACCGAGACCAGGCACGGGAGCGGCGGGGGACAGAACTCCGTCGCGGCCCGGGCGCGCCAGGTCGTCAAGGCCTACGGCTCCGGCGAGACCCGCGTCGTCGCCCTCGACCACGTGGACGTGGACATCCACCGCGGCCAGTTCACCGCGATCATGGGCCCTTCCGGCTCCGGCAAGTCCACGCTGATGCACTGCCTGGCCGGGCTGGACACGGTGACGGGCGGGCAGATCCACCTGGAGGACACCGAGATCACCGGCCTGAAGGACAAGAAGCTCACGCAGCTTCGCCGGGACAGGATCGGCTTCATCTTCCAGGCGTTCAACCTGCTGCCGACGCTCAACGCCCTGGAGAACATCACCCTCCCCATGGACATCGCGGGCCGCAAGCCGGACCCGCAGTGGCTGGACCGCGTCGTGGAGACGGTCGGGCTCGCGGGCCGACTCAAGCACCGCCCGACCGAGCTGTCCGGCGGCCAGCAGCAGCGCGTGGCGGTCGCCCGTGCCCTCGCCGCCCGCCCGGCGATCATCTTCGGCGACGAGCCGACCGGAAACCTGGACTCCCGCGCCGGAGCCGAGGTCCTCGGCTTCCTGCGCCAGTCGGTCGACCAGCTGGGCCAGACCATCGTGATGGTCACCCACGACCCGGTCGCCGCCTCCTACGCGGACCGCGTCATCTTCCTCGCCGACGGCCGCATCGTCGACGAGATGTACGGGCCCACCGCCGACCAGGTCCTCGACCGGATGAAGGACTTCGACGCGCGCGGGCGGACCTCGTGACCGTCATGAAGACCGCGCGGCGCAACTTCCTCGCGCACAAGGGCAGGATGGCGCTCTCCGCGATCGCCGTGCTGCTGTCGGTCGCCTTCGTCTGCGGGACCCTGGTGTTCACGGACACCATGAACACCACCTTCGAAAAGCTCTTCGCGGTCACCAGCTCCGACGTCACCATCAGCCCCAAGGAGGCCGAGGGGGGGGAGGAGATCTCCAGCCGCGGCAGGCCGGAGGGGCTGCCCGGCTCGGTGGTGGAGAAGGCGCGCGGCGCCGAGGGCGTCAAGTCCGCCGAGGGCGGCGTCATCTCCATGGCCGTGACGGTCGTCAACTCCAAGAACGAGAACATGGGGTCGACCACCGGAGCCCCGACCATCGCGGGCAACTGGAACGACAACGAGCTCAAGTCGATGAAGATCACCTCCGGCCACGCCCCGCGCGGCCCCACCGAGGTGATGGTCGACGCCGACACCGCGGACAAGCACGAGCTGAAGCTCGGGGACGAGCTGCGCACCATCGCCGTCACCGGTGACGTCCGGGCGAAGATCAGCGGTATCGCCGCCTTCACCGTGACCAACCCGGGCGCGGCCATCGTCTACTTCGACACCGCCACCGCCCAGGAGAAGCTCCTCGGCGCCGCGAACACCTTCACCCACGTCAACGTCACCGCCAAGGACGGCGTGACGCACGAGCAGCTGAAGAAGAACGTGGCGGCCGCGGTCGGCGCGGACACGTACAAGCTGCAGACCGCCAAGGAAGCCGCGGCGGCCAACAAGAAGGACATGGGCTTCCTCGACGTCATGAAGTACGTGATGCTCGGCTTCGCCGGCATCGCCTTCCTCGTCGGCATCTTCCTGATCTTCAACACCTTCTCGATGCTGGTCGCCCAGCGCACCCGCGAGATCGGCCTGATGCGCGCCATCGGCTCCGACCGGGGCCAGATCAACCGCTCGGTCCTCATCGAGGCCTTCCTGCTCGGCGTCGTCGGCTCCCTCGCCGGGGTCGCGGCCGGCGTGGGCCTGGCCGTCGGCCTGATGAAGCTCATGGGCCAGATGGGCATGCAGCTGTCCACCGCCGACCTGACGGTCAAGTGGACGACCCCGGTCGTCGGCCTGGCCCTGGGCATCGTCGTCACCGTGGTCGCCGCCTACGTCCCGGCCCGCCGGGCCGGCAAGGTCTCCCCGATGGCCGCCCTGCGCGACGCCGGCACCCCCGGCGACAGGAGGGCCGGCAAGGTCCGTGCGGCGCTCGGCCTGGTCCTGACGGGCATCGGCGGCGCGGCCCTGTTCCTCGCCGGGGCCGCCGACAAGGCCTCCGCCGGCTCGCTGTGGCTGGCCGTCGGCGTGCTGTTCAGCCTCATCGGCTTCATCGTGATCGGCCCGCTGCTGGCCGGCGTCGTCGTCCGGGTGCTCGCCGCCCCGGTGCTGCGGCCCTTCGGCTCCGTCGGCCGGCTCGCCGAGCGCAACGCGCTGCGCAACCCGTGCCGCACCGGCGCCACGGCCGCCGCGCTGATGATCGGACTGGCGCTGGTCGCCTGCCTGTCGGTGGTCGGCTCCTCCATGGTGGCCTCCGCCACCGACGAGCTCGACCGCACCGTGGGCGCCGACTACATCGTCTCCTCGCAGACCGGCCAGCCGATGATGCCGCAGGCCGAGCAGGCCATGCGGAATACCAAGGGCCTGGACCACGTCACCGCGTACCGCGAGGTCGAAGCGAAGATCACCGCTCCGGACGGCACCTCCGCCCAGGACCAGATCAGCGTCACGGACCCGTCGTACGCCCAGGACGTGCGCCGCAAGATGATCGCCGGCGAGCACAAGGACGCGTACGCGGCCGGATCCATGGCGGTGGGCTCCCTCTACGCCGACAAGCACCACGTCAAGGTCGGAGACGAGCTGACGGTCGCCTTCAAGGGCGGCAAGACCGCCAAGCTGAAGGTCGCCGCGATCACCTCGGACGAGGGCAACCTCGACAAGGGCGTGAAGTACGTCAGCACCGCCACCGCCGAGGCCAACATCCCGGCCGACCAGCTGGCGCGCCCGTTCATGCTGCTGGCCAAGGCCGAGAAGGGGCAGGCCGACAGCGCGTACAAGGCGCTCAAGGCGGCCATGGCCGAGTACCCGCAGTACAAGGTGCTCAACCAGACCGACTACAAGCAGGACCTCAAGGACCAGGTCGGGCAGCTGCTCAACATGGTCTACGGGCTCCTCGCGCTCGCCATCATCGTCGCGGTGCTGGGTGTCGTGAACACCCTGGCCCTGTCGGTGGTCGAGCGGACCCGCGAGATCGGCCTGATGCGCGCCATCGGCCTCTCCCGCCGCCAGCTGCGCCGCATGATCCGCCTGGAATCGGTGGTCATCGCCCTCTTCGGCGCCCTGCTCGGCCTCGGCCTGGGCATGGGCTGGGGTGCCACCGCCCAGCAGCTCCTCGCCCTCCAGGGGCTGAGGGTGCTGGAGATCCCGTGGCCGACCATCATCGGCGTGTTCGCCGGCTCGGCCCTGGTGGGCCTGTTCGCCGCACTGGTCCCGGCCTTCCGGGCGGGGCGGATGAACGTTCTGAACGCGATCGCCAGCGAATAGCGGGGCGGTCGTACGGGGGAGGCGACGGGGGACCACGGGGGCCACGGGGGAGCCGGGGCCCACGGGGGAGCCGGGGCCCACGGGGGAGCAGTACGGGGGAACGCGCCGGCCCCGGACCGTCCGCAGGGACGGTCCGGGGCCGGCGTCGTACGGCAGCGGCTCAGAGAACCCGCTGGACCAGGACGTACCCGCCCGCCTCGCCCAGCAGCGCGAAGCGCGACCCCGGGTGCAGCCGCTCGGCGTAGGCGACGGGGTCGCCGGCCCCGCCCGCGGAGTCGTCGAAGACCAGGAAGGCCGGCAGCACGCCCTCGGTGCCGCCGATCCAGTACACCTGGCAGCGCGAGGTCAGCCGGGTCAGCGGCCCGTAGACCGCCTCCACCCGCACCCCGTCCGGGATCTGCGCCAGCAGCCGTTCGACGGCGGCCACCCGCGCGGGCTTCTCGTACGCGGACCGCTCGCCGAGCCGGGCCAGCGGCAGGCTGGTCGCGCTCAGCGCGAGGGAGGCCGCGAGCACGGCCCCGGGCAGCTGGTGGGCGTACGCCCGCACCCGCGGCCGGCCGCTGTGCCGGGCGGTGTCGAGGGCGTCGGCCAGGGCCAGGGCGACGACCGGCATCAGGACGGCGCTGTAGTGGAAGTCGGTGGACCAGTAGTGCGGGTCCCCCGAGAGGAACCGCCAGCCCAGGGTGGGCACGGCCACCAGCAGCAGCGGGGAGCGCAGCGCGAGGAGCCCGGTGGTGGGGACGAGGACCCAGCCGAGGGTGGTCAGCTTCGTGCCGAGGCCGCTCAGCGGGCCGCCGCCCCGGCCCTCGCCGCCGCCGAGCTTCTCCCAGTAGGCGTAGCCGTCGGCGGCGAAGGCGGGGATGACCACGGTGAACACCAGTGCCGCGGCGGCCACGCCCGCCACGGCGACGGCCGCCGCGAGCCGCGCGGCCCGCGGGTCGGCGCGCCGGGCCCGCCAGGCCGTGACGAGGGCCAGGGCGGCCAGGGTGACCCCGAGGTCCTCCTTGACCAGCAGCAGCGGCAGCCCCCAGCCCAGGGCGGCCCGCCAGCGCCGCGCGAGCAGCGCCTCCAGGGCGAAGGCCAGCAGCGGTACGGCGAAGCAGATCTCGTGGAAGTCGAACTCCACGGCCCGCTGGATCCCCCAGGACAGCCCGTACGCCGCCCCGAGCGCGAGCCCCCGGGCCCGGCCGAGGAGCTTCACCGAGGCCCGGGTGACGGGCAGCGCGGACAGCGCGAGCAGGGCCGCCTGCACCACCAGCAGGGTGACGGGGGTCGGGAAGATCCGGTAGAGCGGGGCGATCAGGGCGATGACCGGGCTGAAGTGGTCGCCGAGGATGTTGGAGCCCGGGCCCTTCAGGTCCACCAGGGGCGCCTGGAGCCAGGCGTAGGCCCTGACCGCCTGCTCGAATATCCCGAGGTCCCAGGAGGTCTCCTCCATCCGCCGGTAGCGGGTCACCGAGAGCACGGCGTACGCGAGGAACAGCGCGGCGGTGAGCGCGTACGGCGCCCTGCGCGCGGCCCGCCCGGCGCGGTCGCCGGCGCCGGCGGGTGTCCGCGGAGCAGCGCCCGCCCCGCGACGCCCGGCACGCGGCACGCCCTCCGGGCGGGGGGTGCTGCTTCGCGGACACCCCCTGGGGGTGCTTGCGGGTATCGGCATCCGGACAGATTCTCACCCCCGACCGGAATGCTTCCCTCCGCCCCCCTGGCCCGGATCCCGCACGGCCCTCCCGCCCCTCCCGCACCGTCCGGCTCCCGCCACACCCTCCAATGCCCCGCGCGCCCGGGGGAACGGCGTCATAGGGTGGGAACCCCCGGCCCGTTCACGTGTCGGGCCCTTCGCGTTGCCCTCGGCACCCCTCGCCCCTCACCGGATGGAAAGCCTGTCTCATGAGCCTGCACGGACTGCTCGACGCCGTCACCCGGGATCCCGCCCTCGCCGAGGCGGTCACCGCGGCCGGGGACGGCAACCGCATGCACGTGGACCTCGTCGGCCCGCCCGCCGCCCGGCCCTTCGCGATCGCCGCGCTGGCCGCCCGTACCGAGCGGACCGTGCTCGCGGTCACCGCCACCGGGCGGGAGGCGGAGGACCTCGCCGCCGCGCTGCGCTCCCTGCTGCCCCCCGACGAGGTGGTCGACTACCCGGCCTGGGAGACGCTGCCGCACGAGCGGCTCAGCCCGCGCAGCGACACCGTCGGCCGCCGGATCGCGGTGCTGCGCCGACTCGCGCACCCGAGCAAGGAGGACCCGGCGGCCGGGCCCGTCTCAGTGGTCGTCGCCCCCATCCGCTCCGTGCTCCAGCCACAGGTCAAGGGGCTCGGGGACCTGGTGCCGGTGAGCCTGCGGCAGGGCGACACCACCGACCTGGGCGTGGTCACCGAGGCCCTGGCGGCGGCCGCGTACGCCCGCGTCGAGCTGGTCGAGAAGCGCGGCGAGTTCGCCGTGCGCGGCGGCATCCTCGACGTGTTCCCGCCCACCGAGGAGCACCCGCTGCGCGTGGAGTTCTGGGGCGACGAGGTCGAGGAGATCCGTTACTTCAAGGTCGCCGACCAGCGCTCCCTGGAGATCGCCGAGCACGGCCTGTGGGCCCCGCCCTGCCGGGAGCTGCTGCTCACGGACGAGGTGCGCGAGCGGGCCGCGGCGCTGGCCGAGGAGCACCCTGAGCTCGGCGAGCTGCTCAACAAGATCGCCGAGGGGATCGCGGTCGAGGGCATGGAGTCCCTCGCCCCGGTCCTCGTCGACGACATGGAGCTGCTGATCGACGTCCTGCCCGCCGGGGCGATGGCCGTGGTCTGCGACCCGGAGCGGGTGCGGACCCGCGCGGCCGACCTGGTGGCGACCTCGCAGGAGTTCCTGATGGCCTCGTGGGCGGCCACCGCCGGCGGCGGCGAGGCCCCGATCGACGTGGGCGCGGCCTCGCTGCGCGGGATCGCGGAGGTACGCGAGCACGCGCGCGAGATCGGCATGATGTGGTGGTCGGTGTCCCCCTTCGCGGCCGGCGAGGAGGTCATCGGCGGCGACGTGCTCAAGCTGGGCATGCACGCCCCCGAGGCCTACCGGGGCGACACCGCCCGCGCGCTCGCCGACACCAAGGGCTGGATCGCCGACGGCTGGCACACCGTCTACCTCACCGAGGGCCACGGCCCGGCCGCCCGCACCGTCGAGGTGCTCGGCGGAGAGGGCATCGCCGCCCGGCTGGAGCCGAGACTGGCGGCGCTGGAGCCCTCGATCGTCCACGTCGCCTGCGGCTCGATCGACAACGGCTTCGTCGACCCGGCGCTGAAGCTGGCCGTCCTCACCGAGACCGACCTGACCGGACAGCGCACCGCCACCAAGGACCTCGGCCGGATGCCGACCCGGCGGCGCAAGTCCATCGACCCGCTCACCCTGGAGGTCGGCGACTACATCGTGCACGAGCAGCACGGTGTGGGCCGCTACATCGAGATGGTGCAGCGCACCGTGCAGGGAGCCACCCGCGAGTACCTGCTCGTCGAGTACGCGCCCGCCAAGCGCGGCCAGCCCGGCGACCGCCTGTACATCCCCACCGACCAGCTGGAGCAGGTCACCAAGTACGTCGGCGGCGAGGCCCCGACCCTGCACCGGCTCGGCGGCGCCGACTGGACGAAGACCAAGGCGCGGGCGAAGAAGGCGGTCAAGGAGATCGCCGCCGACCTCATCAAGCTGTACAGCGCGCGCATGGCGGCCCCCGGCCACACCTTCGGCCCGGACACCCCCTGGCAGCGCGAGCTGGAGGACGCCTTCCCGTACGCGGAGACGCCCGACCAGCTCACCACCATCGCCGAGGTCAAGGAGGACATGGAGAAGTCCGTCCCCATGGACCGCCTGATCTGCGGCGACGTCGGCTACGGCAAGACGGAGATCGCGGTCCGGGCCGCCTTCAAGGCGGTGCAGGACGGCAAGCAGGTGGCCGTCCTGGTCCCCACCACCCTCCTCGTGCAGCAGCACTTCGGGACCTTCTCCGAGCGCTACAGCCAGTTCCCCGTCAACGTGAAGGCGCTGTCCCGCTTCCAGTCCGACACCGAGTCCAAGGCCACCCTGGAGGGGCTGAAGGAGGGCTCGGTGGACATCGTCATCGGTACGCACCGGCTGTTCTCGCAGGAGACGAAGTTCAAGGACCTGGGCCTGGTCATCGTCGACGAGGAGCAGCGCTTCGGCGTCGAGCACAAGGAGCAGCTGAAGAAGCTCCGCGCCAACGTCGACGTGCTGACCATGTCCGCGACCCCGATCCCGCGCACCCTGGAGATGGCGGTGACCGGCATCCGCGAGATGTCGACGATCACCACCCCGCCGGAGGAGCGCCACCCGGTGCTCACCTTCGTCGGCCCGTACGAGGAGAAGCAGATCGGCGCGGCCATCCGGCGCGAGCTGCTGCGCGAGGGCCAGTGCTTCTACATCCACAACCGGGTCGAGTCCATCGACCGGGCGGCGGCCAAGCTGCGCGAGATCGTGCCCGAGGCGCGGATCGCGACGGCCCACGGCCAGATGTCGGAACAGGCCCTGGAACAGGTCGTGGTCGACTTCTGGGAGAAGAAGTTCGACGTGCTCGTCTCCACGACGATCGTCGAGTCGGGCATCGACATCTCCAACGCCAACACCCTGATCGTGGAGCGCGGTGACAACTTCGGCCTCAGCCAGCTGCACCAGCTGCGCGGCCGTGTCGGGCGCGGCCGCGAGCGCGGGTACGCGTACTTCCTGTACCCGCCGGAGAAGCCGCTGACGGAGACCGCGCACGAGCGGCTCGCGACCATCGCCCAGCACACGGAGATGGGAGCCGGCATGTACGTGGCGATGAAGGACCTGGAGATCCGCGGCGCGGGCAACCTGCTCGGCGGCGAGCAGTCCGGGCACATCGCGGGCGTCGGCTTCGACCTGTACATCCGGATGGTCGGCGAGGCGGTGGCCGACTACCGGGCCGCCGTCGAGGGCGGCGGGGCGGAGGAGGAGCCGCCGCTGGAGGTGAAGATCGAGCTGCCGGTCGACGCGCACGTCCCGCACGACTACGCGCCCGGCGAGCGGCTGCGCCTCCAGGCGTACCGTTCCATCGCGGCGGCGAACTCCGAGGCCGACATCAAGGCCGTGCGGGAGGAGCTGACCGACCGCTACGGCAAGCTGCCGGAGCCGGTGGAGAACCTGCTGCTGGTGGCGGGACTGCGGATGCTGGCACGGGCCTGCGGGGTCGGGGACATCACCCTCCAGGGGCCGAACATCCGCTTCGGGCCGGTGGAGTTGCGCGAGTCGCAGGAGCTGCGCCTCAAGCGCCTCTACCCGGGGACGGTCCTCAAGCCGGCCACCTCGCAGGTGCTGGTGCCGCGGCCGAAGACGGCCAGGGTCGGCGGCAAGCCGCTGGTCGGCCGTGAACTGCTCGCCTGGACCGGGGAGTTCCTCACCACGATCCTCGGCTCCTGACGCGCGCGGCCCGGGGGGTCGTACATATCATCGGCAGATGACCACGCCGACGACCCTCCGGTCCGCCGCGACGGCGGACGTCCCGGCCCTGACCCTGCGCCCCTGGCGGGAGGAGGACGTCCCCGCGCTCGTGGAGGCGTACGCGGATCCCGTCCTGCGGCGCTGGACCACGGAGCCGCTGGGCGACGCGGCCGACGGGCTGCGCTGGGTGGCGGAGCAGCGGCGGGGCTGGGAGGCGGGACTGCGGTTCGGCTTCGCGGTGCTGGAGGGCGAGCCGGGCCGGCTGGTGGGCAGCGCGGTCCTCAAACGGCCGGGGCCGGAGGGCCCGTCGGCAGAGGTCGGCTACTGGACCGCCGCCCGCGCGCGGGGCAGGGGCGTCGCCCCGCGCGCCCTGGAGGCCCTCACGGCCTGGGCGTTCGACACCTTCGCCGGCTCGGGCCTGGAACGCCTCGAACTGCTGCACCAGGAGGACAACGGGGCCTCCTGCCGCGTGGCGGAGAAGAGCGGCTACGCCTTCCGCGCCACCCTCCCGGCGGCCCCGCCCGAGTTCCCGCTCAGCGGCCACCTGCACGTCCGGTCCGCGGGGGCCTGAACGGCGGGACCGGTCAGACCGCTTCGCCCGCCGGGCCGCCGATCTTGGAGAGGTCCAGGACGTCGGAGTCCTTGGGGGAGGCGGTGTCGACCGGGACGCCGAAGGCGGAGAACAGGGCCTCGCCCGTGGTGTCGCCGCTGACGGTCGACTTGAGGATGTACGGCTCGCCCTGCGTGGCGACCCAGTCGGTCTGGGTGCCCTGCCGGGCCGGGGAGGTGATCGCCAGGGCCGGCTTGCCGTCTATGGTGCCGGTCGCGCCCTTGCGGGCGAGCGGGCTGCCCTTGCCGAGGTCGTCCGTCAGCTTGCCGAGGTCGCAGCTGCCGGTCATCGGGGCGGCGCGGGGGTCGGTGGCGGGGATCTTCACCCAGCGGTCCGCGAGGGTGGCGACCATCTGGTCCGTCTGCTTCTGCGGGGCGTGCTTCTGCCTGGCCGCGCCCCGCCAGTAGTCGGCGTCGCCCCGGAAGTGGACGAGTTCGGCGGACTTGATGATGTCCAGCCGGCCCATCCCGTCGAGGCGGACGGCGCCGTTGCAGTTGCCGTTCTTGTCGAGGGAGAGGTCGATCCGCATCGGCTTGGCCTCGTACTCCGCCGTGGCCGTGACGTGCAGCGACTGCGCCTTGCGCGTGGCCTCGCCGGCCCGGGTGAGGACCTCCGCCCCCGACAGGTCGGCCAGTGCCCGCCCGCCCTTGGCGTCCGACGGGCCCGAGGGCGACACGGGCCCGGACGGGGACGCGGACGCGGACGCGGCGGACGAGCGGTCGGCGCGGGCGCGGCTCCCGACGTCGGAGGCCCGGCCGTCGGCGGGCACGCACGCCGTCAGCCCGCCGCCGATCAGGGCCGCGGCGGCGAGCGCCGATGCGGTGGTCTTCGTACGGCTGCGCATCTCGGTTCCCCCTGGAGCGGCGATCGGGTCTCAGGTTCCGAGGGTAGGCGTTGCCTGTGACACCGCCCCGGCCGGGCGTACGCCGTTGTATTCGACCCTGCCGGAGTCGTTCCCCGCCATGTGCCAGTGCTTGCTCAGGTACGGGACCGCGTCCAGCAGGACGTGGTCGGTGATCTCGGCGCCGCCGGGGGACTTCGCCTTGAACACCGCCACCGGCTTGCCGTTCTGGTACGTGTCCGGTCCGCGGCGGACGTCGGTCAGCTCCGCCGGGTCGGGGCGGCCCGCCGCGCACAGGGCGCGCAGGTGTGCGACCGAGGGGTCGGAGGTCCTGGCGTCGATCCATCCCTGGTCGGTGTCGGGCGACTTGGGGGGCGCGTCCCTGAACTGGTCCTTGACGAAGCCCTCGTCGCCCCTGAAGGACAGCCTGCTGCCTTCCATGAGGATCTCGCCCGTCCCGGCGCGCATGACCGTGACGCTGCCCCAGCAGTCGCTGTCGCCCCCGAAGCTCAGGGACGCGCTCATCTGGCGGTCGCCGACGGTGCGCGAGATCCACGCGTTCTTGGTCTGCGACTTCGCCGTCTCCTCGTACGCGGCGCGCAGGACGGCGGCCGGGTCCTTGCCCGCGAGCGGGTCGGGCGGCGTCGCGGAGGCGGTGGGTGGCTCCTTCGCCTCCGCGCCGGTTCCGGTCCCCTTCGCGGGGCCGCATCCGGTGACGGTCAGCAGGGCCGCGCAGGCGAGTGCGGTCGCGGTCGCGGCCGTGGTCGCGGACATGGTGGTGCGCATGAGCTGGTCCCCCCCCCTGGGATCGATCAAGAGCAGGAGGGTATCCGGTCGAGCTGGAGTCTGGAGTCAGGACTTCTTCCAGGTCGCGCAGCCCGTGGTCTTGAAGTAGCCGTCCTGCGCGGAGACCGTCACGACGGCCGGGCCGGTGGGGTTGTCGTTGGCGGCGATGGAGTCGATGTCGTGGGCGGCGTTCTTGGCGCGCTCCCAGTAGCAGCCGGCCGAACCCGCGGCGGGGCCGCTCGACTTGTAGGTGCCGGGGGCGAGGTCGAGGCCCACCTTGAACATCCCGCCGTCGCCCGCGGCCTCGGTCTTCGGGGCGTCGGAGACGGCCTTCGGGTCGACGGTCTCCCAGTCGTTGCAGCCGCTGGACTTGAAGAGCTTGTCGCCCGCCTCGACGGTCACGTAGCTGGTGCCGACGACGTTGTCGTTGGCGATGATCGACTCCACCTCGCCCGAGGTGTCCTTGGCGCGCTCCCAGTAGCAGCCCAGGCCCTTGTTGCCGGTGGTGCGGTAGGTGCCGGGCTGGAGGTCCGAGCCGACCTGGAAGGTGCCGCTGCCGCGCATCGCCGCCTTCTTGGCGTCCTTCTTCGGCTCGGACGGCTTCTGGCTCTGCTTGCCGCCGCTGGTCTGGCCGCCGCCCGCCTTGGGGCTGCTGCCGGCCGCGGCCGGCTTCTTCGCACCGGTGTCCTTCGCGCCTCCCGTGCCGCCGCCCCCGGTGCAGGCGCCGACCGCGACGAGGGCCACGAGCGCGCCGGTGCCCGTGAGGACCTTGTGGCGGGCGATCCAGCTGTGGCGCGGGGTGGAGGACTGGGACATGGGTGTGCTCCTGTCTCGGATCTCTCGGTGCGGCCGGCGTGCTCCGCTGTTGACGGGATCATCACAACAGGGCCTGTGAACCGAGTCAACACGGTGCACGCGATTGATTGGATTCACGTTGTGAAGTGGATTCCCGGCTGTGTACCGGTATGCTCCCGTCATGCTGGAGGAGAACGTCCCCGAGGTCACCGCCGCCGAGATCGCCCGCCTGGCCGGGGTCGGCCGGGCCGCCGTGAGCAACTGGCGCCGCCGCCACCCCGACTTCCCGAGGCCCGTCGGCGGCACCGAGACCAGCCCCTCCTTCGCGCTGCCCGAAGTGGAGGACTGGCTGCGGGCCCAGGGCAAGCTCGCCGAGGTCCCGCTGCGCGAACGCGTCTGGCAGCAGATCACCGCCCACCCAGGCGGGGCCGTCGCCGCGCTCGTCGAAGCCGGCGCCACGCTGCTCGTCGTACGCGACCGCCCCGCGCAGTGGCTGGAGCTCGCCGCCCTCCCCGACGAACGGCTCGCCGAGCGGCTGCCCGGCGTACGGGACGAGGCGCTCACCGCCCGGCTGGGAGCCGGCCACCCGGTGGCCGCGCGGACCGGGCCCGCACCCGTCCCCCTGCTGCGCGCCACCGCCGAACTCGCCGCGGGACCAGGCGCCCGACAGGCCTTCGAGTTCCTCCTCGGCCGCCACCTGGAGGCCAACCCCCGCCAGTACACGCTGACCCCCGACGGCTGCGCCGAACTCATGGCCGGCCTCGCCGGACCCGGGATCCGCACCGCCCTCGACCCCGCCTGCGGCACCGGCAGCCCGCTGCGCGCCCTCACCGGCGCCGCCGTCCTGCACGCCCAGGACGCCTCGCCCGAACTGGCCGCGCTCGCCGCGCTCCGCCTCGCCCTGCACGGCTCCGCCCAGGTCCGCGCGGCCGCCGCCGACAGCCTGCGCGCCGACGCGTTCCCCGACGCCGCCGTCGACGCCGTGCTCTGCCACCCCCCGTTCAACGAACGCAACTGGGGCCACGAGGAACTCGCCTACGACCCCCGCTGGGAGTACGGCTTCCCCGCCCGCACCGAATCCGAACTCGCCTGGATCCAGCACGCCCTGGCGCGCCTGCGCGAGGGCGGCACCGCCGTGCTGCTCATGCCGCCCGCCGCCGCGGCCCGCCGCTCCGGCCGCCGCATCCGCGCCGACCTGCTGCGCCGCGGCGCCCTGCGGGCCGTCGTCTCCCTCCCCGCCGGCGCCGCGCCCCCGTACGGGATCCCGCTCCAGCTGTGGGTGCTGCGCAAGCCCGCCCCCGGCGCCGCCGCCCCGGCCGGGCTGCTGCTCGTGGACACCGCCGGCCTCGACCCCGACGGGCCGGCGCAGGCACGGGCCGCCTGGCCCGACGTGCGCGACGCCGTCCTCGGCACCTGGACCGCGTACGACCGCACCGGCGCGACCCCCGAGGCCCCCGGCGTCAGCCGCGTCGTGCCCGTCATCGAACTCCTCGACGACGACGTCGACCTCACCCCCGCCCGCCACCTGCCCCCGCCCGCCGCCGGCGGCGGCCTCGCCGAGCTGGCCGCCGTACGCGAGCGGCTCGACGCCACCCTCGCCCGCGCGGCCCGGCTCACCCCGCCGCCCGCGTTCCCCGCCGGAACCACCGGAACCGCCGGACCGGCGGCCGCCTCCCCCTCGCAGACCACCGTCGGCGAACTCGCCCGCGCCGGAGCCCTGCTGCTGCGCGCCGGCACCGGCGCCGGCAGCGGCGAGCTGCCCGTCCTCACCGAGTACGACGTCTACGCCGGAACCGCCCCCTCCGGCACCGTGTCCACCCCCGGCACCGACACCGGCGAGACCCTCGTCGCCGAACCCGGCGACGTCGTCGTCCCCGTCGTCGGCGCCCTCTCCGCCGCCCGCGTCGTCACCGAGGACCCCGCCAGCGGGGCCGGCGCCGTCATCGGCCGCAACCTCCAGCTGCTGCGCCCCGACCCGGCCGCGCTCGACCCCTGGTTCCTCGCCGGGTTCCTGCGCGGCACCGCCAACGCCCGCCGCGCCAGCAGCCACGCCACCACCGCCACCCGCCTCGACGTGCGCCGGCTCCAGCTGCCCCGGCTGCCCCCGGCCGAACAGCGGCGCTACGGGGACCGCTTCCGGGCGCTCGCCGAGTTCGAGGACGCGCTGAGACTGGCGGGACGCCTGGGGGAGCAGCTCGTACAAGGCCTCTACGACGGACTGTCGGACGGGAGCGTCACGGCGGACTGACCGTGCTGCGACCCTGCAACGGTTGGGTCCATCCCCTCACGAACGGCCGGAAACGCTGTATACGCTTCGAGCCGTCACCTTTCCGCACGGCCCGTCAGGAGCACCGATGCACGGCCCCGGCATCCCGCCGCAGCAAGGCCCCCACGGCCACCGGCCCCTCTCCGGGGCCGCGATGACGCTGCGCGTGCTGTTCACGGCGCTGCCCGTCCTCAGCTGCGGGTTCTTCGCCTGGGGCTCGATGCTGCGGCTCGCGATCCTCACCCGCAAGGCCCGGGACTGGGCGCTGCTCGTGCTGAGCCTGGTGCTGTCGGTCGTGTGGATCACCTTCATCGAGCTCGACCCGACGGAGGAGACGAACGGCTGGCAGGGCAACCTCGGCGCCGGTGGCTCGATCTTCACCGGTTTCGCGATCTGCGTGTACTACCTCGTCGCCGACATCAAGCACCACGAGGCCAAGGCCCTGGCCCCGGCGCCCGCACCCTGGTACCCGCCCGCGCCGCAGGCCCCGTACGCCCAGCAGCACCAGCCCCAGCACCACCAGCCGCAGCACCACCAGCCGCAGCCGCCGCACCAGACCACGCCGGGCTACGGCTACCCGCCGGCCGGGCAGCAGGACGGCCGCCCGCCCGTTCCCCCGCAGCAGCCCACCCCGCCCCCGCGCCTCGGGCAGGTCCGCGCCGAACTCGACGAGCTCAGCGAACTCCTGCGCCAGCAGAACCCGCCCAAGCCCCCGCAGCCCGGCGGCCCCTACCAGGACCCCAACACCACGGCGTTCCAGGACCCGCAGCGGTGACCGAGCGGGAACGCCTCATCGGCGAGCGCTACCAGCTCGCCACGATCCTCGGCCAGGGCGGCATGGGCCAGGTGTGGACGGCCTACGACCGCCGCCTCGACCGCCGCGTGGCCGTCAAGCTGCTGCGCCCCGACAAGGTCGCCGGCCCCGGCACCGTAGCCGAGGAGCTGCGCCGCCGCTTCGTGCGCGAATGCCGGGTCACCGCCCAGGTCGACCACCCCGGCCTGGTCACCGTCCACGACGCCGGCAGCGACGGCGACGAGCTGTACCTCGTCATGGGCTACGTCGAGGGCTCCGACCTCGCCGACCACCTCGCCGAACACGACCCCTATCCGTGGCCCTGGGCCGTCGCCGTCGTGGCGCAGCTGTGCGCGGTGCTCTCCGCCGTGCACGCGGTGCCGATCGTCCACCGCGACCTCAAGCCGCGCAACGTGATGATCCGCCCCGACGGGACCGTCCTCGTCCTCGACCTCGGCGTCGCCTCCGTCATGGACACCGACACCACCCGCCTCACCAGCACCGGCTCCCCCATCGGCAGTCCCGCCTACATGGCCCCCGAACAGGCCATGGGCGGCGCCGTCGGCCCGTACACCGACCTGTACGCCCTCGGCGTGCTGCTGTACGAACTCCTCAGCGGCGGCGTCCCCTTCGCCGGCACCACCGCCCTCGGCGTCCTCCACCGCCACCTCTACGAACCCCCGGCCCCGGTCCGCCCGCTGCGCCCCGAGATCCCCGCGGAGCTGGAGGCCGTCCTGCTGCGCCTCCTCGCCAAGGACCCCCAGGACCGGCCCGGCTCCGCCCAGGAGGTCTACGAGGCCCTCGCGCCGCTGCTCCCGGTCCCCGGCAGCCGCCACCCGGCCGGCCCGCTCGACCCCACCCGCCCCTTCCTGCGCCCCCAGGCCCCCTGGCCCGACCGGGCCGCCGCCGTCCCCCCGCGACCGGCCGCGCCCCCCGCCCCGCCCCGCCCCGACATCCCCGGCGCGGTCGACGAGGCCCGCAAGCTGCTGGACCAGGGCCGGCTCACCCAGGCCGTCGACATCCTCGGCAACATCCTCCCGGCCGCCGCCGCCGAGCACGGCGAGCACTCCCCGGTGGTCCGCAGCCTGCGCAAGCAGTACGCCGCCACCCTGATGGACGACGGCCAGTACCGCCGCGCCCTGCCCGAACTGCGCCGCCTCGCCGACCAGTTCCCCGCCGGGGACCCCCAGTCGCTGCGCTTCCGCTACGACGCCGCGCAGTGCCTGGAACAGCTCGGCGAACCGGCGGCGGCCCTCGCGGAGTACCGCTCGCTGCTGCCCCTGTTCGAGAACCACTACGCCAACCCGGACCCGGGCCTGCCGCTGGAGGTCCGCCGCCGGATAGCGCACCTGCTGCTCTCCCTCGGCGACCGCCCCGCCGCCCACGACACCCTGGTCCGGCTCCTCTACGACGCCGACCGCGTCCACGGCCCGGCGCACCCCCTCCCCGTGGAGATCCGCCGCACCCTGCAATGGCTGGGCCAGGTGCGGTGACCGGACCCTGGCAGCTTCGTGGGCGGCGACACGTACGAGGCCTTCGGCGGCCGGGTCTTCGGCGGCCCTGACGCCGAGGACTACTACACCACCGCGCCCGCGCCCCGCTGACGGCGCCGCAGCGCCAGCCCGGCCGACACGAGTACGGACACCCCCGCGACGGCCGCCCCGGCCGGCAGGCCCGGCGGGCTGAACTCGCAGGTCACCGTGGTGGTGCGGCCGTCCAGCGGGACGGCGAGGAGGCCGAGGCGGGATCGCCCCGGGCGGCCGTCGCAGCTCCAGCCCGTGATCGCCGGCACCGCCACCACCGCCGTGCCCGCGCTGCCCGGGGGCAGGGCGGCGGTCAGCCCCGACGAGGTGACCCGGACGCCGGTGGCGGCCTTCGCCCGCAGCTCCGCGACCGCCGCGCCCAGCCGGGCCCCGTCCAGGCAGGACAGCGCCCACTGCGCGGGGGCCGGGCGGTCGAAGACGAGCTTCGAGGCGTTCCCGCGCGAGAGCCCGAGCGACTGGAGCGCCGCCCGGTTCTTGGGCGGGTTGCCGTTCAGCTTGAAGGGGCGCCCGCCCGCCAGACGGGCCGTCGCGTTGTACTCCGGCGCCCACAGGAAGGCCTCCGTCCCGGCCCGGCAGATCCCGGGCGCGACCGGGTCCTCGTACACCTTCGCGCCCAGCAGCAGCTCCTGGTTGGTGAAGGGCGAGTCCCCGTACGCCCCGGGCGCCCCCGCCGGGCGGACCGTGACCAGCGGCAGGGCCTCCGCGCGGGCGACCGTGCCGTCCGGCCTCAGCCGGGCGCCCACCGCGAACAGCGCGTCCGTCACCGGGTTGTCCAGGCTCTGCACGCTGCGCCCGCGCGAGGTCGAGCCCGCGCCGAGCGCCGTCATCGTGCGCGTGAACACGTCCGGGGTGTGGCTGCTGTAGTACGAGCCGCCCTCCCCGCCCAGCAGCATCGGGTCGTTGCCCGACAGCGCCGGCCGGCCCGCGTCCGTCCGGTACGCCGGCCAGCCCTCCGCCGCGGCCAGGGCGCGGGCGCGCGCGGTGTGCGACCGGTTCCAGGAGGGGTAGTCGTCCAGCCCGGCCAGCTTGCCCTTGTGCCCGTACGCCGTCGTCGCCGCGGCCTGCGCCACCAGCACCGCCGCGAGCAGCCCGGCGGCCGCCGGCCGCAGCCGCCGCCGGCCGAGCGCCCGCCAGGCGGTGGCGCCCAGCGCCAGCCCGCCCGCGAAGAGCGCGTACCCCCACGTCGTCACCAGGGCGCTGTCGCTCGCCCACAGCGCCGCCGCCGTCAGCAGACCGCCGCCCGCCGCGAGCGCCCGTCCGCCGGGCGCGCCCGCGGCGAGCCCCGTCCAGGCGGCGATCACCGCGATGCCGGCCAGCACGAAGGTCTGCCGGTACGCGCTGCCGTTCGGGGTGGCGAAGAGGTGCCACAGCAGATGGGTCGGCTCCCACTGCAAGGACAGCGTCACCGCCACCACGAGCCCCGCCCACCAGCAGCGGGTGCGGACCGGCAGCGCCCGGTGGAACGGCAGGGCCGCCACCAGCAGCAGGGTTCCGGTGCCGACGAACACGGCGGGGGAGTTGAAGGAGTACGTGGCCGGCAGCAGCCGGGCGAAGAAGTCCGACCACGGCACCGGCCCGAACTCCTTCGACCAGCCCGGGTACGCCTGCTTCGTGCTGAGGAACAGCGGCACCAGCACCGGCGCCGCCAGCCCGATCCCCAGCAGGGTCGTCCCCGCCGCCCGCCCCACCACGAGGGCCCGCTCGCGCGCCCCCTCCCGGGTCAGCACCACCCGCACCACCAGCACCAGCGCCGCGCCCAGCGTGGCCATGTACGCGGTGTAGAAGTTGGCGGTCCAGCCCACCGCGACGACCAGCACCCCGAGCACCGGCCGCCGCGCCCGCAGCGCCCACTCGCCGGTCAGGCACAGCAGCGGGAAGGCGACGAGCCCGTCCAGCCACATCGGGTTGTACGCGGCCTCGATCACCGACCACCCGCACAGCGCGTACGAAGCCCCCAGCAGCCCGGCCGCCCACCACGGCCCGCGCCGCTGGGTCCGCAGCAGCCACGCCATGGCGGCCGCCGCGGCCGCCGTCTTGAGCACGGTCACCACGTACACGGCGAGGTCGATGTCCTCGCGCGGGAACAGCGCCACCAGCACGGCGAACGGGCTCGTCAGGTACGTGCCGAAGTCGGGCAGGAAGCTGGTCCCGTACCCGGACTGCCAGTTGAACAGCAGCCCGCCCTCGGCCCGCCCGTGCAGCAGGTCCCACAGGTGCGCGTGGAACGGTACGAACTGGTTGCCGAGGTCGTTGACGCTGCGGTGCCGCGGCCCGTACGGGAACACCCGCGCGACGGCGTCCCCGCCGCACACCGCGACGGCGGTGACGAGCGAGGCGAACACCGCCCCGGCCACCCCCGCCCCCCGCCCGGCCCCCCGCGGGACCTGTGTCGCGGGCCGGTCCGGAATCTGACGCTGGGCGAGCTGAGATGTCGGCATGGTGCACCGACGATCTCAGGAAGGAAGGACTCCGCGGTGACCGGGGGTGAACTCGCACCCCAACACCGCCGGAATCGTTGGTCGAACCGGTGGCTCGGGCCACCCTGACTGCATACCATCGATCACCGCAAGGCCCTTGTGCACCGAAGCACAATCTCCCGGCCCTGGAGGCTCCTTTGCACCGTCGCACAGCGCTCTCCGTCTCCGCCGTCCTGCTCGCGGCGGCCCCCCTGCTGACCGCGTGTTCGGACGGCACCCGTCCCGGTACCGCCGCCGTCGTCGGGGGTGAGCGCATCACCACCTCGGCGCTCCAGGCCCAGGTCGGCGACGTGCGCGCCGCCCAGAACAAGTCCGAGCAGGGCGCGCAGCTGATCGGCGCGACCGCCGGGCTGGAGCGGCTCAAGCTGAACAAGATGATCCAGAGCGCCGTCCTGGAGCGGGCCGCCGAGGACGCCGGGCTGAGCGTGAGCCCGAAGGAGGTCCAGGACGTCCGCAAGGCGCAGATCGAGCAGCTGGGCGGGGAGAAGGAGCTGCGGGACGCGGCGCTCCAGCAGGCGCAGCTGGCGCCGGGGCAGATCGAGGCGGACACCCGCTTCAAGCTGCTGCGGGACAAGGTCTTCGCGCACTACGGCAGCCAGGACAAGGCGCTGGCCAAGCTGGCGGAGGCGGCGAAGGCGCTGCACATCGAGGTCAACCCGCGCTACGGCCGCTGGGACGCGCAGCAGATCCTGCTCGGGGACCAGGAGACGCCGTGGATCACCCAGCTGACCCGTCCCGAGCAGGCGGCACCCGCCGGAGCCTGAGGGCTGCGGGCGGGGGTAGGTTCGGGGGGTGAACGACACCCCCGCCTCCGCCGCCGCTCCCGCCGAGCCCACGGGCCGGATCGTCCTGCTGACCGCCAGCCACCGGGTCGCGCCCGGGCTGCTGTCCTGGCCGGCGTGGCAGACCCTGCACGCCGCGGACCGGGTGCTGTGCGCCGACCCGGGCCACCCGCAGCTGCCGTACCTGCGCGAGGCGGGGGTCGAGGTGTCGCACGAGGTCCCGGACGCGCACGCGCTCGTAGAGGCCTGCGCCGGGGGCCGCACGATCGTGGTGCTGCCGGCCGGGGAGGGCGACCAGCGGCTGACGGACGGGCTGGCGAGGCTGGCCGGCTCGGGCCGGGTCGCGATGCCCGACCTGGAGCTGTTGCCGGGCTCGTACGACCTGCCGGGGGCGCGGCTGCTGGACCTGGTGCAGGTCATGGACCGGGTCCGCCGCGACTGCCCCTGGACCTCGCGGCAGACCCACGAGGGGCTGGTGAAGTACGCCATCGAGGAGGCGTACGAGCTGGTCGAGGCGATCGAGGACGGCGACCGGGACGCGCTGCGCGAGGAGCTCGGCGACGTGCTGCTCCAGGTGGTCTTCCACGCGCGGATCGCCGAGGAGGAGGGCGGCGGCGAGGACGGGGCGGAGGCCTTCTCCGTCGACGACGTCGCGGGCGACCTGGTGGACAAGCTGATCCGGCGCCACCCCCACGTGTTCGGGGACGCCACGGCCGACTCCCCGGAGGAGGTCAGCGCCCACTGGCAGGCCACCAAGGCGGTCGAGAAGCAGCGGGACTCGGTCACCGACGGGATCCCGCTGGGCCAGCCGGGCCTGGCGCTGGCGGCCAAGCTCGCCGGGCGGGCCCGTACGGGCGGGGTGGCGGTGGAGCTGCCCCGGGGCGAGGGCATCGGGTACGAGCTGCTGGAGCTGGCGGCGCGCGCCGAGGCGTCGGGGACCGACCCCGAGGCGGCGCTGCGTGCGGCGGCCCGTGTCTACCGGGACGCGATCCGGGCGGCCGAGGGCGTGTCGGGGGAGTAGCGCGGGAGCGGCGGGGGAGCGGCCCCGGTATGCGCCGGCGGAATCCGGCGGGCGCGGCCTAGTCGCGCGGGGCGCGGCCCGAGGGGTTGTGCCAGTGCGGGGACGGGCGGTGCAGGAACCACTCGCCGAAGCCCAGCGGCCGGGTGCGCTGGGAGCCGGCGACGGGGACGGTGTCGTGGAATACCCGGTCGGGGCGGGCTCCGAGTTCCCGGAGGAGGTGGGTGGTCTCCTCGATGAACAGGGCCGGGCCGCTGAGGTAGACGTCCTGTTCCCGCCACAGGGCGCGGTTGCCGAGGGCGGTCGCGAGCCGGTCGGTGGCCTGGTTGCGGTGCTGCCCGGGGGCGGGGGTGATGTAGGTGACGCCGAGCCAGCGGCAGGCGGCGGCGTGCCGGTCGATCAGGGGCCGGTCGTAGAGGTGGGCGGCGTCCCGTGCGACCACGAAGAGCCGTACGTCGTGGTCGGGAGGGTGTTGGAGGAGTTCCTCCAGCAGGGCCCGTACGGGTGCCCAGCCGGTGCCGGCGGCGATGAGGGTGAGGGGGCGGTCCTCGCGGCGCAGGGTGAGCTGTCCGCCGGGGGCGCCGAGGCGGAGCACCTCGCCGGGCAGGACGTCGCGGACGAGGGCGGTGCTGAGCCGGCCGCCGTCGATCCGGCTGACGTGCAGGTCGACGGTGCCGTCGGGGCGGGGTGCGTTGCCGAGGGAGTAGGTGCGCCAGGTGGTCGGGACGCGGTCGCTGCTCACGCTGACGTACTGGCCGGGCAGGTAGGGCAGCGGGGTGCGCGGTGCGAGGGTCAGTACGCCGATGTCCTCGCCGTACTGGAGGTGGCGCACCACCTCGGCCTCCCACCAGGGAGGTTCGTCGTCGGCGGCCGCGCCGGCGGTCATGGCGTCGGCGATGACCTGGTAGGCCTCGCCCCAGGCCTTCTCGACGGCCGGCGTCCAGGCGTCGCCGGAGGTCTGGGCGAGGGCGGCGATCAGGCTGGCGCCGACGGCGGCGTAGTGCTCGGGGCCGACGAGGAACTTGCGGTGGTCGCGTCCGAGGTCGCGTAGGTAGGGGAGGAGGGTCTCGCTCTCCAGGTGGGTGACGACATGGGTGAGCGCGGCGAAGAGCCGGTCGCGCTGGCGTTCCATGTCCTCGGCGGAGGCCGGGAAGAGTTCGCGGAGCCCGGGGTTGTGCCAGAAGAGGTGGGAGTAGAAGTACTTGACCGCGTGCTCGGCCCGTCTCTCCACCACCGCGAAACTGCTTTTCAAGATCCTGACATCCACAGAACCGAAAGTAGGAATGTCGCAGAACCTGGCGTCAAGCGATGTCCGATCTACGGACAGCCGCGACGAAGCGGCCATAAGGGATGGCCGGTGGCGAGCCGGGATACGGTCGACGGGTGCACGATCAGACCTCCGCCGCCCAGCCCGATCCGTCCCGCCCCGAGGGGCCGACGCTCTTCGACTGGGAGTTCGCGACCGACCCCTATCCGGCCTACGCCTGGCTGCGCGAGAACTCGCCGGTGCACCGCACCCGGCTGCCCAGCGGCGTCGAGGCCTGGCTGGTGACCCGGTACGCCGATGCCCGCCAGGCCCTCGCGGACCAGCGGCTGAGCAAGAACCCGGCGCACCACGCGGAGCCGGCGCACGCCAAGGGCAAGACCGGGATCCCGGGGGAGCGCAAGGCGGAGCTGATGACGCACCTGCTGAACATCGACCCGCCGGACCACACCCGGCTGAGGCGGCTGGTGTCGAAGGCGTTCACCCCGCGGCGCGTGGCCGAGTTCACCCCGCGCGTGCAGGAGCTGACCGACCATCTCATCGATCAGTTCGCGGGGAAGGGGGAGGCGGACCTCATCCACGAGTTCGCGTTCCCGCTCCCCATCTACGCCATCTGCGAGATGCTCGGCGTACCGCGCGAGGACCAGGACGACTTCCGCGACTGGGCCGGGATGATGATCCGCCACGGCGGCGGGCCGCGCGGCGGGGTCGCCCGCTCGGTGAAGCAGATGCGCACGTATCTCGGGGAACTCATCCACCGCAAGCGGGATGATCTGGGCAATGACCTCATTTCAGATCTGATCCGGGCAAGTGACCACGGAGACCATCTGACGGAGGCCGAGGCCACGGCGATGGCCTTCATCCTGCTCTTCGCCGGTTTCGAGACGACCGTGAACCTCATCGGCAACGGCATCCACTCCCTCTTCATGAACCCGGACCAGCGCGAGCGCCTCCAGGCCTCCCTCGCGGCCGGCGAGAGCGCGCTGCTGGAGACCGGCGTCGAGGAACTGCTGCGCTACGACGGCCCCGTGGAGCTCGCCACCTGGCGGTTCGCCACCCGGCCGCTGACCCTCGGCGGGCAGGACGTCGAGGCCGGGGACCCGGTACTGGTGGTCCTCGCGGCGGCCGACCGGGACCCCGGGCGGTTCGCCGAACCGGACACCCTGGACCTCTCCCGGAGTGACAATCAGCACCTCGGGTACGGCCACGGGATCCACTACTGCCTCGGCGCCCCGCTCGCCCGTCTCGAAGGCCAGACGGCCCTCGGAACTTTGCTGAAGCGTCTGCCGGATCTGGAACTTGCGGTTCCCCCTACGGACCTGCGCTGGCGCGGCGGGCTCATCATGCGGGGCCTGCGCACCCTTCCCGTCCGCTTCACAGTCCCGAACGAATGAGGGCGCGCGCGAAGCCGAACTGACCGGAAGTCAGTCCACCGCCGAACTTGTGACATCCGTTCGAAGGCGGCTAGGTTCTGCCGTTACCCCGCCGTTATGCGAAAGGTGCAGTCTCATGCTTCCCGGGAACGGCCGCCACAGACGCCCCCGCCAGGTACCCGCGATCGTCGTCACCGCAGGAGTCACAGGCTCCGCGCTGGCCATGCCGCTGCTCGCCGCCACAGGCGCGAACGCGGCCGACACCACCACGTGGGACAAGGTCGCCGACTGCGAGAGCGGCGGCACCTGGAGCGCGAACTCCGGCAGCGGCGCCTACGGCGGCCTGCAGTTCACCCTGGAGCAGTGGCGCAACGCCGGCGGACTCGCGTACGCGGAGCGCCCGGACCTCGCCAGCCGCTCCCAGCAGATCGCGGTCGCCGAGCGCGTGCTGGCCTCCCAGGGCCCCCAGGCCTGGCCGCTGTGCTCCGCCTCGGCCGGGCTGACCCAGCAGGGCCCGGCGCCCGAGGTGGACCCTGGCGACAAGCTGAACCCCGGTCCCGTCGCGCCCACCCCGACCCGGCCCGACGCCTCGGTGCCGAAGACGGGCAAGGGCAAGCCCTCCACCGACTTCGGGGCCCCGACCCCGGCGCCGGGCGCCACGTCCAATCCGAGCGGGCTCCCGGACTACCCGCTGGGCCCCTCCAGCGGACTGCCCGTCATGCCCGAGCCGGACTTCACCGTCCAGCCCACGACGCCGGGCACGCCCACGCCGACCCCGGGTACCCCGACGGCGCCGGGCACCCCGACCGCTCCGGCAACCCCGACGGCCCCGGGCTCCACCCCCTCCCCGGGCGTCACGCCCACCGCCCCGGCCACCCCGGGCGCCCCGACGGGCACCCCGTCCGCCGAGGCGACCGACGGCCCGGGCAAGCACCGCGGCCCGGCGGCCATCGAGGTGCCCGCGGCGCCTGGCACGGCGTCAGCCGCCGCCGCGGAGCCCACGTACACCGTGAAGGCGGGCGACAGCCTCTCGGACATCGCCAACGCCCAGGGCGTCAAGGGGGGCTGGGGCGAGCTCTACAAAGCCAACGAGCAGGTCATCGGCGGGGACGCGGACCTCATCAAGCCCGGACAGAACCTGGATCTAACCAAGAAATAGAGGGCAGTTCGGACATCCATTACGAGCTGAATGTCCGTTATCGCCAAATGAGACATGCATCTCTTCCGGACAACTGGCGTGTCTCGTTCCGGAACTTCCGCAAACCCGCCTCTCACCTGCACAAACGTGCTCTCGAAGAAGGCAAGTAGGCCGGTTTCTCCCCAAAATCACACGTTGAACATCGGGGAGAGACCTGCCTACCTTCTGAATCGCTCGCCACCGCGAGCTCCTTCGACCGCATCGCCGAATCCTGCCGGCGGCCGGAGGGAACAGTCGTCGCGCAAGCGCCGAAGGCAGGAGCGGGGGAACCAAGGTAGGCGCCGGGAAAGGCCGTTGAGAGACGGCCCGCGTACCGGCTAGGGGTGAAGACACGCGCCGCGCCGCGTGACCGGGCAACTCATCCGCCCGAACCCGACAGCTCACCTCGAAGGCGTCGGTGAGGAGAACTCCATGCTGCTTTCCGGCAAGGGCAAGCACCGCCGCGGCTCCAAGGCCGTCCGCATCGTCACGCTCGCCGGTGTCGCCGGTGTCGCCGTCGCGGCCCCCCTGATGGCCGCCGGTACCGCCAGCGCCGCCACCGCGGCCGAGTGGGACAAGGTCGCCGCCTGCGAGTCCGGCGGCAACTGGTCCATCAACACGGGCAACGGCTACTACGGCGGCCTGCAGTTCTCGTCCTCCACGTGGGCCGCGTACGGCGGCAAGGCGTACGCCTCGCAGGCCAACCAGGCCACCAAGGGCCAGCAGATAGCCATCGCCGAGAAGGTCCTCAAGGGCCAGGGCAAGGGCGCCTGGCCGCACTGCGGCGTCGGCCTGTCCAACTCCTCGTACAACGGCGGCGGTTCGACCACCCCGGCCAAGCCGAAGCCCGAGACGAAGCCGGCCCCGGCCAAGCCCGCTCCGGCCAAGCCGGCCCCGGCGAAGCCCGCTCCGGCCAAGCCGTCCACGCCGAAGACCGAGACCGAGACCAAGGGCTCCGGCGCCGGCTCCGGCAACTGGACCCCGGGCAAGCCGTCGGCCCCGCAGGCGGGCAACGGCAGCTACACGGTCAAGGAAGGCGACACCCTCGGCACCATCGCCACGGCCAACAAGGTCAAGGGCGGCTGGGAGAAGCTCTTCGAGCTCAACAAGGACACCGTGTCCGACGCCGACCTGATCTTCCCGGGTCAGAAGCTGAAGCTCAGCTGAATGTCCGCGTAACTCTCGCGGCACCCCGCAGCATCCCCACCGCCCGGCGCGTATCCCCCCACGCGCCGGGCGGCGGCGTGTCGTCCTCCGGTACCCGCATTCCGGAACCGGAGCGCTGTCTTCCGTGGTGTGGCCTCCCACCGAGCTCGGCGAATCAAGGGCCCTATGTCCAGGAAGACGGGTATTCGGCCCCTTTTTCGTCCCAGGACCCGGGCGGTCGGGCAGCCCACACCCCGGAGCCGGTTAGGCTCTAGTCGGCAGGGCCGTCCCACGGCCACACGCCACCGCACACCCAGCGTCACATCCCAGAAGGAGATGCTCGTGCCGTCCATCGACGTCGTCGTAGCCCGGGAAATCCTGGACTCCCGAGGCAACCCCACGGTCGAGGTCGAGGTGGGCCTCGACGACGGCAGCACCGGCCGTGCTGCCGTTCCGTCCGGCGCCTCCACCGGTGCCTTCGAGGCCATCGAGCTCCGTGACGGTGACCCCAACCGTTACATGGGCAAGGGCGTGGAGAAGGCCGTCCTCGCCGTCATCGAGCAGATCGGGCCGGAGCTCGTCGGCTACGACGCCACCGAGCAGCGCCTGATCGACCAGGCCATGTTCGACCTCGACGCCACCGACAACAAGGGCTCGCTCGGCGCCAACGCCATCCTCGGCGTCTCCCTCGCCGTCGCCCACGCCGCGTCCGAGGCCTCGGACCTGCCGCTGTTCCGCTACCTCGGCGGCCCGAACGCGCACCTGCTGCCCGTTCCGATGATGAACATCCTCAACGGTGGGTCGCACGCCGACTCCAATGTGGACATCCAGGAGTTCATGATCGCCCCGATCGGCGCGGAGTCCTTCTCCGAGGCGCTGCGCTGGGGTGCCGAGGTCTACCACACCCTCAAGAAGGTCCTGCACACCAAGGGCCTCTCCACCGGCCTGGGCGACGAGGGCGGCTTCGCCCCGAACCTGGAGTCCAACCGCGCCGCGCTCGACCTCATCATCGAGGCCGTCAAGCAGGCCGGCTACACCCCGGGCAAGGACATCGCGCTCGCGCTCGACGTCGCCGCGTCCGAGTTCTACAAGGACGGCAAGTACGAGTTCGAGGGCCAGTCCCGCTCGGCCGCCGAGATGACCGACTACTACGCCGAGCTCGTCGAGGCGTACCCGCTCGTCTCCATCGAGGACCCGCTGTTCGAGGACGACTGGGCCGGCTGGAAGACCATCACCGACCGCCTGGGCTCCAAGGTCCAGATCGTCGGCGACGACCTCTTCGTCACCAACCCCGAGCGCCTCGCCCGCGGCATCGAGGAGGGCTCCGCCAACGCCCTGCTCGTGAAGGTGAACCAGATCGGTTCCCTGACCGAGACCCTCGACGCCGTCGAGATGGCCCAGCGCAACGGCTTCAAGTGCATGATGTCGCACCGCTCCGGCGAGACCGAGGACGTCACCATCGCCGACCTCGCCGTCGCCGTGAACTGCGGTCAGATCAAGACCGGCGCCCCGGCCCGCTCGGACCGCGTCGCCAAGTACAACCAGCTGCTGCGCATCGAGGAGATCCTCGACGACGCCGCCGTGTACGCCGGCCGCAGCGCCTTCCCGCGCTTCAAGGGCTGACACCGCCTCAGGGCGACGGCCCCGGGGGGACACCCCTGGGGCCCCAGCCTCCGTACGTCCCCGCACTCGGTCCCGTACCGTGTGCGGGGACGTATTGCGTAGTGCGCGCACAGGGGAGGCGGGACCATGGCCGGGAACCGGGATCGGTTCTCCACCTTCTCGACGGCGACCCGGCTCAAGCAGCTCGGCGAACGGACCGCGGCCCACGTCTACCGCTCGCAGTCCCGCCGGCACATCCGCCGCAGCCGGCTCACCGGCCGCGCGGCACTGCTGGTCCTCGTCCTCTGTACGCTGGTCGTCGCCCTCGCGTATCCGATGCGCCAGTACGTGTCCCAGCGCTCGGAGATCACGGACCAGCGGCGGGCCGCCGACACCGCGCGCAAGCGCCTCGAACAGCTCCGCGACGAGAAGGCCCGCTGGCAGGACCCCGCCTACGCGGAGCAGCAGGCGCGCAAGCACCTGCACTTCCTGCGCCCGGGGGAGATCGGCTACATCATGACCGACCCCGGGGCCGCGGCCCGGGAGCACCGCCGCGGCGGCCAGGACGGTTCCGACCGCCCCTGGTACTCCAACGTCTGGGACGGGGTCGACAAGGCCGACCGTCCCGGCGAATGACCCACCCATCACGTACGACCGAACGAAGAGACTTCCTCCAGGCATGCAGACGCCCCCGCCCCAGACCGACCGGACCGAGCCGACCGACGCGGACATCGAGGCGTTCGAGCAGCAGCTCGGCCGCCCGCCGCGCGGGCTGCGCGCCATCGCGCACCGCTGCCCCTGCGGCCAGCCGGACGTCGTCGAGACCGCACCCCGGCTGCCCGACGGCACCCCCTTCCCCACGCTGTACTACCTGACGTGCCCGCGCGCGGCCTCCGCGATCGGCACCCTGGAGGCCAACGGGGTGATGAAGGAGATGCAGGCGCGGCTCGCCGAGGACCCGGAGCTCGCCGCCGCGTACCAGAAGGCGCACGAGGACTACATCCGGCGCCGCGACGCCATCGAGGTGCTCCAGGGCTTCCCGAGCGCCGGCGGCATGCCGGACCGGGTCAAGTGCCTGCACGTGCTGGTGGGCCACTCGCTGGCCGCCGGTCCCGGGGTGAACCCGTTCGGCGACGAGGCGCTGGCCATGCTGCCGGAGTGGTGGGCCAAGGGCGCCTGCGTCACCCCGTGCGGGGAGAAGAAGGCAGAGGAGACCGGGGAGGAGTCCGCATGACCCGGGTCGCGGGCATCGACTGCGGCACGAACTCCATCCGCCTCCTGGTCGCCGACTGCGACCCGGCCACCGGCGAGCTCGTCGAGCTCGACCGCCGGATGACCGTCGTCCGGCTCGGCCAGGGCGTGGACAAGACCGGCCGGCTGGCCCCGGAGGCGCTGGAGCGCACCTTCGCGGCCTGCCGCGAGTACGCCGCGGTGATCAAGGAGTTCGGCGCCGAGCGGGTGCGGTTCGTGGCCACCTCGGCCTCGCGCGACGCGGAGAACCGGGACGAGTTCGTCCGGGGCGTGCTGGACATCCTGGGCGTCGAGCCCGAGGTGATCTCCGGCGAGCAGGAGGCGGAGTTCTCCTTCACCGGCGCCACCAAGGAGCTCGTCGCGCACGAGCACCTGGCGCGCCCGTTCCTGGTGGTGGACATCGGCGGCGGCTCGACCGAGCTCGTCGTCGGCGAGGACCGCGTACGCGCCGCCCGCTCGGTCGACGTGGGCTGCGTACGGATGACCGAGCGCCACCTGGTGGTGGACGGCGAGGTCACCGACCCGCCGACCGAGGGGCAGATCGCCGCCATACGGGCCGACATCGAGGCGGCCCTGGACCTGGCCGCCGAGACGGTCCCGCTGGCCGAGGCCCGCACCCTGGTGGGCCTCGCGGGCTCGGTGACCACGGTCGCCGCGATCGCGCTGGGCCTGGCGGAGTACGAGTCGTCGGCGATCCACCACTCCCGGATCTCCTACGAGCAGGTCCGCGAGATCAGCGGGCGCATGCTGACCGCCACCCACGCCGAACGCGCCGCCATCCCCGTGATGCACCCGGGGCGGGTCGACGTGATCGGCGCGGGCGCCCTGGTCCTGCTCGCGATCATGGAGCGCATCGGCGCCGCCGAGGTCGTGGTCTCCGAGCACGACATCCTGGACGGCATCGCGATCAAGACAGCAGAAGAGGTCGAGGCCGGCAAGCAGCGGTCTTGACCTGCTGCACGGCTGAACGGCGGCGCTCCGGTGAGTTCACCGGAGCGCCGCTGCCGTGTTCCGCGTCCAGATGTCGCGGTAGACCTCGCGACGGTCTCCGACCTTGACGACGAGGATGACGAGCTCGCCGTCCAGCACCTGGTAGGCGATCCGGTGGCTACCGACCCGGAGCCTGTAGAGGCCGGAGGGTCCCGTGAGCTTCTTGAGGTCGGCGTCCTCGGGGAAGGGGTCGTCTCCCAGCGCGGTCAGGGCGGCGAGGATCCGCATGGCGGCCGGCTTGTCGATCGCCCGGAGCTGCCTTTGCGCAGCGGTCGTGAACCGAAACGCGTACTTCACGCCGTGCCGCCGCCCCGTTCGCTGAACAGGTCGGCGAGGAGCTCGGCCATGGTCACGGTCGGTCCGCCCTCGGCGAGGACGGCCTCTGCCTCGCGCGCGAGCAGTTCGTCAGCTGCTTCTTCCAGTGCGTTGAAATCGGCGATCGGTACGAGGGCGGCCACTGGGGCACCGTTGCGGGTGATTATCGTCGGGGCGCCCTGCTCGGCCCGGTTGATGTGGTCCGCGAGGTGGGCGCGGGCTTCGCGCACGGTCACAGCGTTCTCACTCATGATCCCAGTGTACGCGCGGCTGTGTACACGTGCGGGATTGCTGCGCCGACCCGGCACGGGTTCACAGGAGATCCTGAACGGCATCGCCTGGTCCCGCGGCCTGAGCCCGCGGACGCCACGAAGGCCCCCGCCGACCGCGGGGGCCTTCGTCGTTCGCCGGGTGTCTCCCCGATCGCCTCCGGCGCCACCCGCGCCGCGAGGGAGTGACGCCGGCTACTTGCCCTTGGCCAGCTGGTCCACCCTCGGTATGGACAGCCCCAGCAGTTCCCCCACCTCCCTGAGCGTCCGCCCGTGGCGCAGCTCCAGCACGGCGGCGGTCCGCGCCTGCCGCGCGGCGCGCACGGCGTGGGGGAGCAGGTCGTCCGACAGCAGCCGTGCGGCGCGCTCGCGCTCCAGCGGGTCCTGGATGTCGTCGAGGTGCGCGAGGGCGGCGCTGATGTGCTCGGCCATGAGGGCCCGCAGCTCCGTGAGCCGCGCTTCCAGGGTGTCCTTTTCGATCATGGACTCAGCCTACGAGCGGGGCGTGCCCTACAGGGCCCCTTTGGCGACCCCGCCTCGACCGGTTCCCGGGCGGCCGTGCAGCGGCCGTCGTGCGGTCGTGTGGCTGAACATCGCGTTCCGCCCGATGGGTGGCTGGTGGGCGGGGGGAGGGGGGCCGGTGGGGCGGCAGTGCGGGGGCGGTGCGGGGCCCCCGGAGCGGCCGAAAGTGCCCCTGCGGGAACGAGGTTCGTGAAGTTCTTCACAAGGAAAAAGGGTCTGCCGGGTCAACAAGGGGGCCCTTCGGGGCCTTCTTGGGGGTCGCAGGGCCGTTTCGGCACCTGTTTGTGCGATGCGCGGCCGCGACGGGTTTCGTATCAGAGGTAAGGACGAAACCCAGTGGTCCAGTCCGGTTGAGGCCTTGGAGGCCAGTTCAGGACGGGTGAACAACGACTCCCGTTATACGTTGGTTCCCGTTGCGCGCCATGATCTGGGTCACGCGGGCCGCGCAGTGTAGCAGAGACCTTGTGTCACCTTGTGAAGGGGCTCACGAGCGTCACCCCTTGGGGTGCTGGATACTCGTTCCATGAGCACCACGGAGCGTCCCAGGATCCTCGTAGTAGGAGGTGGGTACGTAGGCCTGTACGCGGCCAAGCGCATCATGAAGAAGATGCGCTACGCCGAGGCGACCGTCACGGTCGTCGACCCGCGGTCGTACATGACCTACCAGCCCTTCCTCCCCGAAGTGGCCGCAGGCAACATCTCGCCTCGGCACGTTGTCGTCCCGCTGCGACGCGTGCTGCCCAAGGCTGAGGTTCTCACCGGCCGGGTCACCACCATCGACCAGGACCGCAAGGTCGCCGTCGTCACGCCGCTGGTCGGCGAGGCGTACGAGCTGCCCTTCGACTACCTGGTGATCGCGCTCGGCGCCGTCTCCCGCACCTTCCCGATCCCCGGCCTGGCCGAACAGGGCATCGGCATGAAGGGCGTCGAGGAGGGCATCGGCCTGCGCAACCACGTCCTCGAGCAGCTCGACAAGGCCGAGTCCACGACGGACGAGAACGTCCGCCGCAAGGCGCTCACCTTCGTCTTCGTCGGCGGCGGCTTCGCCGGCGCCGAGACGATCGGCGAGGTCGAGGACATGGCCCGCGACGCCGTGAAGTACTACTCCACGATCAAGCGCGAGGACATGCGCTTCATCCTGGTGGACGCGGCCGACAAGATCCTTCCCGAGGTCGGGCCCAAGCTCGGCACCTGGGGCAAGGAGCACCTCGAGTCCCGCGGCATCGAGATCTACCTCAGCACCTCCATGGACTCCTGCGTGGACGGCCACGTGGTGCTGAAGAACGGCCTCGAGGTCGACTCCAACACCATCGTGTGGACCGCGGGCGTCAAGCCGAACCCGGCGCTGGCCCGCTACGGCCTGCCGCTGGGCCCGCGCGGCCACGTGGACACCGCCCCGACCCTCCAGGTCCAGGGCACGGACTACATCTGGGCCGCGGGCGACAACGCCCAGGTCCCGGACGTCGCCGCCCGCAAGGCCGGCGTCGAGAACGCCTGGTGCCCGCCGAACGCCCAGCACGCGCTGCGCCAGGCCAAGGTCCTCGGCGACAACGTGGTCTCCGGCATGCGGGGCTTCCCGCAGAAGGAGTACGCGCACTCCAACAAGGGTGCGGTGGCGGGCCTCGGCCTCCACAAGGGCGTCGCGATGATCGTCATGGGCAAGATGAAGATCAAGCTCAAGGGCCGGCTCGCCTGGTACATGCACCGTGGCTACCACGGCATGGCCATGCCGACCTGGAACCGCAAGATCCGCGTCTTCGCCGACTGGACCCTCGGCATGTTCCTCAAGCGCGAGGTCGTCTCCCTCGGAGCGCTGGAGACCCCCCGCGAGGAGTTCTACGAGGCCGCCAAGCCGGCGCCGGCTCCGGCCGCCGCCGCTGCCCCGGCCGAGAAGGCCAAGGCCTCCTGACCCGGAGCACTCCGGCAGGAACCCGAGCACGACCCCGAAGGGGCCGCCCGCCATCCGTGGTGCGGGCGGCCCCTTCGGCGTACCCGGGGACCGCCGGGACGCGGGGCCGGGCGCGGTGGCCGGATCCGGGCGGGGGCGTGGCCGGACCCGCCCCCTTACCGCAGGTCCGGCGCGGCCGGGTGGAGTCCCGCTGGAGGGACGGTCCAGCGGCGAACCGGTCGTGATTGCCCCAGAGGGGAAGTGGGAAGTCGTTCCACGGAACTTCTGGAGGTGCCTGAGATGACCGACGCCGCGCCGCGGCTGGCAGTGATTGCCGAAACCCTGCTGGGCGCCCCCGTGCCCGTGCGGATACGGGCCTGGGACGGCAGTGAGGCCGGCCCGGCCGCCGGCCCCGTGCTGGTGATCAACCACCGGCGCGCCCTGCGCCGGATCCTGTGGAAGCCGGGCGAGCTGGGGCTCGCCCGCGCCTGGGTCGCCGGGGAGCTGACGGTCGAGGGCGACCTGTTCGACCTGCTCGACCGGGTGGCCGGCCTGCTCTGGGAACGGCAGCACCCGGCGCCCGCCCCCGCCCCGGCCCGTTCGGGGCCGGGCAGGCTCGCCGCCCTGCGCCCGTACCTGCCCCGGTTCGGCTCCCCCGCCGGGACCGCCGAGCTCCTGCGCGACCCGGCCGCACGGGCCGCCGTACGCGACCTCCTGGCCCTGGCGCGCCCGTGGACGGCGCCCGCGCCGCCGCCGGAGGAGGCCGTCCGCAGCGGCGGGCAGCGCCACTCCAAGAGGCGCGACAGCGAGGCGATCAGCCACCACTACGACGTGGGCAACGACTTCTACGAACGGGTCCTCGGCCCCTCGATGGTGTACTCCTGCGCCTACTGGAGCCCCGACGGCACCCTTGAGGACGCCCAGCGCGACAAGCTCGACCTGGTCTGCCGCAAGCTCGGCCTGGAGCCGGGGCAGCGGCTCCTGGAGGTCGGCTGCGGCTGGGGCTCCATGGCCCTGCACGCGGCCCGCGAGTACGGGGTGCACGTCACCGGCATCACCCTCTCGCGCGAGCAGGCCGCGTACGCCCGCAAGCGGATCGCCGAGGAGGGCCTGACCGACCGGGTCGAGATCCGGGTGCAGGACTACCGGGACGTCAAGGACGGCCCGTACGACGCGATTTCCTCGATCGGCATGGCCGAGCACGTGGGCTCCGCGCGCTACCGCGAGTACGCCGGGATACTGCACGCCCTGCTGGCCCCCGGCGGACGGCTGCTCAACCACCAGATCGCGCGGCCCCCGGAGCACGACGAGCAGGCGTACGAGATCGACGAGTTCATCGACGCGTACGTCTTCCCGGACGGGGAGCTCTCCCCGATCGGCACCACCGTCGGCGAGCTGGAGCGGGCCGGCTTCGAGGTCCGCGACGTGGAGGCGCTGCGCGAGCACTACGCGCTGACCCTGCGCGCCTGGGTGGCGCGCCTGGAGCGGCACTGGGACGAGGCCGTACGGCTCACCTCGCCCGGGCGGGCCCGGGTGTGGCTGCTGTACATGGCGGCGTCCGCGCTGGGCTTCGAGCACGGCCGGCTGGGGGTCAACCAGGTGCTGGCGGTGCGCCCCGACGGAGGGGCCTCCGGGATGCCGCTGAGGGCGCGCGTCTGGGGCGCGGGGCCCTCGTAGCCCCACGGCCGTCCCGGGCCCGCGGCCGGGCAACGGGAAGGGCCCCGGGGCGTGTTGCCCCGGGGCCCTTCCGCGTGTGCCGCGTACGGCCGTACGGCTACTCGGTCTTGATGGCGGTGAGCATGTTCAGCCGGGCGGCGCTGCGGGCCGGCCACATGGCGGCCAGGACGCCGACGACGGCGGCCAGCAGGAGGAAGATGCCGATCCGGTCGTAGGGGAGGACCAGTTCGTAGTTCGGCACGGACTTGGTGAGGGTGGAGCCGACGGCCCAGGCGAGGAAGACGCCGATGCCGATTCCGAGGACCGCGCCGAAGAGCGAGATGACCACCGACTCCAGGCGGATCATGTTCTTGACCCGGGCCCGGTCGAGGCCGATCGCCC
The DNA here is from genome assembly GCF_055593565.1 of Streptomyces sp. NPDC040718. NCBI lineage: Bacteria > Bacillati > Actinomycetota > Actinomycetes > Kitasatosporales > Streptomycetaceae > Streptomyces > Streptomyces sp. NPDC040718. The sequence continues at coordinate 78,877 of NZ_JBVIXO010000011.1, read as the reverse complement.
GCAGCATGCCGATCTCCTGGGTCCGCTCGAAGACGGACATCGCCAGGGTGTTGACCACGCCGAGCACCGAGATGATCAGCGCCATGCCGAGCAGGCCGTACATGATGTTGAGCATCGTGTTGATGATGCCGCCCATCTCGTTGCGCATGTCCTGCTGGGTGGCGACGGTCATCGCCGGGTTCTTGCCGAGGGCGTCGATGACGGCCTGCTGGCTCGCCTTGGACTGACCGCCGGTGGTGTTGACGTAGACCTCGGGGATGAACTGCTCGTCGGTGTGCTCGGCGAGGATCTTGTTGTCCAGGACGAACGGGGACAGCAGGCCGTCGAGGTCCTCGTAGACGGCGCCGACCTTCAGGGTGGCCTTCTCGCCGTCCTCGAACCGGGCCTGGAGGGCGGAGCCGACGGTCAGGTTCTGCTTCTTGGCGGTCTTCTCGGCGACGGCGACCTCGCCCTTGCCGAGGCTGTCCAGGGAGCCGCTGACGACCTTGATGTTCAGCACCTGGCCGATGGCGGCCGGGTTGACGCCGGACGCGGCGCGGAAGCTGTCGCCGATCTTGAAGTAGCCGGCGGCCTGCGGGGAGACCGCCTTGACGCCGGGGGCCTTGGCCAGGGTTTCGACGACCGACTTGTCGAGGCTGCCCATGCCGCCGGACATGGTGACCTTGTAGTCGGCCTTGAGCTTGTCGGTGCTCATCCGGTCGATGGCCTTGCCCATGGTGACGCCGAGCACGGACATGGTGGTGACGAGGGTGAGGCCGATCGCCAGGGAGGCGGCCGTGACGGCGGTGCGGCGCGGGTTGCGCACGGCGTTCTGGGCGGCCAGCTTGCCGGGGACGCCGAAGACCTTCTGCAGTGCCGGGCGGACGGCCGCGATGACCGGCCTGGAGAGCAGCGGGAGCAGCACGATCATGCCGACGAGCATGAGGAAGGCGCCGCCGCCGATGACCATGCGGCCGTCGCCGCCCATCGAGACGCCGAGGAAGACGACGCCGATGCCCGCGAGGCTGATCACGGAGCCGATGACGTTGCGGACCACGAGGGACTTCGCGGAGGCCGGCAGGTGGGCGCTGCCCATGGCGGCGACCGGGGCGATCCGGCCGGTCCGCCAGGCGGGCAGCAGCGCGGCGACGGTGGTGACGAGGACGCCGATGACCAGGGCGGCGATGATCGTGCCCGGGGCGATGACCAGGTCCCCGGCGGGGATCTTGGCGCCGATGGTGTCCATCAGGGAGCGCATGCCGACCGCCAGGCCGACGCCGGCGGCCAGGCCGATGGCGGCCGAGAGGGCGCCGACGACCAGGGCCTCGGCGAGGACCGAGCGCATGACCTGGCCGCGGTTGGCGCCGACGGCGCGCAGCAGGGCCAGTTCCTTGGTGCGCTGGGCGACCAGCATGGTGAAGGTGTTGTAGATCAGGAAGATGCCGACGAAGAGGGAGATGCCGGCGAAGGCGAGCAGCATGTTGCTCATGCTGCTCATCCCCTTCTCGATGTCCTTGGCCTGCTGGGCGGCCAGCGCGGCGCCGGTCTGGGCCTTGGCGCTCTTGCCGTCGACCAGCGGCTTGATGTCGGCGAGCAGCTGGTCGGCGGAGGCGCCGGGGGCGGCGGCGACGGAGAGCTCGTCGTAGAAGCCGGGCTGGAGGTAGAGCTCCTGGGCGACCTTGGTGTCGAAGAGGACCAGGCTGCCGCCGGCGTTGACGGCGCCGTCCTCGGTGGTGAAGACGCCGGCGAGGGTGAACTCGCGGACGGGGCCGTTGGTGGCGACGCGGACCTTGTCGCCGGTCTTGTACCCGCCCTTGGCGGCGGTCTCCTTGTCGAGGGCGACCTGGTCGTCCTTGACCGGGCCGGTGCCGTCGGTGAACGTGTAGCGGGGGTCCTTGCCGTCCTTGACGGGGGCGTGGTTGGAGCCCTTGTTGGCCCAGCCGGTGCCGATCAGCTTGCCGTTCTCGTCGCCGACGCCGGCGAAGCCGGAGACGCGGCCGGAGACGGAGCCGACGCCCTTGACGGCCTTGACCTTGTCCAGGGTCTGCTGGCTGATGCCGGGGTCCCCCTCCTTCTGGCCGTCCTCGGAGCGGGCCTGCCCGTAGGAGGTGACGGAGACGGCGACGCCGCTGTAGCTCTTGGCGGACTGGCCGGACAGGGCCTTGCCGAGGGTGTCGGTGAAGACGAGGGTGCCGGAGACGAAGGCTACGCCGAGGGTGACGGCGAGCACCGTCATCAGCAGCCTCGCCTTGTGCGCGAGGACGTTGCGCAGGGCGGTACGGAACATGGGATCTCAGTCCTGGGGCTGGAAGTCTGTGAGGAGGGCTGCGGGAGCTCCGCGGGGCGGGGCGGTCCGGCTCCGGGTCAGCTGGTGCGGCCCTTGGCGTCGAAGGCCTTCATCCGGTCGAGCACGCCGTCGGCGGTGGGCGCGTACATCTCGTCGACGATGCGGCCGTCGGCGAGGAAGATGACGCGGTCCGCGTAGGAGGCGGCGACCGCGTCGTGGGTGACCATCACGACGGTCTGGCCGAGCTCGCGCACCGAGTTGCGCAGGAAGCCGAGGACCTCGGCGCCGGAGCGGGAGTCGAGGTTTCCGGTCGGCTCGTCACCGAAGATGATCTCGGGGCGGGCGGCCAGGGCGCGGGCCACGGCGACGCGCTGCTGCTGGCCGCCGGAAAGCTGCGTGGGGCGGTGGGAGAGGCGGCCGGAGAGGCCGACCATGTCCACGACGGTGTCCAGCCACTGCTTGTCGGGCTTGCGGCCGGCGATGTCCATGGGGAGGGTGATGTTCTCCAGGGCGGTCAGGGTCGGCAGCAGGTTGAAGGCCTGGAAGATGAAGCCGATCTTGTCCCGGCGCAGCTGGGTCAGCTGCTTGTCCTTGAGGGAGCCGAGCTCGGTGTCGCCGATGCGGACGGAGCCGGAGGAGAAGGTGTCCAGGCCGGCGACGCAGTGCATCAGGGTGGACTTGCCGGAGCCGGAGGGGCCCATGATCGCGGTGAACTGGCCCTGGGCGAAGTCGACGGAGACGTTGTCCAGCGCGACCACCTGGGTCTCGCCCTGGCCGTACACCTTGGAGAGCTGCGCGGCGCGGGCGGCCACGGCCTGTGCGGTGTGCTGCCGGGCGTAGTTCATGGCGGTCACGGGGGGACTCCTGTCGAACGGTTCTGCGATGTGGCGGGACCCTTCCATCCTCACCGGGGGCACCCCCGCCCGGGATCAGCCGCGGTGCCCGTTCGACGGCCCACTGGAGTCTGACCACAGGCGGCGCCGTCTCCTCCTTTGGTATGACAGGAGGCGGTCGCGGGGGCCGGGGCGGCGGTCCGGCGCACGGGGTGGCCCGGGGTGGCGGGCGGGGTGGCGCGGGGCAACGGAATCAGGTCAATCCCGGGGCGGGGCGACACATCCTCCGGAAGGGGCCGACCGCGACTTATCGGGTCTGACGCCCACTCAATCGCCAATAAAATCAGACAACATCGGATAGAGGGCCCCCTGTCGACCAGGGTGTTCCGGATAGGCTCGTCACTGCCTTCAAGGCATTTTCCACGGGGCCCGCCGCGCCTTGCCCGGATGGTGGAATGGCAGACACGGCGAGCTTAAACCTCGCTGGCCCTCGGGCCGTGCCGGTTCAAGTCCGGCTCCGGGCACTTCAGCGGCTCTTCCGTTTATCGGCGGCGGTTCGCCGAGCCTTCTCCTAAGATCCTCCTCCAGCAGTAGGGTGCTTTTTTTGCGAGCGCATTACTCTTGAAGCAAGGCCGCGCACGGTGGCCACGGAGGAGTGAGATGAGGAGCAGTAACCCGGTCTTCTCGCGACGGGGGTTCAGCCGCGACAACGGCGGCTACGCGGGCTTCGAGGCGCAGCACGCGCAGGCCGGGACCGCGACCAACCCGTACGCGACGAATCCTTACGCCACCGACCCGAGCACCGGCATGCCGGCGGCCCCGGTCCGCGGCGGCGCGATGACCATCGACGACGTCGTGACCCGTACGGCCATGACGCTCGGCACCCTGATCGTCACCGCGACCCTGGCGTGGATCGCCCTGCCCGTCGACGCGGCCAACGTCGGCAAGTCGTACGGCATCGCCGTCGGCTCGGCGCTCATCGCGTTCGTCCTCGCCATGGTCCAGAGCTTCAAGCGCAAGCCGTCGCCGGCGCTGATCCTCGGCTACGCGGCGTTCGAGGGTGTCTTCCTCGGCGTGATCTCCATGGTGACCAGCACCTACATCAGCCCCGGCGTGGTCGTCCAGGCCGTGCTCGGCACGATGTGCGTCTTCGCGGCGGTGCTCGTCGCCTACAAGATGCGCTGGATCCGCGTCACCCGCCGCTTCACCGGCTTCGTGATGGCCGCGGCCCTCGGCTTCGTCCTGCTCATGCTGGCGAACTCGCTGTTCATGCTGTTCGGCGGCGGTGACGGCCTCGGCTTCCGCAGCGGTCCGCTCGGCATCGTCTTCGGCATCGTCGGCGTCATCCTCGGCGCCTGCTTCCTCGCCCTGGACTTCAAGCAGGTCGAGGACGGCGTGACGTACGGCGCCCCGCGCGAGGAGTCCTGGCTGGCGGCCTTCGGCCTCACGCTGACCCTGGTGTGGATCTACCTGGAGCTGCTGCGCCTGTTCCAGATCCTCTCGGGCGACGACTAGTCGTACCGGCGAGAGCGAAGGGGAAGGCCCCGCGAGCGGACCGCTCGCGGGGCCTTCCCGCGTACTGGGCTCGTGAGGGGGACAACGGGTCGTCGGTGGGATCAGCCGAACCTGCGGGCGGCTCTGCGCAGGCCGTACTCGTGGATGATCGCCTTGGCCTGGCCGTACGACAGCTCGTGCGCGCCGAGCAGCCAGTTGACCTTCTCCTCGAACCGGACGAGGGAGGGGCCTTCGTCCACGGTGCGGAGCCAGTCGGAGATCTCACGACCGGTGGTCTGGGGGATTCTGTCGATCATGTTGCGGTGGGTCTTCTCGGAGAACTCTACGGACATGGGCGCCTCCGGGGGGTGTCGCCGTGCTGTTCTCTTCACGTCACCGTGCCGCAGAGTTCGCCCGTTGGCAATGGTGCCGGGGCGGCGCGTAAGGTCGGCCGGGTGCTCGATACCTCACCCCTGAACGCCGCCGTGGAACGCTTCGCCGACCGGCTGCGGGCGGCCCCGCAGAGCCGGCTCCAGCAGGGTGCGGCCGCGGAGGCCCTGGAGCTGGCCCGTGAGCTCGCGCTGCGGGCCCAGCGGCTGGAGGACCCGGACGGGGCGGCTCCGGCGCGTGTGATGCCGGACGCGGGCCTCTTCACGGTGGGGGACCAGGTGGCGGTGGCCGGCCTCGACCTCGCGGAGGCGCTGCGCGCCGTGGACCCGGTGGGCGGTCCGGACGGCGCGAAGGCCCCGTCCGAGATGCTGGACGAGGCCGTGGCGCTGGTGGAGCGGGCGGAAGTCAGAGCGATGCGATGACCCGGTCCGCGAGGATGTAGACGTTGCTGTCGGGGTCCTCGGCGTCACCGCAGGAGAAGGTCAGCGCGTAGGCGCCGGAGATGCCGGAGCCGCCCAGCAGGACCGGGGCGGTGCCCGAGCGCAGGGCCTCGGCGAGGCGCTCCGCGGTCTCCCGGTGGCCCGGGGTCATGCAGAGCGTGGTGCCGTCGGTGAAGACGTACACGTCGAGGGTGCCCAGCGGGCCCGGGCGGACGTCCGCGAGGGCCGTACGGGCCTCCGCGAGCTCCTCCAGGCGGTTCACGGTGCGCTCGTGGTCGGCGCCCGGGTTCGGCTGGACCGGGACGAAGTCGGGGTGCGAGGGGTGGCGGCGGCGGGCCGCGGCCAGCTCGGCCGAATCCTCGGGGTACTCGTCGGCGAGGTCGTCGCCCAGGACCGGCTCCAGGCCGACCATGTCCGCCTGCCGGGGCAGGAAGACCGGGCTGTCCTCGCCGAGGCCGGGCAGGCCGCCCAGCAGCGAGGGGGCGTCGGCGGCGTCGCGGGCCTCCTGCGCGGCCCAGAAGGCCCGCGCTTCGGCCAGCTCGCGCTCGCGCTCCTCGGCCAGGGCCTCGGCCACGGCGGCTCGTATCTCGGCGGCGGGGGACTGCACCGCGGCGCGGGCGTGCGGGACGGTCGCGGCGCGCGGGTGGGCCGACACCGCAAGCTCACCGCGCAGGGCGGTGACCTGCCTGCGCAGTCCGTGGACGGCGTGCAGCGCAGCAGCGCCCACGGCCGTGGCAGCGGCCGTGGTCAGCAGCAGGGCAAGAGACATGGCGCTCACTGACTAACTCCTGGTTGATTCGATCCCCCGACTTCCTACATCAGCTTGTCCTGTGCTGTGAATGGCGTGCAGTGCATTACGTCATGAAATGGACAGGTCTTTCGTCCTTGCGGACCAAGGGGGATGGCTTCTGACCTGGGCAAATACCGATCCCCCAGGACAAAGGTCACATCCTGGGGGAGATTCGGTCACAGGTCGGCCGCGACGGGGTTGGATTCGCCGTCAGTAGAGCGCACGGATCTGGAGGATCCCTTGCGGGGCCTGGGGGCCCCGCTCGATCCGGTGATCGGCGGGGCCGTCCGCGACTACGACAGGCGCTCGATCACCATGGCCATGCCCTGGCCGCCGCCGACGCACATCGTCTCCAGGCCGAACTGCTTGTCGTGGAACTGGAGGCTGTTGATCAGCGTGCCGGTGATGCGGGCACCGGTCATCCCGAACGGGTGACCGACGGCGATGGCCCCGCCGTTGACGTTCAGCTTGTCGAGCGGGATCTCCAGGTCGCGGTAGGACGGGATGACCTGGGCCGCGAAGGCCTCGTTGATCTCGAAGAGGTCGATGTCGCCGACGGTCAGCCCGGCCCGCTTCAGGGCCTGCTTCGACGCCTCGACCGGGCCCAGGCCCATGATCTCGGGGGACAGGGCGGTGACGCCGGTGGAGACGATCCGGGCCAGCGGGGTCAGGCCCAGCTCCCGCGCCTTGGTGTCGCTCATGATGACGAGCGCGGCGGCGCCGTCGTTGAGCGGGCAGCAGTTGCCGGCCGTGACCAGGCCGTCGGGGCGGAAGACGGGCTTGAGGCCCTCCACGCCCTCCAGCGTGACGCCGGCGCGCGGGCCGTCGTCCTTGCTGACGACCGTGCCGTCCGGGGTGGTGACCGGGGTGATCTCGCGGGCCCAGAAGCCGTTCTTGATGGCTTCCTCGGCCAGGTTCTGCGAACGCACGCCGAACTCGTCCATGTCCCGGCGGGTCACGCCCTTGAGGCGGGCCAGGTTCTCGGCGGTCTGCCCCATGGAGATGTACGCGTCGGGGATCAGGCCGTCCTCGCGCGGGTCGTGCCAGTCGCTGCCCTCGCTCTGGGCGACGGCGGAGGTGCGGCCCTCGGCGTCGGCGAAGAGCGGGTTGTGCGTGTCCGGCAGGCCGTCGGAGGAGCCCTTGGCGAACCGGGAGACGGTCTCGACGCCGGCGGAGATGAACACGTCGCCCTCGCCCGCCTTGATGGCGTGCAGCGCCATGCGGGAGGTCTGGAGCGAGGAGGAGCAGTAACGGGTGATCGTGGTGCCGGGCAGGTAGTCCATGCCCATCTGCACGGCGACGATGCGGGCGAGGTTGTGGCCCTGCTCGCCGCCGGGGAGGCCGCAGCCGAGCATCAGGTCGTCGATCTGGCGCGGGTCCAGCTCGGGGATCTTGGCGAGGGCGGCCTGGATGATCGTGGCGGTGAGGTCGTCCGGGCGGACGTCCTTGAGCGATCCCTTGCCGGCGCGCCCGATGGGGGAGCGGGCGGTGGAAACGATGACGGCTTCGGGCATCGGGACTCCAAGGGGGTGCGTCGTTGCGGGACCGCATGCGAAGTTACCGCCCCGTACGGTCGGGGTCACCGGCCTCGGCATGTGATGCCGCCCTCTTTCTCCTCTTGACGCGCCGCTCGCGCGGCTCGGCCGCGGGCGGCCTCCCCGGCTTCGCGGCGCTGCGACGGAATCCGTCCGGCGGGCCTGGGGCGGGGTCGGTTTCCGTGGCCGGGGGCGGTGGGTGTGTGCGGGGCCGTGGTCGGCGCCGGTGGGTCGGGTGCCGGTGGGTCCGCTGCGCGGGGCGAGGTCCCCTACCCGCCCTTCCACCGTTCCTTGGGCTCCGTCCCAGACCCGCGCCTCAAACGCCGCCGGGGCTGGATTTCGCCGATCCGGGTCGGCAACCTCAGCCCCGCCGGCGTTTGAGGCGCGGGCACGGTGGTGCCGCGTCTGTAGCCGCGCCGGCGATTGAGGCGGGAACGGTGGAAGGGCGGGTAGGGGACCGGCCCCGCGCAGCGGCAACCGCCGCCACCCCGTATCCGCCGGCCGCGCCGCACTCAAGGGCCGACCGGGGTCCGGTAGAGGGCCGGCAGGCTTCGGGCGGGGCCGGACGCGGACGGGCCCCGGACAGGGGCTACGCGGGGTCCTCCGGGACGGCGGCGGCGGGGGCCGTGGCGGCCGGGGCCGGGGATTCGGGTTCCGGGAGGCGCCGGCGGCGGCGGTGCTTCAGCAGGGCCCACGGCCCGCGGGCCGGGGTGACCTCGGTGCCGGGCTCGCCCGCCGCCGCCGAGGCGGCCTTGGCCACCAGCAGCATGTCCTCGTCCCGCGAGACGTCCAGCCGGTCCGACCCCGGCCACAGCCCCAGCGACGCGCACAGCGTCGGCAGCACGGCCATCGCGGCCGTCGCGTACCCCTCCGCCGAGGGGTGGTAGGAGTCCGGGCCGAACATCTCGCGCGGGTTCGCCGCGAACTCCGGGCCCAGCAGGTCCCCCATCGAGATCGTGCGCGCCCCCAGCGCGACCACGCCGATCGTCTGCGCAGCCGCCAGCTGCCGCGAGACCCGGCGGGCCATCCACCGCAGCGGCTGGTACACCGGCTCGATCGTGCCCAGGTCGGGGCAGGTCCCGACCACCACCTCCGAGCCGGCGAGCCGCAGTCTTCGTACCGCCGCCGTCAGCAGCCGCACCGACTGCGTCAGCGGCATCCGCTTGGTCACGTCGTTCGCGCCGATGATGATCACGCACACGTCCGGAGCGGGCCCGCGCCCGTCCAGCAGCAGGCTCACCTGGCGGTCGAGGTCGTCGGACATGGCCCCGGACAGCGCCACGTTGCGCAGCTCCACCGGCCGTTCGGCCACCGACGCCAGCCCGGACGCCAGCAGCGCCGCCGGGGTCTGGCGGGCCCGGTGGACGCCCAGCCCGGCCGCCGTGGAGTCGCCGAGCATGCCCATCCGCAGCGGCCCGGGGCTCAGTTCCGGGCCGCTGAACTCGCTCCCGTACAGGCCGTCGGCGCGCGGCGGATCACCCAGCCCGTTGCCCACCGTGCGCTTCGCGAACTGCACCTCCGCCAGCACCAGCCCGAACGCGGCGACCCCGACCAGCCCGAGTCCGCCTCCGCCGTACGCCGCCCCCGCCGCGATCCGGCGGGCCGTCCTCGCCCTGGACACCCTTGCAGCCACCTCCTGCGTCGTGTTGACCTACCTGCCCCGTACTGCCGGTCGGCCAATCCCTTTCCGCTTACTCTGGCCGGACCTCCCGGAGAACCCGTGGAGTCCCCTTCTTGGAGAACATGGTGCAATTCCACGACTCGATGATCAGCCTCGTCGGCAACACCCCGCTGGTGAAGCTCAACCGCGTGACCGAAGGCCTGCAGGCCACCGTGCTTGCCAAGGTCGAGTACTTCAATCCCGGCGGTTCGGTGAAGGACCGCATCGCCGTCCGGATGATCGAGGCCGCCGAGCAGAGCGGTGCCCTCAAGCCCGGTGGCACCATCGTGGAGCCCACCAGCGGCAACACCGGCGTGGGACTCGCCATCGTGGCCCAGCAGAAGGGCTACAAGTGCATCTTCGTCTGCCCTGACAAGGTGTCCATGGACAAGATCAACGTGATGCGCGCGTACGGCGCCGAGGTCGTGGTCTGCCCCACCGCCGTCGACCCCGAGCACCCGGACTCGTACTACAACGTGTCCGACCGCCTGGCGCGCGAGCCCGGCGCCTGGAAGCCCGACCAGTACAGCAACCCGAACAACCCCCGTTCGCACTACGAGACCACCGGTCCCGAGCTGTGGGAGCAGACGGACGGGAAGATCACGCACTTCGTGGCGGGCGTCGGCACGGGCGGCACGATCTCCGGCACCGGCAACTACCTCAAGGAGGTCAGCGGCGGGAAGGTCAAGGTCATCGGCGCGGACCCGGAGGGCTCCGTCTACTCCGGCGGCAGCGGCCGCCCGTACCTCGTCGAGGGCGTCGGCGAGGACTTCTGGCCGACGGCCTACGACCCGAACGTCACCGACGAGATCATCGCGGTGTCCGACAAGGACTCCTTCCAGATGACCCGCCGCCTGGCGAAGGAGGAGGGCCTGCTGGTCGGCGGCTCCTGCGGCATGGCGGTCGTCGCCGCGCTGCGCGCCGCCGAGGGCCTGGGCCCGGACGACGTGGTCGTCGTCCTGCTGCCGGACAGCGGCCGCGGCTACCTCAGCAAGATCTTCTCCGACGAGTGGATGGCCGGGCACGGCTTCCTGGAGGAGGCGGGTCCCGCCGCGCGCATCGGGGACGTCCTCGCGGACAAGGAGGGCGGCATCCCGTCGCTCGTCCACATGCACCCCGAGGAGACCGTCGGCCAGGCCATCGAGGTGCTGCGCGAGTACGGCGTCTCGCAGATGCCGATCGTCAAGCCGGGCGCCGGCCACCCCGACGTGATGGCCGCCGAGGTCATCGGCTCGGTCGTGGAGAAGGAGCTCCTCGCGGCGCTGTTCGCGCAGCGGGCCTCGCTCGGCGACCCGCTGGAGAAGCACATGAGCGCGCCGCTGCCGCAGGTCGGCTCCGGTGAGCCGGTGTCCGAGCTGATGGCGGTGCTCGGCGAGGCCGACGCGGCGATCGTGCTGGTCGAGGGCAAGCCCACCGGCGTGGTGAGCCGCCAGGACCTGCTGGCGTTCCTGGCCAAGACGGCCAAGTAGTCCCCGCGTACGCGGTCGGGGAGGCGGCGGGCCACGGGGCCGCCGCCTCGCCGCGGTCGCGGGAAAGGCGGGGACCGCCGCACCCCCGGCGGGCCGGGGGGCGGGACGACGGCGGTCCCCGCCCCGGGACACGGGCCGGGTCAGGGCCGTCCGCGTCCGTGGCGCCGACGCGTTCCGGGAGCCGCTCCGGGGGCGCGTCGGACGCCGTGCGAGGCGTCGGCGGGGTTCGCTGCCTTCCCGGTCGCCCGGGCCTCCCTGCCGACAAGACCACTGTGCCGCGCCCGTGTTAAGCCGGTGCTGCCGTCACGTGTCGCCCCCGTACCGTTTGCGCGAAGGGCGCGGGCTAGGCCTGCGTGTCGCGGCCGGGGCGGCGGAGCCGGCCGGTGTGGGCGAGGTTCACGCCCACGATGCCCGCCCAGGTCGCCACCAGGCCGCCGATGCCCTGGGTGATGCCGATGCCCGACAGCGGGACCGCCAGTACCAGCGTGACGATCGCGAAGCCGAAGCGCTCACCGAAGGCGCTCACCGGGGACCCGCCGGGGCCCGGTCCGCCGCGCGCCCGGAGCAGCCGCTCCTCGGCGAGCCTGCGCCGGACCTGGGTGTCGACCTTGTCCACGAAGGAGTCCACGAGCGCCGCCTCGTACTCCGGTCCGAGCTCCCGCCGGGCTTCCAGCGTGGCGGCGAGTTCCTTCTCGAGCTCTGTCATGCGGCCACCGTAGGAAGCGCCGCGGCGGCCGGCACTGGGGGTAGCCCCCGTATCCGGATCGCGGTCACGGCTTGCCGAGCTGCATAGACACATGCAGAGTGCAGGGTGACTGAATATTTCACCGGGGACGGGACGGAGGGGGCGGCGATGAACGACAGCCCGGCCGCACGGCTGCAACAGCTGTTCGAGGGACACCGGCTGACGCCGACCCAGCGGCGCATCGCGCACTGCATGGTGCGCGGCGCGGCGGAGGTGCCGTTCCTGTCGAGCGTGGAACTCGCCGAGCTGGCCGGGGTGAGCCAGCCCTCGGTGACCCGGTTCGCCGTGGCCCTCGGTTTCGACGGGTACCCGGCGCTGCGCCGGCACCTGCGCGAGGTGGCTCCGGCCGGGCGTCCCGAGCCCGCGCGCGAGGGCGAGTACAACGAGTACCAGCAGGCGGTGCAGGGCGAGATCGAGAACCTCCAGCGGCTCTCGGCGATGCTCGCGGACCCGGCGCCGGTCGAGGAGGCGGGCCGGGTGCTCGCGGCCTCGGCGCCGCTGCCGGTGCTCGGGCTGCGGGCGGCGTCCTCGCAGGCGCGCGGGTTCGCGTACTTCGCGGCCAAGGTGCACCCGGACGTACGCCTCCTCGACGAGGGCGGCTCCATGCTCGCCGACCGGATCGACGCGGCGGCCGCGGCCGGGGCCTCGGCGCTGCTGTGCTTCGCGCTGCCGCGGCACCCGCGCGAGGTGGTGGAGGCCCTGGAGCACGCGCGGGCGGCCGGGCTGACGGCGGTGACGGTCGCCGACTCGGCGTTCGCGCCCGTCGCCCGGCACTCGGACCTGCTGATCCCGGCGCCGGTCGGGACCGGGCTGGCCTTCGACACGGCGTGCGCGCCGATGCTGCTGGGGCGGGTGCTGCTGGAGGCGATGGCGGACGCCCTGCCGGACGCGCAGGCGCGGCTGGAGGACTTCGACGCGCGGGCCGCGGCGCGCGGGCTGTTCGTGGAGTAGCCGTCACCCGGCGGAACCTCGGCGGTGGTCCGGGCGAGGGGGGCGGGCGCCGTCGCGCACCTGGAACCGGGTGACGGGGACGCCCCGGGCGACCCGTGCGGCGGAGAGGGCGCCCGAGGGGCGGGCCGTCGAGGACGTCCGGGGCGAGGGCGTGGACCCACGGCGGCGCGGGTGGGGGTCCTCCTGGCGGGGTGCTGGCGCCCTCGGCCCGCCGGTCGAGGAGGACGAAGCCGACGCCGGCCCCGGAGCGGGCCGCGCGGGCGGTGGGCCTGGTCGCCGCCCAGCTCCCCGGCCTCGGCCTGAGCCGCGCCTGCTGCGCCTGCCCGGGGTGGCGGCGCTGACCCCGGCGGAGGTCGTGGACGGCCTGGCCCCGGCCCTCGCGGCCACCCTGACGGGGCCGTAGGGGCACAGCCGGACGTCCCGGCCCGCCGGACGCCGGCGGCCTTGCCCGGCCTGGCGGCCGTGCCCGGGGCTGCGCCCCGGCCCGCCGCGCCTCAGCCGCCGGCGGGCGCGCAGCGCCCGTACCGGGGTCCGGGGCGCGGCCCGGGGGAACGGGGGAAGGGGGAGAGTGCGGCTCCGCGCAGCGGTACGGCGGCGGCCCCGCCCGCAGCGGCCCGCGCTCCCGCGCAGCGGTACGCGGCAGTCGGCCCGCGTCCCCGGCCGGCCAGGCCTAACGCAGCGCGTCGCGGTGGTCGCCGCCCGCCTCCGTGACGATCTCCGCCGGGGACTGCGCCGGGCGGGCCAGGGTGAAGCGGACGCCGCCCTGCGGGCCGGGCGCGGCCGTGAAGCCGTGGACCGCCGGGCGGGGGAGGCTGTTGTAGCCGTAGTGGGCCGTGAAGGCGTACGCGCCCGTGTCCGGGACGGCGATCACGTCGCCGGGGGACAGCTCCGGCAGCTCCCGGGCGGTGGCCAGCAGGTCCCCCGCGAAGCAGGCCGGGCCCGCGACGTCCTGGGCCACCGGGGCGCCGGTCCTGGGCGCGCCCTTGGCGTCGTACGCCAGGATCCGCAGCGGCCAGGCCGCCGGCGCGTACACGGTGCGGGTCGCCAGCTGGACGCCCGCGTGGGTCAGGGCGATGCGGCGGCCGCCGGTCGTCTTCGTGTACTCGACCCGCGCCAGCACCAGCCCGTGCTTGGCCAGCAGTGACCGCCCGAACTCGGTGACCAGGCCGTACGAGCCGTCGAAGAGCGCCGGGACGGCCCCGCGCAGGGCCGCCACGTACTCCCCGTACGCCGGGGCGTGCTCGTCCGAGGCGAAGTTCACCGGCAGCCCGCCGCCGATGTCGAGGGTGTCCACCCGGCGCTCCCCGGCCGCCGCGTTGATCTCCTCGGCCAGCCGGTGCAGCTCCCGGACCCCCTCGGCGATCAGCTCCAGCGGCACGCCCTGCGAGCCCGAGTGGGTGTGCAGCCGGTTCAGCCACGGCCGCTCCAGGAAGGCCCGTACGAGCCCCTCGCGCGCCCCCGGATCGCGCAGCGCGAAGCCGAACTTGGAGGTGGCCGTGGCCGTGGACAGGGCGCCGATGGACCCGGCGCCCGTCTGCGGGTTGATCCGCAGCCCGACCGGGGAGCGCGCGGGGGCCGCCGCCGTCAGGGCGTCCAGGCGCTCCAGCTCCTGCCGGTTGTCGGCGTTGACGGCGATCCCCAGGGCCAGTGCCTCGCGCAGCTCCGACGCCGTCTTGGCGGGGGAGTCCAGCACCGTCCGCTCCGCCGGGACCCCGGCCGCCCGGGCCAGGGCGAGCTCGCCGGGGCTGGCCACCTCGCAGCCGAGCCCGGCGTCCGCGAGCAGCCGCAGTACGGGCACCAGCGGGGCGGCCTTCACCGCGAAGGTGTGCAGGACGGGCGTGCCGGGCGCCACGGCGGCCGCGAAGGCGGCCGTCAGGGCGGCCGCGGAGGAGCGGATTCCGGCCGTGTCCAGCAGACAGACCACCGGCTCGCGCTCCAGCAGCCCCTGCTCCACGGCGGCCCGTACGGCCCGGTCACGGCGCTCCGCGGCGCCCTGCGTGTGCGTGTCGGCAGCCATGTCCGCCATCCCATCATCAGGCCGACCCGCCCGCAGCTGTTGACTGGAACTATTCATGCGGCGAGGATGTGAATGGATTGACCAACATCGGAGGAGGCACCAGCCATGTCAGGACCCCGCCCCGTACGGGCCGCGCGAGGCACCGAGCTCAGCACCCTGGGATGGCAGCAGGAGGCCGCCCTCCGGATGCTGCAGAACAACCTCGACCCCGAGGTCGCCGAGCACCCCGACAAGCTCGTCGTCTACGGCGGCACCGGCAAGGCCGCCCGCGACTGGCGCTCGTACGACGCGATGGTCCGCACCCTGCAGACCCTCAAGCAGGACGAGACCATGCTGGTCCAGTCGGGCCGCCCGGTCGGCGTGATGCAGACCCACGAGTGGGCGCCGCGCGTCCTGCTCGCCAACTCCAACCTGGTCGGCGACTGGGCCAACTGGGAGGAGTTCCGCCGCCTGGAGCACCTCGGCCTGACCATGTACGGCCAGATGACCGCCGGCTCCTGGATCTACATCGGCACCCAGGGCATCCTCCAGGGCACCTACGAGACCTTCGCCGCCGTCGCCGCGAAGAAGTTCGGCGGCACCCTCGCCGGCACCATCACCCTCACCGCCGGCCTCGGCGGCATGGGCGGCGCCCAGCCGCTGGCCGTGACGATGAACGACGGCGTCGCCATCTGCATCGACGTCGACCCGCGCGCCATCGAGCGCCGCATCGAGCACCGCTACCTGGACGTCAAGGCCGACAACCCGGCCCACGCCCTCCAGCTGGCCACCGAGGCCCGCGACGCCCGCCGCCCGCTCTCCATCGGCCTCCTCGGCAACGCCGCCGAGCTGCTCCCGCAGATGCTGGCGGAGGGCGCGCCGATCGACATCGTCACCGACCAGACCAGCGCCCACGACCCGCTGGCCTACCTGCCGGTCGGCGTCGACTTCGAGGACATGGCCGACGCCGCCGCCAAGGACCCGGCCGGCTTCACCACCCGCGCCCGCGAGTCGATGGCCAAGCACGTCGAGGCCATGGTCGGCTTCATGGACGCCGGCGCCGAGGTCTTCGACTACGGCAACTCCATCCGCGGCGAGGCCCAGCTGGCCGGCTACGACCGCGCCTTCGCCTTCCCCGGCTTCGTCCCCGCCTACATCCGCCCGCTGTTCTGCGAGGGCAAGGGCCCCTTCCGCTGGGCCGCCCTGTCCGGCGAGGCCTCGGACATCGCCAAGACCGACAAGGCGATGCTGGAGCTCTTCCCGGAGAACGAGTCCCTGCACCGCTGGATCAAGATGGCCGGCGAGCGCGTCCACTTCCAGGGCCTGCCCGCCCGCATCTGCTGGCTCGGCTACGGCGAGCGCGACCGGGCCGGCGAGCGCTTCAACGACATGGTCGCGAGCGGCGAGCTGGCCGCCCCGCTGGCCATCGGCCGCGACCACCTCGACTGCGGCTCCGTCGCCTCCCCGTACCGCGAGACCGAGGCCATGCTCGACGGCTCCGACGCCATCGCCGACTGGCCGCTGCTCAACGCCATGGTCAACGTGGCCTCCGGCGCCTCCTGGGTCTCCATCCACCACGGCGGCGGCGTCGGCATGGGCCGCTCCATCCACGCCGGCCAGGTCACCGTCGCCGACGGCACCCCGCTGGCCGGCGAGAAGATCCGCCGCGTCCTCACCAACGACCCCGGCATGGGCGTCATCCGCCACGTCGACGCCGGCTACGACATCGCCGAGAACGTCGCCGACGAGCGCGGCGTCCGCGTCCCGATGCGCGAGGGTGACTCCGCGTGAGCTTGCCGCACGACCCGTCCCCGGCCGCACGGCCGGGGACGGGGTCCTCCCCGGGGTCCTCGTTCCACGAGATGTGGGCCGACCTCGCCCCCGTCGGCCGCCACGCCGACACCGGCGGCTACCGGCGCTACGCCTGGACCGGCGCCGACTCCGACTGCCGGGCCTGGTTCCGGGGCCAGGCCGAGGCGCGCGGGCTCACGTACGAGGTGGACCGCAACGGCAACCAGTGGGCCTGGCTCGGCGACCCCCTCGCGGGCGACGCCGTGGTCACCGGCTCCCACCTGGACTCCGTCCCCGACGGCGGGGCCTTCGACGGCCCCCTCGGCGTGGTGTCCTCGTTCGCCGCCCTGGACGAGCTCCGCGCCCGCGGCACCGCCCTCACCCGGCCCCTCGCCATCACCAACTTCGGCGACGAGGAGGGCGCCCGCTTCGGGCTGGCCTGCGTCGGCTCCCGGCTCGCCGCCGGACAGCTGACGAAGGAGAAGGCGTACGAACTGCGCGACGCCGACGGCGTCAGCCTGCCGCAGGCCATGGAGGCCGCCGGGTACGACCCGGAGGCCATCGGCGCCGACCCCGAACGCCTCGCCCGCATCGGCGCCTTCGTCGAACTGCACGTCGAACAGGGCCGCGCCCTCGACCTGTCCGGCGACCGCGTGGGCATCGCCTCCGCGATCTGGCCGCACGGACGCTGGCGGTTCGACTTCCACGGCGAGGCCAACCACGCGGGCACCACCCGCCTGGTGGACCGCCGCGACCCGATGCTCTCGTACGCGCACACCGTGCTCGCCGCCCGGCAGGAGGCGGCCCTCGCCGGCGCCGTCGCCACCTTCGGCAAGATCTCCGTCGAGCCGAACGGCGTCAACGCCATCCCCTCCCTCGTGCGGGGCTGGCTCGACTCCCGCGCCGCCGACCAGGCCACCCTCGACACGGTCGTCACGGCCGTCGAGAAGGCCGCCCGCGAGCACGCCGACCGCGACGGCATCGACCTGACCGTCGTACGGGAGTCCTTCACCCCCGTCGTCGAGTTCGAGCACGCCCTGCGCGACGAGCTCAACCGCATCCTCGGCGGATCCGTCCCGGTCCTCGGCACGGGCGCGGGACACGACGCCGGAATCCTCTCCGCGTCGGTCCCGACCGCGATGCTGTTCGTGCGCAACCCCACCGGCGTCTCCCACTCGCCGCGGGAGTTCGCGGCCGAGGACGACTGCGTCGCCGGGGTCCTCGCACTCGCCGACGTACTGGAAGGCCTGGCATGCCGCTGAAGACGTACTGGCTGGAGCACGCCTGGCTCGGCGACACCGTCGAGCCGGGCGTCGCCCTGGAGGTCTCGGCCGACGGGCGGATCGCCGCCCTGCGCACCGGGACGGACACCCCGCCCCCCGGCGCCGAGGTACTGCGCGGCCTGACCCTCCCCGGCCTGGCCAACGCGCACTCGCACGCCTTCCACCGGGCACTGAGGGGCACCGTCCAGGTCGGCTCGGGCACCTTCTGGACCTGGCGCGACGTCATGTACAAGGTCGCCCAGAACCTCACCCCCGACAGCTACTTCGACCTGGCCCGCGCCGTGTACGCGGAGATGGCCCTGGCCGGCATCACCAACGTCGGCGAGTTCCACTACGTCCACCACGCGCCCGGCGGCACCCCGTACGCCGACCCCAACGCCATGGGCGAGGCCCTGATCGAGGCCGCCGCCGCGGCGGGCATCCGCATCACCCTCCTCGACACCGCGTACCTCTCCTCCGGCTTCGGCGAGGCCCCCAACGAGCACCAGAAGCGCTTCTCCGACGGCACCGCCGACGCCTGGGCCGAGCGGGTCTCCGCCCTCAAGCCCCGCGAGCACGCGCTGATCGGCGCGGCCGTCCACTCCGTGCGCGCGGTCCCGGCGGACCAGCTCGCCACGGTCGCCGGCTGGGCGCAGGAGCGGCGGGCCCCCCTGCACGTCCACCTGTCCGAGCAGACGGCGGAGAACGACGCCTGCCAGGACGCCCACGGCCGCACGCCCACCCAGCTGCTCGCCGACCACGGGGTCCTCGGCCCGCACACCACCGGCGTCCACAACACGCACCTCACCGACGCGGACATCGCCCTCCTCGGCGGGACCACCACCGGCACCTGCATGTGCCCCACCACCGAACGCGACCTCGCCGACGGCATCGGCCCGGCCGGCCGGCTCCAGCGGGCGGGCAGCCCGCTGTCGCTCGGCAGCGACAGCCACGCCGTGATCGACCTCCTGGAGGAGGCCCGCGCGATGGAGCTCAACGAGCGCCTCGCCAGCCGCACCCGGGGCCACTGGACGGCGAACGCCCTGCTCCGGGCCGCCACCGAGGACGGCCACGCCGCGCTCGGCCTGCCCGACGCCGGCCGCCTGGAGGCGGGCGCCCTCGCCGACTTCACCACCGTCGCCCTGGACTCCGTGCGCACCGCCGGTCCGCTGCCGCGCCTCGGCGCGGAGACGGCCGTCTTCGCCGCCTCGGCCGCCGACGTCCGCCACACGGTGGTCGGCGGCCGGCACGTGGTCCGCGACGGCGCCCACACCCTGGTCGGGGACGTCGCCGCGGCCCTGGCCGACTCGATCGCCGCCGTCCGCGGCTGACAGCCTGGAGCCCCCACCCCGCCACCAGATCCAGCCTCGCCGGCGTTTGAGGCGCGGGGTCCGGGGCGGAGCCCCGGGAAACGGAGAAAGGGCGGGGTGGGGGACAGAACCCTCCGAGAGGAACCCCGTGTCCACCACCCTGATCACCAACATCGGCAGCCTCGTCACCAACGACCCCGCCCTCGGCGACGGCACCCCCCTCGGGCTGATCGAGAACGCGGCCGTCGTCATCGACGGCGACACGGTCGCCTGGGTCGGCCCCGCCGGCAACGCCCCCGCCGCCGACGCGTCCTTCGACGCGCAGGGCCGCGCCGTCATCCCCGGCTTCGTCGACTCGCACAGCCACCTCGTCTTCGCCGGCGACCGCACCGCCGAGTTCAACGCCCGGATGTCCGGCCGCAGCTACTCCGCCGGCGGCATCCGCACCACCGTCGCCGCCACCCGCGCCGCCACCGACGCGGAGCTGGAGGCCAACCTGCTGCGCCACCTCGACGAGGCCCGCCGCCAGGGCACCACCACCTTCGAGACCAAGTCCGGCTACGGCCTCACCGTCGCCGACGAGGCCCGCGCCCTGCGCATCGCCTCCGCGCACACCGAGGAGGTCACCTACCTCGGCGCGCACATCGTCTCCCCCGACTACGCCGACGACCCGGCCGGCTACGTCGGCCTCGTCACCGGCGAGATGCTGGCGGCCTGCGCCCCGTACGCCCGCTGGGTGGACGTCTTCTGCGAGAAGGGCGCCTTCGACGGCGACCAGGCCCGCGCCATCCTCACCGCCGGCGCCGCCGCCGGGCTGATCCCGCGCGTCCATGCCAACCAGCTCTCCTACGGGCCCGGCGTGCAGCTCGCCGTCGAGCTGGAGGCGGCCTCCGCCGACCACTGCACCCACCTCACCGACGCCGACGTGGACGCCCTCGCCCAGGCCGCGGGCACCACCGTCGCGACCCTCCTGCCCGGCGCCGAGTTCTCCACCCGCGCCCAGTGGCCCGACGCCCGCCGGCTGCTCGACGCGGGAGCCACCGTCGCCCTGTCGACGGACTGCAACCCCGGGTCCTCGTACACGAGCTCCATGCCGTTCTGCATCGCCCTCGCGGTCCGGGACATGGGCATGACCCCCGACGAGGCCCTGTGGGCCGCCACCGCCGGCGGGGCCCGCGCGCTGCGCCGCGGCGACATCGGCCGCCTGGCGCCCGGCGCCCGTGCCGACCTGGCCCTGCTCGACGCCCCGAGCCACGTCCACCTCGCCTACCGCCCGGGCGTCCCGCTCGTCTCCGCCGTCTGGCAGCGGGGGGTCCGCGCCGCCTGACCGGCGGCTCCGGCGCGCCCGCCGGAGCATCCGCCGGACCGCCCGAAAGTGCCATCCGCCCTTTGTCTTCCCTCCGTGAGGTCCCGGGCGTACCTTGTGCCACCAATCTGATGTGTCGTCAGTAACTTGTGGCCCGAGGGGAAGACGAAGGTGTCCGACCGGAAACGCTCCACCGCACTCGCGCCGGCGCTCGCGCTCGCCCTCGCCGGGTCCGCGGTCCTGCTCGCCGCCCCCGCGGCCCACGCCGACGTGGTCGACGTCGAGTACAAGTGCCAGACCCCGATCGGGGACAAGTCGGCGGTCTCGCCCATCGACATCAAGGCCGTCAAGGAGGGCGACGGCTACAAGCTGACGATGTCCTTCCAGAAGGGCGTCTCCTCCAGCCCCATCGAGCTCGGCAAGGGCGCGATGAACCCCAGCGCCGTGATCATGACCGACGGCGCCGAGAAGGTCTCCGTACCGGTCTCCGGACCGCCCAACCCCGAGGCCGCGCCCGCCAACACCCCCATCAAGATCACCGACCTGTCGGGCGGCTACACCCCGAAGAAGAGCGGCAAGGTCACCTTCACCGCGGGCGTCCTCACCATCAAGGCGATGGGGACCACCACCACCTGCACCCCGGGCAACAGCCCCAAGCCGTCCCTGGAGATGGACGTCACGGCGGCCGGCGGCGGAGCCCCGCAGACCGGCGGCGGTGGCGGGGACACCCTCCCGCAGACCGGCCCCGCCGACTCCGCCCTCGCCCTCGGCACCCTCGGCGCCACCGTGCTCCTCTCCGGCGCCGCCGGAGTGCTCTGGCTGACCCGGCGCGGCCGGCAGCCCCAGCGGACCCGGTCCTGAACGGAGCGCCCGCCCTTGCTCCCCACCCTCGGACGACGCGGCGTCGAGCGGCTCGGCGCCGTCCTCCTCGCCGCCGTCACCCTGTACGGCCCCACGGCCCAGGCCGCGGCCGCCGGCGAGCCCGGCGCGGCCGGCTGGACCGCCGGGCCGGCCACCGCCCGCCCCGGCTCCGCGCGCCCGTACTTCTACCTCGCGGGCCCCGCCGGCACCGTCCTGGAGGACCGCCTCACCCTCGACAACCCCGGCGACCGCGAGCACACCGTCACCCTGCGCGGGGCCGACGCCTACAACACCCCGGACGGCGCCCTCGCCGTGCGCCCCGCCGCGCCGGGGGCCTCCGGCGCGGGCTCCTGGATCAGCTTCGGCGGCTCCGCCACCGTGAAGCTCCCGCCCCGCACCCGCGCGGTGGTCCCCTTCACCGTCACCGTGCCGCCCGCCGCCCCGCCCGGGGACCACCCGGCCGCCGTCGTCGCGAACGGGGACGGCCGCGAGGCGGGCGTACGGATCCACCTGCGCGTCGGGGGCCCGGCCGTGGCCGCCCTCACCGTCGAGGACGTCTCCGTACGCGGCCACGGCGCGGCCGCCGTCGTGGACTACACCCTCGTCAACCGGGGCAACGTGGCCCTCAGCCCCGAGCTCGCCCTCAGCGCCGAGGGCACCCTCCGCGAGGTCCCGGGCCGGCCCGCCCGCGCCCTGTCCGTCGAGCTGCTGCCCGGCCAGCGGGCCCGGCTGAGCGAACCCTGGCCCGGCGCGCCCGCCCTCGACCGGGTCGCCCTCACCCTCACGGCCACCGCCCCCGGCGCAGCCCCGGCCACCGCCGCCGCCCGGGCCTGGCTGGCCCCCGGCGGCACCGCCGGCCTGGCCGCCGGGGCCCTGCTCGCCCTCGCCGGGACCGCACTGGCCGCGCTGCTCCTCGTACGGGCCCGGCGCACCCGGCGCACCCGGCGCGAGGAGGCGCCGGGGGGCCCGGGGAGCCCGCCGGCCGGGGCACCGGCCCGCGAGGACGTCGAAGCGCACGAGCACGAGCTGACGGGAGCACCCAGGTGAGCCGCACGGCCGGCCCGAAGGCCGCATCCCCCCTCGGCGCGGCCCTGGCGGCACTCGCCCTGGCGCTGCTCCCGCTGCTCCCGGCGGCCGCCCCGGCCGCGGCGGCGGAGGGCAAGCCCACCGCGACGCTCTCCCTCCAGGAGGCGGCCAAGGGCACCGAGATCACGGTCACCGGCACCGGCTGGCCGACGAAGACCCTCGTCATGCTGCTGGTCTGCGGCCAGAACATGATCGGCGGTACCAACAGCTGCGCCAACGCCGACGGAACGGCCGTCTCCGTCACCGACGACGGCCGTTTCACCGCCAGGCTGCCCGTGGCGGAGCCGCCCAAGCCCTGCCCCTGCGTGGTCAACGTGACCTCCGTCAACGGCGACCAGTCCACCGTGGCCGCGCCGATCAGGATCACCGGCCATCCGGTGGCCGACCTGCCCCCCGAGTCCGGCACGGCCCGGCTCGCGATGCTGACGGGGGTCCGGCTCAAGGGCGAGGACGGGGTGCTGACCTGGTTCGGCGCCCCGCCCGGCCGCACGTTCACCGCCACCGTCGGCAACCTCGGCTCGGCCCCGGTCAAGGACCCCGTCTTCCAGCTCGGCACCGCGCAGGGGGTCTTCGCCCCGGTGTGGGAGGAGGCCCGCTGGAAGGGGACCATCCCGCCCGGCGGCAAGGCGGAGGTCGCGCTGGACGTGGCCCTGCCGGCGGGCGCCCACGGCGACTACACCGTCTCCCTCAAATACGGGGACACGGTCCTGGCCGCCCAGCCCTGGGGCGTGGACCGCCCGTACGGGGTGCTGCTCTTCTGGGGCCTGCTGCTGGTGGTGATCCCGACGGCGCTCTTCCGGGCGGGCATGGCCGTCGTCGACCGGGTCCGGCCCCGCGCGGGGTCCGCCGGCCGCCACCGGGGCCCGAAGGCCGCCCCGGACCCGGCCTGGGCGGTCACCGCCCGCCTGCCCGAGGTCACCGCCGCCGGGGCTCCCGGGGCCGCGCCGCCGGCCCTCCCGTGGTTCACCCCGCAGCCGCAGCCGCCGGAATCCGCACCGCGGCCGCGGGACGCGGGACCCCCACAGACATCCGCACCGTCCGATCACAGTCCGACGACGAAGGGACCATCGTGAAGACCCAACGGAGGGCGAGCGCGGCCTTGGCCGCGCTGCTGCTCAGCGGCGCGGGTATCGCCGTGGCGGCTTCCCCCGCCCAGGCCGCCGAAGCCACGTTCAAGGTCAAGTGCGTACCGCCGGCCGGCGGCGGCGATCCGGTGGAGGGCGAGACCACCGCGAAGATCACCGCACCGGCCACGGCCAAGGTCGGCGACGAGGTCGACGTGTCGTGGGAGACGGTGAAGCCGGCCTCGAACAACACCGACCTGATGGTGATCCCGAAGGACTCGGTCCAGCCCACCGGCTGGCTCACCGTCGGAGGCGGGGGAGGGGAGGTCAAGGTCGTCGGGGAGAAGAAGAACCCGGAGATACCGAAGAAGGCCCCCATGGTGATGTCCACCATGAAGGGCAAGCTGAAGCTGACCAAGGCCGGCAAGATCACCGTGACCCCGGGCAAGTACGAGGTCGCGGTGACCTTCTCCTTCGGCACCTTCGTCACCAAGTGCGCCCCGGTGGGGGAGGTGAAGGGCGGCGCGGTCATCGACGTGACGGACGGCGGCGGCAGCGGCGGTACGACCACCGGAGGCACGACCACCGGAGGCACGACGACGGGCGGTACGACGACCGGCGGCGCGACGACCGGCGGCTCCACCACCACGGGCGGTTCGACCACCTCCTCGGGCGGCTCCGGCGGCAGCGGTGGCCAGACCGACTTCCCGGGCAAGGCGGTCGAGGTGGCCTACGACTGCGGCGCGGTCGTCCCCGGCGGCATCAAGACCCCGGTCACCATCAACGCCAAGAAGAACGCCGGCGGCGCCTTCGACCTCACGGTCAAGACCGCCAAGGGGGCCATGGCCGCCCCCATGGCGCTGCCCGCGGGGGCCCTCAAGCCCTCGATGGACATCAAGCTCGGCGGCGCCGACAGCGGCACGGTCAAGGTCACCGGCCCGGCCAACGCCGAGCCGATCCCGGACAAGGCCCCGGTCAGCCTCAGCGACATGACGGGCACCTACAAGCCCGGCAAGTCGGGCAAGGTGACGCTGAGCCCCGACCAGCTGACGATCGACGTCACGATGGCCCCGGGCTCCACCCCGATCAACGTGCCCTGCAAGGCGGCCAGCAGCGGCGTCTCCCTGGAGCTGGACACCACCGCCCAGCCGGGCGGCTCGGGTTCCACCTCCTCGGGCTCCGCGGCCTCCGGCAGCTCCGGCACCTCGGGCGGCCTCGCCGAGACCGGCGCCGACGACGACGGCGGCATCAGGGCGCTCGCCCTGGTCGCCGGCACCGTCATCCTGCTCGGCGGCGCGGTCTTCACCTTCACCCCGTGGCGCCGCCTGCGCGGCACCCGCTAGGCCCTCCCGGTGATGGGGAGTGCGCACCCTTCGTCCCAGGGTGCGCACTCCGGCTTCTGCCGCCGCGAATCCCCGACGAAGCCGGACTTCAATTCACCCCTTCAATGCGTGACGGTTAAACATTTGTGGGTGATCCAACCGGTGGGTAACCTCCTCTCGTGATGAGGTCGCCGGGGGGTGTTCTCCATCCCGCATCGATTTCATTCGGTTCCGCTGTTGAACAGCAAGGCCTTCGAAGCACGGGGTATGAAGTGAAGTTCAAGTCTGTAATCATCGCGGTCACTGCTGCGTCGGCGATGGCTGTGCTCGGCGCGCCCGCGGCTTCCGCGGCGCCGGCGGGCGGCATCGACGGAGGCTGCAAGACCACCGCCGGCATGGACAAGCTGGGCCGCCCGAACGCCACGTCCCGCTGCAGCGGCCGGTTCCCCTCGGGGGCTGCCCACCGCGCCGTGATCACCTGTGACCTCGTCCAGGGCGCGCGTGAGCACGTTGTCCGGCGGACCTTCCGCAGCGACTGGGCCCCCACGAGCTCGCCGGCCACGGTCCGCTGCGGATTCAAGGCCTTCCTGGTCGGGTTTTCCTCCGAGGTGAAGGGCGCCTGATTCCCCGGGGCCCCTTCTCTGATTCAGATTATCTGCCCGGACATGAACGAAGTCCGGTCCGGAATTGACCATCCGGATATTTCCAGGATTAGGATTTCCGGGGAACCAAAAGGGGCGGCCCCGCACACCTTCCGGTGTGCGGGGCCGCCCCTATGGGGCCGGTGCGTCAGCGCACCTCGCCCATCTGCTCCTTGACGTTCTTGCGGTACATGAAGACCGCGACGCCGGCCAGGACGGCGAGGGTGGCCTCGATGGCGACCGCGACCGTGCCGTTCAGGTCGACGGCGAACACCGCCGGGTCGGACAGGAGGCCGGTGATGGAGTCACCGGCCGTGACCGCGAGGAACCACACGCCCATCATCTGCGACGCGTACTTGGCCGGGGCCATCTTCGTGGTGACCGACAGGCCGACGGGGGAGATGCACAGCTCGCCCACGGTCATGATCAGGTAGATGCCGACCAGCCACATCGGGGTGACGGCCTGGCCGTTGGCGGCCAGGGCGATCGGAACCAGGAAGAAGAAGAACGACACGCCGATGACGAACAGGCCCGCGGCGAACTTGCCGACCGTCGAGGGCTCCTTGCCCTTGCGGTTCAGCCACAGCCAGATCCAGGCGAAGACCGGGGCCAGGGCCATGACGAAGAGCGGGTTCAGCGACTGGTACCAGGACGAGGGGAACTCGAAGCCGAGCAGGGACCCGGCGGCCTTGGTCTCGCCGAAGGACTGGACGGTGGAGGCGCCCTGGTCGTAGATCATCCAGAAGACCGCGGCCGCGACGAAGAACCAGATGTAGCCGGTCATCTTCGACTGCTCGGACCGGTTGAGGTCCTTGTCGCGCTTGATGCGGATCAGCACGCCCGTCGGCACGATCAGGCCGATCACGGTCAGCGGGATGGTCGCCCAGGCCTTGGTGAACATGCCGGCCATGCCCACGGCGGTGTAGAACACGGCGACGACCGCGACCACGGCGACGATCTTGCGGATCCAGGCGGAGCGCTCGTCGGCCGACAGCGGCTTCGGGACGACGGAGCTGACCGGGTTCAGGTTCTTCGTGCCCAGCAGGAAGGCGACCAGGCCGATGCCCATGCCCACCGCGGCCATGGCGAAGCCGAGGTGCCAGTTGACCTTCTGTCCGACGGTGCCGATGACCAGCGGAGCGAAGAAGGCGCCGGCGTTGATGCCCATGTAGAAGATGGTGAAGCCGCCGTCACGGCGCGGGTCGTTCGCGTCCTTGTACAGCTGGCCGACCATCGTGGAGATGTTGGCCTTCAGCAGACCGGAACCGATGGCCACGAGGGCCAGGCCGACGAAGAAGGTCGCGCCGCCCGGCAGGGCGAGGACCACGTGACCCGACATGATCGTCACGGCCGCGATGGTCACGGTCTTGCGGGGACCCCAGACGCGGTCACCCAGCCACCCGCCCGGAAGGGCGAGGAGGTAGACCATGGAGGCGTAGATGGAGAACACGGTGATCGCCGTGCCCTCGTCCATCCCGATGCCGCCGGCCATGCTGCCCTTTTTGGCATCCGGGCCACCGGAGAGCAGGTAGACGAGGAGCAGGGCCTTCATGCCGTAGAAGCTGAAACGCTCCCACATCTCGGTCATGAACAGAGTGGCCAGGCCACGGGGGTGGCCGAAGAAGGTCTTTTCAGGCGCCGGAGTCGCCGAGTCCTTCGTCAGGCTGGAAGCCATGGTCGATCCTTGCTTGCTCGGGACGCTTGGCTTCGTGAGCTGTTCAGCGCCCGGTGGGGGGGCGGGCCGGCACCGGCGACGGTGTCCCACCCCACGCCCTGGGGTTTCGTCCCCCGTCGTGCGGGGGTGAAGGGGCAGCCGTTACCGGGATCCACGCCCTGCGCGCCTCCTCGCGCGCCGGGCCCGGCCCATAGGTCATTCACTGTCATCTGGGCCGGAACCAACCGACCAGAGCAGAATTTGAGGTCTTTGGCTCGGATTTCGGCACAAAGATCCCCTGAGTAGTGCATCAGGCGTCTCGCCACCATACGACAGGACACCGCCGCATATGGAAGCCCTTGAGATATGGATCACAGGATTCCGGGGAACCGATCCGTCATGTTCGAAGGCAGGTAGTAGTTAATAACCCCAGTTCCAGAGGGGTGTCCGGGCAAGCGCCTGCTTTCAGCCGCTGCGGACTACCATCACCCACATGACGCGTGTACTGCTCGCCGAGGACGACGCATCCATCTCGGAACCCCTCGCCCGCGCCCTGCGCCGGGAGGGGTATGAGGTCGAGGTCCGGGAGGACGGCCCCACCGCCCTGGACGCCGGACTGCAGGGCGGCGTCGACCTCGTCGTCCTGGACCTGGGCCTCCCCGGCATGGACGGCCTGGAGGTGGCCCGGAGACTGCGCGCCGAGGGCCACGGCTTCCCGATCCTGGTCCTCACCGCCCGGGCCGACGAGGTCGACACGGTCGTCGGCCTCGACGCCGGCGCCGACGACTACGTCACCAAGCCCTTCCGCCTCGCCGAGCTGCTGGCCCGGGTACGGGCCCTGCTGCGGCGCGGCTCCACCGAGGCCAGCCAGGCCCCCGCCACCCACGGCGTGCGCATCGACGTCGAATCGCACCGCGCCTGGATGGGGGAGGAGGAGCTCCAGCTCACCGCCAAGGAGTTCGACCTGCTGCGCGTCCTGGTCCGCGACGCCGGCCGGGTCGTCACCCGCGACCAGCTGATGCGCGAGGTCTGGGACACCACTTGGTGGTCCTCCACCAAGACCCTCGACATGCACATCTCCTGGCTGCGCAAGAAGCTGGGCGACGACGCCGCCAACCCCCGCTACATCGCCACCGTCCGGGGCGTCGGCTTCCGCTTCGAGAAGAGCTGACCGTCCACCAGGGCGGACCCACGCCCTCCGGGGCATCGGGCATCCTCTAAGGCATGCGCCGCCGCCTCATCAACTCCACGCTCGCCGTGGTGCTCGTCGTGATCGCCGTGTTCGGGGTCTCCCTCGTCATCGTGGAGACCCGGACCATCACCAGCAGCGCCCAGGACCGCATCGGTTCCGAGGCGCTGCGGCTGCTCGGCACCGTCGAGGCGGACGCCCTCGAACGCAAGCCCGTCGACGCGGGCGCCATCGCCGAGCAGCTCGACCTCGGCACGTACGCCCGCATCACCATCCCCGGGCGGCCGGTGATCGAGGTCGGCGACCGGATCGACGACAGCGTCATCCGGGGCACCGCGCGCGGCGAGCAGGGCATGCTCGTGGTCGTCGAGGAGTCCCGCGCCACGGTCACCAAGGAAGTCGGGCGCACCCTGGCGGTGGTCGGGGCGGTGGCGCTGCTGGCCGTCGTGGCGGCCGTACTGCTCGCCGTACGCCAGGCCAACCGGCTGGCCTCCCCGCTCACCGACCTCGCCGAGACCGCCGAACGGCTCGGGTCGGGCGACCCGCGGCCCCGGCACAAGCGCTACGGGGTCCCCGAGCTGGACCGGGTCGCCGACGTGCTGGACTCCAGCGCGGAGCGGATCGCCCGCATGCTGACCGCCGAGCGGCGCCTCGCCGCCGACGCCTCCCACCAGCTGCGCACCCCCCTCACCGCCCTGTCGATGCGGCTGGAGGAGATCACGGTCACCGACGACCTGGAGACCGTGCGGGAGGAGGCGACCATCGCCCTCACCCAGGTGGAACGGCTCACGGACGTGGTCCAGCGGCTGCTGACGAACTCCCGGGACCCGCGGACCGGCTCGGCGGTCCCCTTCGACCTGGACGAGGTCGTCAAGCAGCAGGTGGAGGAGTGGCGGCCCGCCTACCGCAGCGCGGGACGGGCCGTCGTCCGCTCCGGCAAGACCGGGATGCGGGCCGTCGGCACCCCGGGGGCGGTCTCCCAGGTACTGGCGACCCTCGTGGAGAACGCGCTGATGCACGGCGGCGGCACCGTGGCCCTGCGCACCCGCGTGACCGGCAACCAGGCCGTCATCGAGGTCACGGACGAGGGTCCCGGCGTCCCCGCCGACCTCGGCAACCGGATCTTCGAGCGGGCCATCAGCGGCCGGAACTCCACCGGCATCGGACTGGCCGTCGCCCGGGACCTCGCGGAAGCGGACGGCGGCCGTCTGGAACTCCTCCAGAGCAGGCCGCCGGTGTTCGCGCTCTTCCTCAGCCGCACCGCCCCGGAGCGCGCGGAGCCGGAACGCACGGTCAGGTAGCCGTCAGCCCTGGTTGGCCGCGGGCTCCGGGGTGCGGGGAGCGGACGACTCCTGGCCGTCGTGCCCGTCGCGCTGCTCGACGACCAGCGAGTGCGCGGCCGGCGTGGGCAGCGCCTTGAAGACCCAGGTCCGGTAGGACCAGAAGCGGAACACGGTCGCCACGCCCATGCCGAAGAACTTGAAGACGTTGTTGGCGAGCGAGCTGTCGAAACCGAAGCCGTACGTGCCCACGTAGAGCACACCGCTCTCGATGACCATGCCGATCAGGCTGAACACGATGAAGAGGACCATCTCGCGGCGCCGGCTGCCCAGGTCGCGGTCACGGTAGGTGAAGTAGCGGAACCCCACGTAGTTCGTGATGATCGCGACCACGATGGCTATGACGTTGGCGCGCACCGTCTGCAGGTCGGTCGTGCTGCGCAGCAGGTTGAAGACGCCGAAGTTGACCAGGACGCCCGCGCCGCCGACCGCCCCGAACTTGACGACCTCCCGGGCCAGACCGCGGAAGCGCTCGGACAGCGGTACGGCGTTCGGCGTGCTGCTCATGTGATGGTTCAGTCCCTGTCCGTCGTCGTCGCCCCGCGGCGGCGCGTCACCGATCTCGTCAACCACACCATGCTAAGTGTCCCCCGTGGCGGGAGTCTGCGCCCCGGCACCCCGTGCGACGCACGGCACACGGGGCCTCAGGGACCCGCCGGCGGGTCCGCGCCAGGGTCCCGTCCGAATGGCGGAATACCGGCGGATACCCTGGGGGTGTGACGTTCCCGGTAGTCGGCATGGTCGGCGGCGGTCAGCTCGCCCGCATGACCCACGAGGCGGGCATCCCCCTCGGCATCAGATTCAAGATCCTCAGTGACACCCCACAGGACTCGGCGGCCCAGGTCGTGAGCGACGTCGTCATCGGCGACTATCGCGATCTGGAGACGTTGCGCGCCTTCGCGCGCGGCTGCGACGTGATCACCTTCGATCACGAGCACGTACCCACCGAGCACCTCCGGGCCCTGGAGTCGGACGGCATCCCCGTCCGGCCGGGGCCCGACGCGTTGGTGCACGCCCAGGACAAGGGGGTGATGCGCGCCAAGCTCGACGAGATCGGCGCGCCCAGCCCCCGCCACCGGATCGTGAGCGATCCGGCGGACGTGGCGGCCTTCGCGGAAGAGGTCGGCGGGTTCCCCGTCATCCTCAAGACGGTGCGCGGCGGGTACGACGGCAAGGGCGTGTGGTTCGTCCGCACCCCCGAGGACGCGGAGGCCCCCTTCAAGGCGGGCGTCCCGGTCCTCGCCGAGGAGAAGGTGGACTACGTCCGCGAGCTCGCGGCCAACATCGTCCGCTCCCCGCACGGCCAGGCGGTGGCCTACCCCGTCGTCGAGTCCATCCAGGTGGACGGGGTCTGCGACACGGTGATCGCCCCCGCCCCCAACCTCTCCGAGTCCCTCGCCGGCGAGGCCCAGGCCCTGGCCCTGCGCATCGCGCGTGAGCTCGACGTGACCGGCCACCTGGCCGTGGAGCTGTTCGAGACCACCGACGGCCGCATCCTCGTCAACGAGCTGGCCATGCGCCCGCACAACAGCGGCCACTGGACCCAGGACGGTGCGGTCACCTCCCAGTTCGCCAACCACGTCCGCGCGGTCCTGGACCTCCCCCTGGGCGACCCGCGCCCCCGGGCCCGCTGGACCGTCATGGCGAACGTGCTCGGCGGGGACTACCCCGACATGTACGCGGCGTACCTGCACTGCATGGCCCACGACCCGCAGGTGAAGATCCACATGTACGGCAAGGACGTGAAACACGGCCGGAAGGTCGGCCACGTCAACACCTACGGCGACGACCTGGACGATGTGCTGGAGCGCGCACGTCACGCAGCCGGCTACCTCAGAGGAACGATCACCGAATGAGCACCTCCCCCGTCGTAGGCATCGTCATGGGCTCGGACTCCGACTGGCCGGTCATGGAGGCCGCCGCCCAGGCCCTGGACGAGTTCGAGATCCCCTACGAGGTCGACGTCGTCTCCGCCCACCGCATGCCGCGCGAGATGGTCGCGTACGGCGAGCAGGCCGCCGACCGGGGCCTGAAGGCGATCATCGCGGGCGCGGGCGGAGCCGCCCACCTGCCCGGGATGCTCGCCTCCGTCACCCCGCTGCCCGTCATCGGCGTGCCGGTCCCGCTGAAGTACCTCGACGGCATGGACTCGCTGCTGTCGATCGTCCAGATGCCCGCCGGGGTTCCCGTCGCCACCGTCTCCGTCGCCGGAGCGCGCAACGCGGGCCTGCTGGCCGTACGCATGCTGGCCGCGCACGACCCGGAGCTGCTCGGCCGGATGCGCGACTTCCAGCAGGAGCTGAACGACCAGGCGACCGAGAAGGGCAAGCGGCTGCGCACGAAGGTCGCGGGCGCGGAGTCCTTCGGGTTCGGCAAGTGAGCGCGGCGGACCTGCTGGCGCAGGCCCGGGAGCTGCTCACCGAGTACCCGGTCGTCGACGGGCACAACGACCTGCCCTGGGCGCTGCGCCAGCAGGTCCGCTACGACCTCGACCGGCGGGACATCGCCGGCGACCAGTCGGACCACCTGCACACCGACCTCCCCCGGCTGCGGGCCGGCGGGGTCGGCGCCCAGTTCTGGTCCGTGTACGTGCGCTCCGACTACAGCGGCGACGAGGCGGTCAGCGCCACCCTGGAACAGATCGACGCCGTCGACCAGCTGATCACCCGTTACCCCGGCTCGCTGGTGCGCGCGCTGACGGCGGACGACATGGAGGCGGCCCGCGCCGAGGGCCGGATCGCCTCGCTGATGGGCGCCGAGGGCGGCCACTCCATCAACAACTCGCTCGCCACCCTGCGCGCCCTGCACCAGCTGGGCGTGCGGTACATGACGCTCACCCACAACGACACCATCGACTGGGCGGACTCGGCGACCGACGAACCCCGCCACGGCGGCCTCACCGGCTTCGGCCGCGAGGTCGTGCGCGAGATGAACCGCATCGGCATGCTCGTGGACCTCTCGCACGTCGCCGCGACGACGATGCGCGACGCCCTCGACACCTCGCGGGCGCCGGTGATCTTCTCCCACTCCTCGGCGCGCGCGGTCTGCGACCACCCGCGCAACGTCCCCGACGACGTGCTGGAGCGGCTGCCCGGCAACGGCGGCGTCGCGATGGCCACGTTCGTGCCCAAGTTCATCCTTCCCGCCGCCGTCGAGTGGACCCTCGCGGCGGACCAGAACCTGCGCGCGCACGGCTTCCACCACCTCGACACCACCCCGGAGGCCATGGCCCTGCACCGGGAGTTCGAAGCGGGCCGCCCGCGCCCGGTGGCCACCGCCGCCACCGTCGCCGACCACCTGGACCACATGCGCGAGGTGGCCGGCGTCGACCACATCGGCATCGGCGGCGACTTCGACGGCACCGCGTTCACCCCGGCGGGGCTGGACGACGTGTCGGGCTACCCGAACCTGATCGCGGAACTCATCGGGCGCGGCTGGTCCCGGACCGACCTGGCGAAGCTGACCTGGTCCAACGCGGTACGGGTGCTGCGCGACGCGGAATCGGCGGCCCGGGAGCTCTCGTCGCTCCACGGCCCGTCCAACGCCCGCCCCTGACGGCCCCGCGCACGGGGTCCGGGCCCGTCCCGGACCCCTCGGAGCCCGCCCGCGGACCGGGGCACCACCCGAATGCCGCATCCGCCGGGCGGCCCCGGCTCCCCACGTGTCACGGTGGCACCATCTTCTCTCCCTGCTGCCGCCGAGACCGGAGCCACTGCCATGGCCGACCTGCAGGATGAACCCCACTCCGTGGGCGTCGGAGCCGAAGACGTCCCCGCCCCCGCCATCGCGGGCGGCGCCCTGGACCGCGCGGCATCGCTGCTCGCCGTCCACCCCGTCGCGGACGGGTGCAACACCCTCGTCTGGACCCTGCGCCAGAGCCCGTACCACGACATCGACACCCCGGACACCGGCGTCGACACCGACATCCCCCGGCTGCGCGCCGGAGGGGTGGGCGCCCAGTTCTGGACGCTGCTCGTGCCCTCGGGCCGTCCGCGCGCGGACGCCGCCGCCGACCAGGTGGTGTCCGACACCCTCGAACAGATCGACGTGGCGCGGTCCCTGCTGCGCCGCTATGCCGACAGCCTGTGCCTCGCGCTGAGCGCCGACGACATGGTCGACGCCCGCAACCGGGGCCGGATCGCCTCGTTCCTGGGCCCCGTTCCCGGCAGTACGCTCACCGACTCCCTCGGCGCGCTGCGGGCCTTCCACGCGCTGGGCGTCCGCATCCTCGCCCCCGCGGGCGCCCCCTGGGCCGAGGAGGGCCTGACGGCCTTCGGCCACGAGGTGGTCAAGGAGGTGAACCGGCTGGCGATGCTGCTGGACCTGACGGGCTGCCCGTCGGCCGCGGCCTGCCAGCTCGCGGCGGCGTCCAAGGCGCCGGTGATCATCTCGAACACGGGGGCCGCCGCCCTCACCCCGCATCCGGGCAACGTCACGGACGAGGTGCTGCTCGCGCTGCGGGCGGCGAACGGACTGGCGATGGTCACCTTCGACACCGCGCGGACCGGGGACTCCCTGCACGCGGTGGCCGACCACCTGGACCACGTACGGGCCATCGCGGGCCCGGAGGGCGTCGGACTCGGCGCGGCCTTCGGCGCCGAACGGGGCGGCCCCCGCCCGACCGGCCTGACGGACCCGTCGGGCTACCCGCACCTGATCGCGGAACTGCTGGAACGCGGCTGGCCGGAATCCGACGTGGCCCTGCTGACCTGGGGCAACGCCCAGCGGGTGCTGCGCGACGCGGAGTTCACGGCCCGCGCCGCCCAGCACCGCAGAGCGCCCTAGAGGGAGGCCGTGGCCAGTGCCCGCTTCGGCAGGACGGTGGCCTTCCACAGCCGGATGCCGGACCACACCGTGGCGTAGAGCAGGAGGCCGTTGCGCGCGCACAGCAGGATCGTGCCGAGCGTGCTGTTGGTGAGGATGTCCGAGCCGTACCAGACCGGGAAGATCAGCGTGGTCAGCGCGTTGGCGGCGATGAGCAGCCAGGCGATCGGACGCTGGGTGGTGTTCCTGGAGGTCAGGCATACGGCGGCGAGACCGAGCAGCCAGATCATGTACTGCGGGCTGATGACGCGGCTGGTGACCGTGAAGACCATGATCGCGCAGAGCGCGGCGTCGAAAGGCGTCGCGCTCGACCAGCGGTTGGCCCTGACGCGCCACAGCAGGAGCAGCAGGAAGCCGGCCACGGTCAGGCCGAGCGAGGCCCGCGCGATGCTCGACACGTACGGGCCGACGTACTCGAAGGCGCCGTACTGGAAGTTGATCTTCCCGGGCCACAGGTCCAGGAGGCGGGCCGCCATCAGCGCGGAGCCGCCGAGGGACTCGACCTGAACGCCGCGGTCGCCCTGGTTGCCGAGGAAGCCGAGCGTGTCGCGGAACAGCACCGCGAAGACGGCGAGCAGCGCGGCGCAGGACAGCGCGGCCGCGACGAAGGCGTCCCGCGTCGACTTGCCGCGCGGGGTGCCGAGCAGGGTGAGCAGCGGCCACACCTTGACCATCGCGCCGATGCCGGCGATGACCCCGCCGACCTTGGGGCGGTTGCGCAGGGCGAGCAGGGCGAAGACCGCGAGCAGGGTGACCTGGATGTCGTAGCGGGCGAACGGGGTCGCCATCATCATCGGCAGCGTCACCAGCCACACCAGGGCACCGGCCATGCTGCCGTCGCTCCTGCGCGCCGCCCGGACGAGGCCGAGCAGGACCACGCCGTCGCACAGCACCGTCAGGGCCACGAAGGCCTGGAAGTAGGTGAGGAAAGGCAGCAGGTCGGGCGAGAGGAAGATCGCCGCGGCGGCCGGGGGGTACTGCCACATGATGTCGTTCTGCGGCAGCGTCCACGTGACGAGGACGTTGTACCAGTTGTGGTAGGTCGCGGTGACCTCCACGCGTACGACGTTCGAGCTGAAGAAGTCGTTGACGAGCATCCAGAGCATCGCGGCCCGGCTGGCCAGCCAGAACCCGGCGATGCCGAGCAGGGCGCCGCGTCCTCGCATGGCGGCTTCGAAGGATGCCCGCCGGCCACGCGTGGCGGGTGCCGCCGTCGCGGATGCGGTCGGGTTGGCTGGGGGGCTGCTGGTCGTGGTCATCGGCGCAGAGTCTACCCAGTCATTTATTCCACTTTTTTGACTGAGATCCTTCAAAACTGGGTAAGGATGAACGCCCTGCCCAACCCGCAGGCCCCTCTCATCGCTTACGCCTGCGGCCGTCCCATGGCCCGGTACGTCCAGCCGGCCGCGCGCCAGCGCGCCGGGTCCAGGGCGTTCCGCCCGTCCCCTTCTTGACGCGGTCCTCGCACCGCTCGGCGCCGGGGCGCCTCGCGGGCTTCGGACCGCTGCACCGGACTCCGCCCGGTGAGGTGGGGCTCGGGGTTACGCCTGCGGCCGTCCCATGGCCCGGTACGTCCAGCCGGCCGCGCGCCAGCGCGCGGGGTCCAGGGCGTTCCGCCCGTCCAGGACGAGGCGGTCGGTGACGACCGAGCCGAGCTCGGCCGGGTCGAGGTCGCGGAACTCGCGCCACTCGGTGAGGTGCAGGACGACCTCGGCGCCGCGGGCCGCCGCGAGCGCGGAGTCCGCGTAGCCGAGGGTGGGGAAGACGCGCCGGGCGTTGTCCATGCCCTTGGGGTCGTAGACGGTGACCTGGCCGCCCTGGAGGTGGATCTGCCCGGCGACGTTGAGCGCGGGGGAGTCGCGGACGTCGTCGGAGTCGGGCTTGAAGGTGGCGCCGAGGACGGCGACCCGCTTGCCGAGGAAGGAGCCGCCGACGGCCTCGCGGGCCAGCTCGACCATGTGGCCGCGGCGGCGCATGTTGATGGAGTCGACCTCGCGCAGGAAGGTCAGCGCCTGGTCGGCGCCCAGCTCGCCGGCGCGGGCCATGAAGGCGCGGATGTCCTTCGGCAGGCAGCCGCCGCCGAAGCCGATCCCGGCCCGCAGGAACTTCGAGCCGATCCGCTCGTCGTGGCCGATGGCCTCGGCCAGCTTGACCACGTCGCCGCCCGCGGCCTCGCACACCTCCGCCATCGCGTTGATGAAGGAGATCTTGGTCGCCAGGAAGGAGTTGGCCGCCGTCTTGACCAGCTCGGAGGTCGGGAAGTCGGTGACCACCAGCGGGCTGCCCTCGGACATCGGGGTCTCGTACACCTCGCGCAGCACCTTCTCACCGCGCTCCCCCCGGACGCCGATGACGATCCGGTCGGGGTGCAGGGTGTCCTGCACGGCGAAGCCCTCGCGCAGGAACTCCGGGTTCCACGCCAGCTCCACGTCCGCGCCCGCCGGGGCCAGCTCCGTCAGCTTCGCGGCGAGCCGCGCCGCGGAGCCCACCGGCACCGTCGACTTGCCGACCACCAGCACGGGCCGGGTCAGGTGCGGGGCCAGCGACTCGAAGGCCGCGTCCACGTACGACATGTCGCAGGCGTACTCGCCGTGCTTCTGCGGGGTGTTCACGCACACGAAGTGGACGTCGCCGAACTCGCCGAGCTCCTCCCACGACTGCGTGAACCGCAGCCGCCCGGTGGATCCCGGCAGCCCCGCCACGTGCCGGGCGAGCAGTTCCTCCAGGCCCGGCTCGTACATCGGGGCCCGGCCGGCCTCCAGCATCGCGATCTTCTCCGGGACCACGTCCAGGCCCAGCACCTCGAAGCCGAGTTCCGCCATGGCCGCGGCGTGGGTGGCGCCCAGGTAGCCGGTACCGATCACGGTGATCTTGAGGGGGGCCATGGATGCTCCAGAGGTGCGGGGCCGTTTGCGGCCCCCGAGCATAGTCGGGCGGGTCCGGGGGGACGTTCCCAGGAGCATCCGGCTGTCACGCAGCTCACGTACGTGCCACATATCGCTGTACGGACGCCGGGAACTAGAATTTGGGTTACTTAACGGTAGTTAGCATCCCGCGCCGCGCGTGCGCCAGCCACACACGGCTGTCGGCGCCCCACGGCGCGTGACCTTGGGGAGTGAGAGATCTTGGCGGGTTCTGCCGACTTCGACCTGTACCGCCCGGCCGAGGAGCACGACATGCTCCGAGAGTCCGTCCGCGCGCTCTGCGAGGCGAAGATCCTCCCGTTCGCGGCCGCGGTCGACGAGGAGGCCCGATTCCCGCAGGAGGCCCTCGACGCCCTGGTCGCCAACGACCTGCACGCCGTCCACGTGCCCGAGACCTACGGCGGCGCCGGCGCCGACGCCCTCGCCACCGTGATCGTGATCGAGGAGGTGGCCCGCGTCTGCGCCTCCTCCTCCCTCATCCCGGCCGTGAACAAGCTCGGCTCGCTCCCGGTGATCCTCTCCGGTTCCGAGGAGCTCAAGGCCAAGTACCTCGGCCCGCTGGCCAAGGGCGACGGCATGTTCTCCTACTGCCTCTCCGAGCCCGACGCGGGCTCCGACGCGGCCGGGATGAAGACCCGCGCGGTCCGCGACGGCGACTTCTGGGTGCTCAACGGCGTCAAGCGCTGGATCACCAACGCGGGCGTCTCCGACTACTACACGGTCATGGCCGTCACCGACCCGGAGAAGCGCTCCAAGGGCATCTCGGCCTTCGTCGTCGAGAAGTCCGACGAGGGCGTCTCCTTCGGCGCCCCGGAGAAGAAGCTCGGCATCAAGGGCTCCCCGACGCGCGAGGTCTACCTCGACAACGTCCGCATCCCCGCCGACCGCATGATCGGCGCCGAGGGCACCGGCTTCGCCACCGCGATGAAGACCCTCGACCACACCCGCATCACCATCGCCGCCCAGGCGCTCGGCATCGCCCAGGGCGCCCTGGACTACGCCAAGGGCTACGTCCAGGAGCGCAAGCAGTTCGGCAAGCCGATCGGCGACTTCCAGGGCGTCCAGTTCATGCTCGCGGACATGGCCATGAAGATCGAGGCCGCCCGCCAGCTGACCTACGCGGCCGCCGCCAAGTCGGAGCGCGTCGACTCCGACCTGACGTTCTTCGGCGCCGCCGCCAAGTGCTTCGCCTCCGACGTGGCCATGGAGGTCACCACGGACGCCGTCCAGCTCCTCGGCGGCTACGGCTACACCCGTGACTACCCGGTCGAGCGCATGATGCGCGACGCCAAGATCACGCAGATTTACGAAGGCACGAACCAGGTCCAGCGGATCGTCATGGCCCGCAACCTGCCGTAGCGCAGCCCGGCCCGTACGCGTGTGAAAGGCCCCCGCATCCGCCGGGGGCCTTTCCGTGCGCCCTCCTTTGTAACGATTCCGATCCAGCGGGCGGCCGGCCCGCGAGCACGAGCCCCCGGCGGGCCGCCGTGCCCCCCTCGCGGGGGAGGCGCCCCGACGGGCCGTGCGGCCCGCGGCGCGCGGCCGGATGTCGCGGGCGGGGTTTCGCCGCTGAGCAGCGCCTCTTCGGCCACGCGGCCCGCGAGCCGTACATATAGAGGGGACGGACGGGCCCCCGCGCATGCGCAGAGTGAGGAAGCCGCCGTAACCGGAACGTTGCCGGACGCGGCCCGCCCGGCCCGCCTCCGGGCTTTGCACCGCCCGGGATGGGCTAACTTTGAAGCTTCGTACGCCCGAACCGGTTGGGGAGAGAACAAAATGACGGAAGCGATCCTGCTGGTCGGCGGGCAGGGGACGCGACTGCGCCCCGTGACGGTGAACACCCCCAAGCCGATGGTTCCGGCAGCGGGCGTCCCGTTCCTCGCCCACCAGATAGCCAGGGCCGCCGCCGCCGGTGTCACGCACATCGTGATGGCCACCTGCTACCTCGCCGAGGTCTTCGAGCCCTACTTCGGCGACGGTTCCGACTTCGGCATCACCCTCGAATACGTCGTCGAGGACGAGCCGCTGGGCACGGGCGGCGCCATCCGCAACGCCGCCGAGCGCCTGACGGGCGGCCCGGACTCCCCGGTCCTCGTGTTCAACGGCGACATCCTCACCGGTCTCGACATCGCCGGCCTGGTCGAGTCGCACCAGGCGGCCGACGCCGACGTCTCCCTGCACCTCGTGCGCGTCGAGGACCCGCGTGCCTTCGGCCTGGTCCCCACCGACTCCGAGGGGCGGGTGCTGGCCTTCACCGAGAAGCCGGAGACCCCCGAGGAGATCATCACCGACCAGATCAACGCCGGCTGCTACGTCTTCCGCCGCAGCGTGATCGACTCCATCCCGGCCGGCCGCGCGGTATCCGTCGAGCGCGAGACCTTCCCGGGCCTGCTCGCCTCCGGTGCCAAGCTCCACGGCGTCACCGAGGACACCTACTGGCTCGACCTCGGCAAGCCCGAGTCCTTCGTCCAGGCCTCCGCCGACCTGGTGCGCGGCGTCGTCGCCTCCCCGGCCGTGCCCGGCCCGCGCGGCGAGGCCCTCGTGCTCCCCGGCGCCGAGGTGGCGGAGGGCGCCAAGCTCTCGGGCGGTACCGTTGTGGGTGCCGGCGCCCGGATCGAATCGGGTGCTGTCGTCCAGGGCTCCATCGTGCTGGACGGCGCGATCCTCGGCGCGGACACGGTGGTGAGCGCCAGCCTCATCGGCGCAGGCGCCTCGGTGGGTACGCGCACGGTGGTGACGGGCGCGGTCATCGGCGACGGTGCCGTCGTGGGGGCTGACAACGAACTTCGCGCAGGGGTGCGGGTGTGGTGCGAGGCCGAACTGCCCGACGCCTCCGTCCGCTTCTCCTCCGACCGGTGACCAACTTCAGTGAGGCACAACCTGTGATAGGCGAGCAGCAGACTCCCCGCGCGACCGACGTCGCAACCACGAAGCTCCCCGACACCTGGGCGGACACGCCGCTCACCGTGGTCATGCCCACCTACAACGAGGCGGGCAACCTTCCGGGCATGGTGGAGCTGCTCATGGGTCTCGACCAGCCGGGCCTGCGCCTGCTGGTCGTCGACGACTCCTCGCCCGACGGCACCGGCAAGATCGCCGACGAGCTCGCCGAGGGCTTCCTCACCGAGGACGGCAAGCCCCGCATGTCCGTCCTGCACCGCACCGCCAAGGACGGCCTCGGCCGCGCCTACGCGGCCGGCATGGCCAAGGCCGTCGAGGACGGCGCCGAGTACGTGCTCCAGATGGACGCCGACGGATCCCACCCGGCCGGCAAGATCGCCGAGATGCTGGGCGTCGCCCGCTCCACCGGCGCCGGTCTCGTCGTCGGCTCCCGCTACGTGCCGGGCGGGACCCTCTCCGACGCCTGGGGCGCGCACCGCAAGCTGCTCTCCCGCTGGGCCAACGCGTACGCGAGCACCATCCTGGGCACCCGCGTCCGCGACATCACCGGCGGCTTCAACCTGTGGAGCGCCGACGCGCTCAAGGCGATCGACCTCGCGTCGATCGGCAGCGCCGGCTACAGCTTCCAGGTGGAGATGAAGTTCAAGGCCCTGCGCCGCGGCTTCCAGGTGATGGAGGTCCCGATCCACTTCGAGGACCGCACCGTCGGCGAGTCCAAGATGAACCTGGCCGTCCAGCTGGAGTCCATCGCCATGCCGTGGAAGCTCCGCGCGGCCGCCGGCAAGAAGAAGTAGCCGCACCCGGTCGTACGGAAGGGGCACCCCCTCGGGGGTGCCCCTTCCCGCGTACTCAGCCCCGCGCGGCCGGCCCGCGCTCCAGGAAGCGCTTGAGCCGGCCCGCCGCGGGCCGCTCCACGAACCGCTGGATCAGCCAGGACGCCAGCAGCATCACGGCCATCGACGACAGCAGCAGCGTCCACGGCTCGACGTCCCGGTGCCACTGCCTGAGCAGGGTCACCCCGATCTGCTGGTGCAGCAGGTACAGCGGGTACGACATGGCCCCCGCGACCGACAGCCAGCGCCAGTCGACCCGGTCGAGCCATCCCAGCGCCACGGCGGCCATCACCAGGTAGCACAGGGTCACGACGAGCAGGCACATCTCCCAGGACAGCCGGTCGCCCTTGACGGTGTTCCACTGGACGATGTCGTTCAGCCAGCGCTGCATCAGCAGCCAGGAGAACACCAGCAGCGCCCACGGCTCGCCGGCGCGCGCCCCCTCACGGCGGATCAGGTAGAAGCAGATGCCCGAGATGAACAGCGGCGAGTAGTTCGGGTTCGCCAGCACCTGGAGCACCGGCAGCCCGGAACCGGGCGCCAGCAGCGAGGCCACCGTCCAGATCCAGCAGAAGTTCAGCACCCTGCGGTACGTCAGGCCCGTCCACGCGACCACGGCGAAGATCAGGTAGAAGCGGACCTCGGACCACAGCGTCCAGTACGAGGCGTCCATCGGCGAGCTGCCCAGCGGGGTCTGCACCATCGTCAGGTTGGTGAGCACCTGGCTCAGCCCCGGCCCGGCCCCGCCGAAGGGCTTCTGGACGGCCAGCATCACCCCCATGGTGACCAGTACGCAGAACCAGTACGCGGGCCCCAGCCGGATGACCCGGCTGCGCAGGTAGCCGCCGAGCGGCCGACCCCAGGCCGACATGCAGATGACGAAGCCGCTGATCATGAAGAACAGCTCGACGCCCATCCAGCTGTACCGGCCGACCATCGTCAGCCAGCCGAAGGCGTCCCGCCCCCACACCTCCTGACGGGTGTAGTGGTGCACCAGCACCAGCACCGCCGCGAGGATCCGCAGCCCGTCCAGTACGCGAAGCCGGGGCGGCCGCGCGGCCGGCGGGGTCCCCTGCCCCGGCCGGAAGGACGGCACAAGGGGGCGGTCGCCGTCCTCCCGTCGGTCTTCGAGGACGCGCGGGGACGGATGCAGGGACATGGAGGCTCCACGGGCAGGCGGACGCGTGCCCGAATTTCTTACGGCCGCGCCGGTTCACGGGCCCAATCGCGCCTTCCCCCCGGGCGTCTGGGCCGCAACAGTCTTACGAGAAAACCGGCGGGCTGTCCACAGGCCGTGATCGAGCGAACACCGGCCCCTCACCCGTTCGGCGGCCGGACCACTGTCCGGCCACCGGCCGGTCACTGCCCCTTGACGGTCACCTTCTGGTCGTTCTGGATCTCCTTGACCAGCTGCTGCACCTTCGCCTTGTCCCAGACGAGGTTGCCGCCGCGCTGACCGGAGATCGGCATGTTCATCGACACGCCGTCACCGCCGCTGATGCCCTTCATCGCGAAGAACATCTGTCCCATGTCCCACAGCCCCATGTCCTTGTCCACGATCAGCGTGTCCAGGCCGGCGCCCATGACCGGGTAGAGGGAGAAGGGGTTGAGGACCGTGCCCGGGGTCGCCGCCTGGCTCGCGAGCGCGGAGAGGAACTTCTGCTGGTTCTTCGTCCGCTGGAGGTCCGACTCGGCGAAGGCGTACCGGGTGCGGACGAACGCCAGCGACTGCTCGCCGTTGAGGGTCTGCTTGCCCGCCTTGAAGTCGGCGCCCGACTTCTCGTCCTTGAAGGCCTGCTCGATGTCCAGTTCCACCCCGCCGAGCGCGTCCACGATGTTCGCGAAGCCGGCGAAGCCGATCTCGGCGTAGTGGTCGATGCGCAGGCCGGTGTTGAACTCCACCGTCCGCACCAGCAGCTCCGGCCCGTCCTCCGCGTACGCGGCGTTCAGCTTGACCCGGCGGCCCTGCGAGGGGAACTTCTTGCCCGACTGGGAGCCGACGAAGGAGGGGATCTCCACGTCCGAGTCGCGCGGCAGCGAGATCATCGTGTTCCCGCTGGAGCACTTCGCCAGGATCATCATCGAGTCGGTGCGCTTGCCCTCGGCGGAGCCCGTGTGGAGCTTCTTCTTCTCCTCGTCGGACATCCCCTCGCGGCTGTCGGAGCCCACGATGAGGTACGTGGTGCAGTCGCCCTCCTTCGGGCGCTCGATGACCTTCGACAGGTCGACCTCGCGGCGCACCTGGGAGTCCGCCCAGAAGTAGGTGCCGATGCCGGTCACGAGGAGCACGGAGACCACCGCGATCGAACCGATCTTGATCCGCTTGCGCCAGTCCGGGGCCGGCCCCTGCGGACGGCCGGGCCCGCCCGGCGGACGCTGCCCCGGGCCGCCGGGGCCCGCGGGGCGGCCGTAGACCTGACCGGTGTTGTAGCCGCTGTCGAACGCGGCGTCGGGCCCCTGTGTCTGCTGCGGCGGCACCCCGTACCCCGGGCGGCCGCCCGGCGGCGGGGACTGCGGCGGAACCGGCGGACGCGCCGGGCGCTGCGGCTGCCGCTGCTGGGGCTGCCGCTGGACGTGGCGCATCCGCTGCGCCCCGTCCGGCTGCGCCTGCCCGCTGCCGCGCCCGTACCCGTCATCGCGGCGGCCCCGCGCGTCGCGCTCGCCGTACCCGTCCCAGTCACTCATGCGGACAAGGATGCCCGCCCGGGAGCACCGCCCGACACCCCGGTCCATGCTTCGTACCGCGCCTGTTGCACACCTGATGCCTACGGGGGGCACTTAAGGTGGCTGTATGACACAGATACCGGACGCACCCGAGGGCAAGCCGATCTCGGCGTCCCGGACCACCCTCAGCCACATCATGACGGCCAACGACACCAACCTGCTCGGCACCGTGCACGGCGGCGTGATCATGAAGCTGGTGGACGACGCGGCCGGCGCCGTGGCCGGACGCCACTCCGGCGGGCCCGCCGTCACCGCCTCCATGGACGAGATGGCCTTCCTCGCCCCCGTCCGCGTCGGCGACCTGGTCCACGTCCGGGCGCAGGTCAACTGGACCGGCCGCTCCTCGATGGAGATCGGCGTACGCGTCCTCGCGGAGCGGTGGAACGAGTCCACCCCCGCCACCCAGGTCGGCAGCGCCTACCTCGTCTTCACGGCGGTGGACTCCGACGGCAAGCCCCGCCAGGTCCCGCCCGTGATCCCGGAGACCGAGCAGGACGAGCGCCGCTACCAGGAGGCCCAGATCCGCCGCACCCACCGGCTCGCCCGCCGGCAGGCGATCACCGAGCTGCGTCAGCGGCGGGCCGCCGAGGGCCTCGACGACTGAGTTCCGGGTGTGGAGTCGGCCACTGAACCGCCATTGGGCGGCGTCGGTGCCCGGGCTGCGTTTAGAGTGTCGGGCGACGGCCGGGGGGGCGTCGATTCCAAGCCGGACACTTCGTGGAGCTGTTCCCCTGATGACGCCTGCCACACAAGTACCCGTACTGCTCGACGCCATACCGCCCCAGCAGGAGCAGCGGGACAGCGGACGTGCGCGCCGCCCGCGCCTCTACGTCCTGGACGCGCTGCGCCTCATGGCCGCGCTGTCCGTGGTCGCCTTCCACTGGACCGGCGTCAACCTCCACCCGGAAGTGTGGGGCCAGAAGCCCAAGGCGATGATGCCCACCGTTAACGGCATCACCGCGTACGGCTGGATGGGGGTCCAGCTCTTCTTCCTGATC
This sequence comes from Streptomyces sp. NPDC040718, assembly GCF_055593565.1. Classification (NCBI taxonomy): domain Bacteria; kingdom Bacillati; phylum Actinomycetota; class Actinomycetes; order Kitasatosporales; family Streptomycetaceae; genus Streptomyces; species Streptomyces sp. NPDC040718. The sequence goes on along the minus strand of NZ_JBVIXO010000011.1, from coordinate 34,278 downwards.
AGCGGCTTCGTCATCTGCATGTCGTGCTGGGGCCGTTCTCCCCGGGACTACTTCATATCCCGCGTGGTCCGGCTCTACCCCGGCTACTGGTTCGGCGTCATCGCCACCGCCCTCGTGGTGAACTTCGCCGCCACGGTCCGGGCGAGCCGCAAGCCCCTGGGCTTCAGCGACCTGCTGGCCAACCTCACGATGCTGCAGAAGCCCCTGTGGGTGCCCGACGCGGACGGCGTCTACTGGACCCTCTGGGTCGAGCTCCGGTTCTACCTGCTCTTCGCCGTCGTCGCCGTCATGGGGCTCACCTACCGGCGAGTCCTGGCGTTCTGCGGGATCTGGACGATCCTGGCCGTGATCACCCCGTACACGCAGATCGGCCTGTTGGACCTGCTGTTCCTGCCGAACGACGCCCCGTACTTCATCGCGGGCGTGGCCATGTACCTGATCTACCGCTTCGGTGTGAACCCGATGCTGATCGCGGTCGTCGCCTTCTCCTGGCTCATCGCGCAGAACCGGCTGCACGTCACCGTGGGGGCCTACCGGCACGAAGTGGGCTACGACCTGTCGTGGCCGATCGCCGCGGCCATCACCGCCGTTTTCTTCCTGGTGATGCTGGCCGCCGCCACGGGCGCCTTCAACAGGATCCAGTGGAAGTGGCTGACCGTCGCCGGCGCCCTCACCTACCCCGTCTACCTGCTGCACCAGGAGATCGGCTGGGCGCTGATCCGCTGGGGCCGCGACCACGGGCTCGCTCCGTACCCCCTGCTCGCGATGTGCCTGGCGGCGATCCTGCTGCTCTCCTGGCTGGTCCACCGCTTCATCGAGCGCCCCGGTTCGGCGTGGCTCAAGCGGATGCTGGAGAGCGCGAGCTTCTCGCTTCCGAAGAAGGACCCGGCGGTCGTCTCCCGCTAGGAGCGCCCGCCGGGTGTCCGGCGGAATTGGATGGGGCCCCGGGCCGCGACTTACCCTGTGACGTCGAGCGAGGTCCGGGACGCCCCGCGCCGAGGCCACCCCCACAGCCGATCCGACGGATCCGGAAGGTACGACCAGATGACCAGCAGCAGTACGGCGACCGCGGCCGAGGCAGGCCCCGGCCGGCACGTCCCGGACGGGGGAACGGGCTCCCGGGACGCCTCGCGGGCCACCCGGTCGGCCCGCTACGACTGGCTGTGGGCCGCCCTGCTGACCCTCGCCGTCGCCGCCGTCGGCATCGGCCGCGCGCAGCCCTGGCGGGACGAGCTCGCCAGCTGGAACGCCGCCTCGCGCAGCGCCGGCGAGCTGATCGACATGCTGGGCCACGTCGACGCCGTCTCCGGCCTCTACTACCTCCTGCTGCACTTCTGGATCTCCGTCTTCGGGGACTCCACCGCCATGCTCCGGCTCCCGTCGGCGCTCGCCATGGCCGGCGCCGCCGCCTTCGCCGTCCTGACGGCCCGTACGCTCTTCGACCGCCGGACGGCCGTCTTCACCGGGCTGCTCTTCGCCTTCGTGCCCGCCGTGTCCCGGTACGGCCAGGAGGCGCGGTCGTACGCCTTCGTCGTGCTCGCGGTCAGCGCCGCGACCTGGCTGCTGCTGCGGGCGCTGGAGCGGCCGGTCCTGCGGCGCTGGGCCCCGTACGCCCTCGCCGTGGCGGCCGCCGGGCTGTTCCACGTCGTGTCGCTGCTCTTCCTGCTGCCGCACGGCCTGATCGTGCTGCTGCGCTGGTGGCGCGACCGGCGCGGGCGCACCGTCGTCGCCTTCGCGGCGACCGTGGCCGTCGCCCTGCTCCCCGTCGTCCCGCTGGTGCTGCTGGGCCAGAGCCAGGTCGGCCGCCAGATCAGCTGGATCAAGACCCCGCACCTGCGGAGCGTCGCCGACCTGTGGAACAACCTCTTCGGCTCCCCGACCATCGGCCTCGCCCTCGCCGCGCTGGTGCTGCTCCCGCTCGCCTGGAGCCGGGGCCGGCGGCCCGCCGTCGAGCTGCTGCTGGCCGGCGCGGCCCCGATCGCCGCCGCCTGGGTGGTCTCGCAGGGCAGCACCTCGTACTTCATGGACCGCTACCTGCTCTTCACCCTGCCCGCCTGGGCGGTGCTCGCGGCCGCCGCCCTCGCGGCGCTGCGGCCGCTGCGGGCCGGGGCGTTCGTGCTGGCCGCGCTGATCCTCCTCGGCCTTCCCGACCAGCGGCAGATGCGTACCGAGTGGTCCAGGGTCGGCCTCGACGGCCAGGCCGCGGCGCAGCTCATCACCAAGGGCTACCGGCCCGGCGACGGGTTCGTGCCCGTACGCGGCGCCGACCGGGTGTTCATGATCGACTTCCAGGTGGAGTACTACCTGCCGGACCGCGTCCAGCTCAGGGACGTCTTCGCGGAGCGCTCGGCGCTGGACAGCGACGACCTGTTCCCGAAGGAGTGCGACCGGCCCGTGCAGTGCCTGCGCGCCACCCCGCGGCTGTGGGTGGTCACCTGGAGCGGCACGAAGGACCCGTTCCACAAGCTCCCGAAGGAACAGGCGGACGCGCTGCGCAGCCTCTACCGGGTGGTCGAGACCGAGACGGTGCGCGGCCTGAGCGTCACCCTGCTGGAGCGCGCCGCCTAGGGTCCGTCCGGCGTCGTCTACGGCCCGCACACCACCTGGTCGCCGGTGACGGCCTGGGCCTCCCCGCCCTGGTAGGGGTCCTCGGCCCGCACCGGCACCACCTTGCGGTACTCCGAGCCCGCCGTCACCAGCACCGTGCGGCCCTGCCCGGCGACCGCGCGCAGCTCGCTGCCCGGCAGCGCCGCCGCCACCGTGCGGGCCGAGCGGTCCCAGCGCGGGTCGTACGCGATCACCGTGCGCCGGACGTCGCGGCTGGCGCCGCCGACCGGGGCGCGGGTGGTGTCGAAGCCGGTGGCGCGCAGGGCCTCGTCCACCCGGCCGCCGAGCCCGTCGATCCGGGTCCCGTTCTCCACCTGGACCCGGACCTGCTGCGGCGGCACGTCCACCGGCACGGCGGCGGGCCGCTGCCGCCCGCCGGCGCCTCCGCCGGACCCGGGCGGGGCGAGCGGGCGGTCCTGGCGCAGCGCCTCGAAGAGCCGGGCGGCCTTCCGCTCGTCCCACTTCACCGTCGAGCCGATGCCCTTGACCGGGTACGAGGCGTCCCCGACCGGCACCGAGGCGAACTCGGACGAGGAGGGCGTGAAGTCGCGCATGGCCTGGCCCAGCGCCAGCATCTGCTCCGAGCCGAAGTCCCGGTCGGCCCGCACCGACCCCAGCAGGGTGGAGCTGACCTCCTTGAACTTCACCGGGTTGAGCAGCACCCCGCCCCCGGTGGCCTGTTTGACGAGGGCGGCGACGAACCGCTGCTGGCGCTGCATGCGGCCCAGGTCGGAGGCCCCGTCGACATGGCGGGAGCGCACGTACTGCAGGGCCTGGCCGCCGCTGAGCCGGTGCGTGCCGGGCGGCAGGTCCAGGCCGGTGTTCCGGTCGTGCAGGGCCTTGACGGTGCAGATCTCCACGCCGCCCATCGCGTCGACGGTCTTCATGAAGCTGCTGAAGTCCACCTCCAGGTAGTGGTCGATCTTGACCCGGGTCATGTTCTCCACGGTGCGCACGGTCAGGTTCGGCCCGCCCTCGGCGTAGGCGGCGTTGAGCTTCACGGGGTGGGGCCGGTGCGATTTGCCGGTCACCGGGTCGCGGTGCGCGGGCAGCTCGGCGTAGCTGTCCCGGGGCAGGCTGACCACGCTGGCCCGCTCCCGGTCGGCGGAGAGGTGCACCAGCATGATCGTGTCGGTGCAGTGGCAGGGGGCGCCGCCGAGGCGGTACTCGCGCTTCTCCTCCGGGCTGACCCTGTCGCGGCCGTCGGTGCCGACGAGCAGGAAGTTCATCCCGTGCCCGGCCTGCGGACGGTTCTTCATGTCCTTGAAGGGGTCGACCCGTTCGATCCCGGTGTCCAGTCCGGTCATCACCGCGTGCCCCACGGCCCCGGACCCCAGCACCACCAGCGACACCCCGGCCGCGATCCGCACGCCCCACCGGGGCCGGCCCTCCCGGCGCCGGCCCTGACGGCCGCCGCCGCGCGCACGCTGCGGCTGGGAGGGCCTGGCGGGTGGGGTGGGACGGTGCGGCTGGGGCACGGTGGACACCTCCGCGGGGAACAGCACGGGACGGAGCCGGCGGTTCGCTCACGGTGCTGACCGGCCGGCACATCGGGCAGATTCGTCAGAACAGTAGGCCCATACGATCAGCCGCTGTCCGTACCGCTCGTCCGCCGCGCACCCGTTTCCCCCGTACGCGGTAACGTGACACCGATACCCGACCGTGAAGGACGACATGCCCGCCCAGCAGCCCGCAGTCTCGGTGATCATGCCGGTGCTCAACGAGGAGCGCCACCTGCGTGACTCCGTCCGGCACATCCTCGGACAGGAGTACGCAGGCGAGATGGAGGTGGTGATCGCGCTCGGGCCGTCCACGGACCGCACCGACGAGATCGCCGCCGAACTCGTACGCGAAGACCCCCGCGTCCACACCGTCCCGAACCCCACCGGACGGACCCCCGCCGCCCTCAACGCCGCGATCAAGGCCTCCCGCCACCCGATCGTCGTCCGCGTCGACGGGCACGGCATGCTCTCCCCGAACTACATCGCCACCGCCGTCCGCCTCCTGGAGGAGACCGGCGCGCAGAACGTCGGCGGCATCATGCACGCCGAGGGCGAGAACGCCTGGGAGCAGGCCGTCGCCGCCGCGATGACCTCGAAGATCGGCGTCGGCAACGCGGCCTTCCACACCGGCGGCCAGGCCGGCCCGGCCGAGACCGTCTACCTCGGCGTCTTCCGCCGCGAGGCCCTCGAACAGCAGGGCGGGTACAACGAGGAGTTCATCCGCGCCCAGGACTGGGAGCTGAACTTCCGCATCCGCGAGGCGGGCGGGCTCATCTGGTTCTCGCCCGAGCTGAAGGTCCAGTACCGCCCGCGGCCTTCCGTACGGGCCCTGGCCAAGCAGTACAAGGACTACGGCCGCTGGCGCCACGTCGTGGCCCGCTACCACTCGGGCTCCATCAACCTGCGCTACCTGGCCCCGCCGACCGCCGTCTGCGCGATCGCGGCCGGTGTCGTGGCGGGCGCGGCCGTCACCCCGTGGGCCTTCGCCGTCCCGGTCGGCTACCTCGCGGCGATCACCGCCGGCTCCGTCCCGGCGGGCAAGGGGCTGCCGCCGAAGGCCCGGGCGCAGATCCCCGTCGCCCTCGCCACCATGCACATGTCCTGGGGCTTCGGCTTCCTCACCAGCCCGCGCTCGCTGGCCCGCAAGGTCATCGCGAGCCGGCGCCCCGCGGTCCCCGGCCGGGACCGTTCGCAGGTCTGACACCGCCCGCCCGGAGCCCCGGGAACGGCGGAAGGGGTGACCCGCGTCCTTTACGGACCGGGTCACCCCTTCGCGTTCATCCGGGCCCGCTCACCAGCGGTACGGCTTGTAGACCTCCATGCAGGCCCCGGTGTCCGAACCGTTGAGGGCGTCTGCCGTGTCCGGCACGGAACCGGCCTCCGGCGGCGCCTGCTGCGGGTAGACGGCGCCGTCGCGCCAGTCGGCACCCACGATCAGGGTGATCCGGGAGACGTCCGCGGACTGCTGCACCGCGGTGCCCGGGATGCCCATGGCCGCCGCCACGCTCTGCGCCTCGTCGGCCAGGTCGGGGGTCGGGTAGCGCACCACGGTGGTCTTCTCCGGGGTCAGCGCGCTGTCCGCGCGGGCCCCCGTGAAGCCCTTGGAGACCAGGGCCTCCGCCACCACGTTCGCCCGCCGGGGCGCCAGCGGCATCTTCTCCACGGCGGTGCCGTTGACCACGTTGACCTGGATCTTGTCCGGGGCGGTCGACGGCTCCCCGCTCGGCTGGCCCGGCTGCGCCGACTGGCCCGGCTGCGCGGGCTGCGAGGCGCCCGGGGCGGGCGCGGACGCGGACGGCGAGGCCTGCGCGGAGGGGCTCTGCGGGCCCGTCGGAGTGCCGTTCTTGTCGAAGGCCACGTCCTTGCGGAGCATCGCCCACAGCTTGTCGGCGTCCGTCGGGTTCACGATGAGCCGGTCCGGGTCCGAGGGGTCCTGGAAGGTCGGCATCGTCGTCATCGTGATGCGGTTGGTCGGCACGTCCTTGAGCTGCATGGCCAGGTTGTAGAGCTTCTTGACCGAGCCGATCTCCTCGGAGACCTCCAGCGCCTTGGTGCCGGCCTCGGCCAGCGCCGTGATCCGGCCGACGTCCGTGAAGGCGTTCTGGCTCTTGAGCTCGCGCATCATCGAGTTCATGTACATGTGCTGGGCCTGCGCCCGGCCCAGGTCGCTGCTGAACGCGTGCCGGGTGCGCAGCCACTGGAGGGCCTGCTCGCCCTTGACCCGGGTCGTGCCCTTCTGGAGCTTGAGGCCGGAGCCGCCGCCGGAGGTGGCTATCGGCCGGTCCCAGACGTTGTCCTTGACGCAGACCGGGACGCCGCCGACCGCGTCGGCCATCTGCACCACACCGGAGAAGTCGATCATCATCCAGTGGTCGATGTAGACGTTGGTCAGCTTCTCCCACGTGGCCAGCGTGCAGCCGGGGCCGCCGCGGCCGAGCGACTCGTTGATCATCGCCCGGGTCTTCTTGAACTTCTCGCCGGACTTCGGATCGGTGCACTCGGGTATCTCGACCCGGGTGTCGCGCGGGATGCTCACCACGGAGGCGTTCTCCCGGTCGGCCGAGACGTGCAGCAGCATCTGCACGTCGGCGAGCGGGGCGTTCCCCACGGTGTCGCGGCTGCCGCCGAGTTCGACGTTCTCCGGCTTGTTGCGGCTGTCCGAGCCGATCAGCAGGATGTTCAGCGGGCGCTGGCCCTTGGCGTTCGCGTGGGTCTTCTCCACGCCGCTCTCACCGCTCAGGCGCTGCCCGCTGCGGATGTTGCCGTTCAGATGGCGGTAGTAGAGGTAGCCGGCCGCCGAGGTCCCCAGGATCAGGAACGCCATGACGGACGCCACCCAGAACAGCACCCGGCGGCGCCGCCGCCGGACCGGAAGCCCGCTCTCCGGGGACTGGGCCGTACCCGAGCCCTTCCGGGGCGGGGGCACCGAGGCGGCGGCTTTCCCGTCGCCGTCGGATATGCCGTCGGCGGCCTGGTCGGGCGCCCCCTCCCCCCGCACGCTGCTGTGCTTCACGCGTCCCCCCTCAAGATCACTACTGGTCGGTATTGTGCCGGTCCTACCGGCTACCGCCCGTCATACGCCGGCCGGTCTAAAGGATCGGTGGTGCTGCTGGTGCGTGCCGTGCCGTAACAGCCGTCCGCCCAGGTGGCGCGGACCGTTCACTTCGCGCAGACCGCCTTGTCCGCCTCGACCCGCTGGAGCCCCTCGGGCGCCTGCTGCGGAGTCTCCGGAGCGCCGAGCGGCGTCCCGGGCTCCTTGAAGTCGGAGCCCAGTGTCAGCTTCATCGGCGTCCTCGGACCCGCGTCCACGGAACCCGCCTTCAGGGCCGCGCCGGACAGCCCCATCATGTCCGCCAGCGCCCGGGCCTGGTCGGCCTGGTTGGGGGCGAACTCCAGCTGGGTGGCGCCCAGCCGGGTGGAGGCGTTGCCGTGGTTGCTGGCCTTGTGGACACCCTTGGTGTTCTGCAGCCAGGTCAGGGTAGTGGAGGCCGATCCCGGGGGCCCGCCGCCGTTGTACACATCCACCCGGACGTCCCCCGCGGGCGCGCGGTCGCCCTGGAGGACCGCGTCCTGCCGGCTCTTGGCGTCGGCCTCGGCCGCCTCCTTCGCCGCCGCTTCCTTCCTCTCGACCTCGGTGAGCGAGACGTCCCCGCGGATCATCTGGAGCAGCGGCTCGGCCTGCGCCGAGTTGAGGACCACGGTCGACTTGCGGTTCGCCGGCTCGTTCGGATTGTCGAGCACCGGGAGCGTGGTGAAGGTGATGTTCTTGAGGTTCATGTCCTTCAACTCACCGGCGAGATCGGTGAGCTTGCCGATGGACCCCAGCCCCTGGTCCACCGTCAGCGACTTGGTGGCCGCCTCCGCAAGCGACACGAACTTCTTCGGACTGGTCAGCGTCTCCTTGGACTTCATCTCCCGCATCATCGAACCAAGGAACTGCTGCTGGGTCTTGATCCGGTCCAGGTCGCTCTCGTTGCCGAAGGCGTGCCGCGTCCGCACGAAGGCCAGCGCCTGCTCGCCCTGGAGCCGGTGCTCGCCCGCCTTCAGGTTCAGCTTGGAATCGCGGTCGTTGACGTCCTTCTCCACGCAGACGGGCACTCCGCCCACCGCGGTGCTCAGGTTCTTCACCGCGTTGAAGTCGACCATCATGAAGTTGTCGACCTCCAGGCCGGTCAGCTGCTTGACCGTGCGCATCGTGCAGCCCGGGTCGCGGCCTTCCTGGCCCAGGCTGTTGTTGAAGCGGGTGCCCTTGGTGCCGGGGATGTCCTTCACCGAACCGTTCGACTGCTTCGTCGGGCAGGCCGGGATGTCGGTGATCAGGTCGCGCGGGATGGACAGCGCCGTCGCGTTGGTGCGGTCCTTGGACACGTGGAAGAGGATCGTGGTGTCGGCGTGGCCGACGCTCTCCGCGTCCCCGTAGCCCTCGTTGCCCTTGCCGCTGCGCTTGTCGGTGCCGATCACCAGGATGTTGATCGGCTGGTCCTTCTTGAAGCCGCCGCCCACACCACCGGTGTCGATGACCTTGAGATTGCCGTTCAGGTGCTCGTAGTAGAGGTACGAGCCCAGCCCGCCGGCGACCAGCAGCAGCGCCAGCGTCCCGCCCGTCGCCACCAGGACCTTGCGGCGCCGCGGCGGGCCACCGCCCTGGCGGGGACGGCCGCTCCGCCGCCCGCCGGGCGGGCCTTCGCCGCGGCGGGGCTTGGGGACGGCCGGGGAGGGAGTGGTCGGCGCGGAGGGGGCGGCGGCGGATCTGCGGGATCTGCGGGGTGCGGCGACGGTGTGCTGCTGCGCAGCGGAATGCCCCAGTCGCAGTTCGTAGTTGCCGGTGCGGGGATTGAGCACCCACTGGTCTGCGGGGTCGATCTCGTCCGCCCGCCCACGGCTTTGCGCATCCACGGTTGCTCGAATCCTCCGTCGGTGCTTCGCGACGCGCCTCCCCCCAGGCGCGCGGTCAACGATCCGGCTGCTGGTGCACGGCCTCTTTCACGGCCGGTGCACCGGATCGCTCACCTTATCCGGCCAGGTCAGCGCCAAACCATGCTGGTGACAAAATCCACTCTCTCTATAACGGGCCAAACCGCCCATCGGGCTCGGCCGGACCCCGGGCTTTTGGATTGCTTTACCGGCAGTCGGCCGCGGCCGCCGTCGTTCCCGTGAAAGTCGGCACCGGAGCTGCCGGTACGGAGCTTCCGCTTCTCACCGGCGCCGGCTCCTGCGAGGCCGCCGCCGAACCGGTCGCCGTGGCCGGTCCCGCACCCTCGCGGACCGGCTCCGAAGGCTGCGGGCGGGGCTCCGGATCGGGCACCGGAACGGCCTCCGGCGGGGTGATCGTCAGCGGCCGGTCCATGCGCAGCTGCTGGAACAGCCGTGCCGCGTCCGGCTCCACGAGCTCGTCCCGGTTGGGGTCGGCCGCGTACGGGCGACGCGGCACGGTCAGGAACTTGACCTGGTCGGTCGGTATGTCCCGTACGCCCCGTACGAGTTCATACAGGCCGCGCAGCGACGCCAGCCCCGGATCGGTGGTCACCGAGGAGGTGGCCGCGTCCAGCAGCGGATACAGCCGCGTCGGGTTCAGCAGCACCCCGTTGCTCTGCACCTTCTCCACCAGCGAGCCCAGGAACTGCTGCTGGCGCTCCATCCGTTCGGTGTCGCTGCCGTCACCCAGGCCGTACCGGGCCCGCACGAACCCGAGCGCCTGCTCGCCCCGGAGCAGCTGGCGCCCCGCCGGGAGGCTGAGGTGGGCCTCCTCGTCCACCACCGGCCGGTTCAGGCACACCTCGACCCCGCCGACCGCGTCGACCATCTTCTTGAACCCGCCGAAGTCCACCACCATGTGGTGGTCGATGCGGATCCCGGTCAGCCGTTCCACCGTGCGGATCGTGCAGGCGGCCCCGCCCCACTGGAAGGCCCAGTTGAACTGCGCGAACCGCTCGCCGGTGCGGGTGCCGTCCGGCTTCAGACAGCTCGGGACCTCCGTCATCAGGTCCCGGGGGATCGAGACGGCCGTGGCGCTCCCGCGGTCCGCCGGCAGGTGCAGCAGGATCGTGGTGTCCGAGCGCTGGGTGCCCTCGTCCTGCCCGTAGCGCGAGTTGGCCGTGCCCGACCGGGAGTCCGAGCCGATCAGCAGGATGTTCTGGGCACCGGCCCCGAAGTGCGCCGGGCGCTCGCGCTCGTAGCGCCGCAGCTCGGCCTCGGCGGAGGTGTCCTCGGTGATGTTCCCGTCGAGCTTCGCGTACAGCCACCAGCCGGCCGCCGCCCCCGCCAGGACCAGCAGTACGAACCCCAGACCGATCCAGCGCAGCAGCCGGCGCCGGCGTCCGCGGACGTGGGCGCGGGCGCGCGGGGGCGTGCCGCCGTCTCCGGCCGCTCCGCCGCCGTCCGGTATGCCCGCGCTGTCCCTCACTGGCGCTCTCCGCCCGTCACCCTGCCGGAAACCGGCCGTACGGGTGAGCACGGCCTGGAGCCGATCCTGCCCCCGGGCGACGTCGACGGCCCGGGGGCAGGGGCCTGGCAAGGGCCATGCGGGTGACAAATCGCGGCGGAGCCGCCGCCCGGACGGGTACGGGCAGGCCCCGGGCGGGTGCGGCCAGGCCTGAGAGTGGTCCGGACAGGCCTTGAGGGGGGTCCGGTCAGGCCTTGAGGGTGACGCGCTCGCTCTCCACGCGCTGCTCCAGCGCCTCCGGCGACAGCGCGTCCAGGTTCCGGCACAGCACCACGGAGCCGCCCGTGGCCAGAGCCCCGTACAGCCCGGCCGACAGCCCCTCCCAGCTGTCGTAGCCGAGGCCCGACAGCACCCGGGCGCCCTCGCCGGCGCCCCGGCCGGCCGCGTCCGCGCGCGCCCGCTCGACCACGTCCGCGTACGAGAGCTCCTCGCCGCCCACCACCAGGCCCGGGCCGTCGGCGTCGACCGGCACGAACGGCGCGAACCGGTCCCCCTGACCCGGCACCTCCACCGCGTAGTCCGCGAAGCCGGCCGGCGGCTGCGGGAACCGCCCGCCCAGCGGGCGCAGCGCCAGCGCGACCCGCTCACCGGAGCAGGCACGGGCCTCCTCCAGCGTGTCGGGCCCGCTCACCACCAGGTCGGCACCGGCGGGATCCCCGCCCACCTCGGCCACCACCCCGACGGACGCACAGGCGAGCAGCCATACGGCGCTCTGCCAGTGCGCGGGGAGCAGCAGCGCGAGCCGGTCACCCGGCTCGGCGCCCAGGTCGCCCTGGAGCAGGTTGGCGGTCTTGGCCACCCAATTGGCGAAGGTGGCGACGGACAATTCGACGCGCTCGCCCGTGGCGTCGTCGTAGAAGGTCACGAGCGGGCGGCCCGGATCGGCGGCGAGCGCGGATCGCAGCAGGTCGGCAGGGGTGCGGTCAATGGCGTTCACCCGCCCCAGCGTACGCGGGCCCGTCCCCCGTACGGGGGGTGGCGGCTCGCCCGTACGGGGGTGGGCGGCCCCGCTGATCGTCGGACGGATCGTCAGTTCTCCGATGGCGCTTCGTGGTGGCTGTGCCCAGCATCGCTTCCATGCGCGGATTCCTTGCTTCCTCCATCGGCGTCGCGACGGCTGCCGCACTGGCCCTGCCGCTCGCGCTATCCACTCCTGCCCTCGCCGAGTCGATCCCGGCGGACCCCGCCGGCTCCACCCAGTCGCTGCCGCTCGTCCCGCTGGCGCCCTCGGGCGCCCGCATCCCCGGCGTGCCCGGCATGAGCGCCGCACCGGACCCGGCCGAGACCCGGGGCCTGGCGGCGCGCGAGGTCAAGACGTTCTCGCTGGTCGGCGTCGTCTGGGACGACGTGAGCACCCCGCTCGTCGGCCGCGTCCAGGTCCGTACCCGCGCGGTCGGCACGCGCCAGTGGTCGGACTGGCAGGACATCGAGACCCACAACGGCGAACACGCCGCCGACCCCGACGCGCTGGAACGCGGCACCGGCCGGGTCCGCGGCAGCACCGCCCCGCTGTGGGTCGGGGCCTCGGACGGCGTGGAGGTCCGTGTCCAGGCGGAGACCGCCGACACCCGGGCGGCATCCCGGCTGCCGTCGGGCATGCGGATCGAACTCGTCGACCCGGGGGCGGAGGCGCCCGTGGCGGTGATCGACGGCAAGAACGGCGCCGGCGGCACCACGACCCGCCCGGCGCAGCGCCCCCCGGACGACTCGGACGACGACAAGGGCGACACGGCGGTGCAGACCGGCATGACCATGGAGACGGCGGAGGCCTCCTCCGCCAACCTCCCGCACGCCCCGCTCGGCGCACTGGAGATCCCCGCGCTGAACAAGGCGGACTCCACGGCCGACGCCGTCTTCGCGAGCGACGGCGAGCTCACGGCGGCCGCCGCGCCGTACATCGGCCCCCGCCCGAAGATCGTGACGCGGCGCGGCTGGGGCGCGGACGAGTCCCTGCGCGAGACGGGCTTCGTCTACACCGGCACCGTCAAGGCCGCCTTCGTCCACCACACCGCCTCCGGCAACAACTACGCCTGCAAGGACGCCCCGGCGGTGATCCGGAGCCTGTACCGCTACCACGTGGTGAGCAGCGGCTGGCGGGACTTCGGCTACAACTTCGCCGTCGACAAGTGCGGGACGGTCTACGAGGGCCGGGCGGGCGGAGTCGCGAAACCGGTGCTCGGCGCGCACACCATGGGGTTCAACACGGACAGCATGGGCATCGCGGTGATCGGCAGCTACACCTCCACCGCCCCGCCGGCCCCGGCGGTGGACGCGGTCGCACGGCTCACGGCCTGGAAGCTGGGCCTCTTCGGGGCGGACCCGAGGGCGAAGACCACCCTGAAGTCGGGCGGCGGCAACCGCTACCCGAAGGGCAGCAACGTGAAGCTGAACGTCATCTCGGGCCACCGCGACGGCTTCGCCACGGAATGCCCGGGCCGCCTCCTGTACAAGGAGCTCCCGCCGACCCGGACCTCGTCGGCGAAGCTCCAGGGGCGGTAGGGGGGGTACGTAGGGGGTACGTCGCCTCGCGGTCCGGGACCGGCTGTCGCCCCCGCGAGGGGGCGGGGTGGGGGAGCGGGGTGCGGACTGGGCGGTGTCAGGGCTGGTTCGGGGGTTTCCCGTCAGTCCCATCGTCCTTCCGGGGCTGGACGGGAAGCCCCCCAAAGAACGGCACGGTCGATGGGTGGAGGGACGGGTCTCTCAGCGATGAGACGAGGGGCCGTGCGTCGGCCGGCCGGGCGTCCGGGCCCTGTGATCCCTGGTTCCGGGCCGGGGGCGCGGCCATGCGCACGAGAGGTCGACCGGACCCCCCTGCGGAGCACCCGGGCGCAGCAGATCGCTACGCGCTCCTCTCGTCTCGGCGACCGGCGACCGCCCGTGGCTGGTACCGCATCGAAGGTTGATCAGGGCAGCCGGCGAGCGTGTCTGCGCTCCAACCAGGCGGTGACTTCGCGTCGGAAGTCCCGGTCCTTGTAGATGTCCTCTCTGGTGAGCCACTCCAAGTCGCGCAGGACTCCCGGAGAAAGGGCGGGGTCGCGTACCGCGTACGCGCCTGCACCTGTTTCGTACGTGTCGGCCAGGAGCCACACGCTGTTGTCCAGGGCCAGCATGGCGAAGCCGGGGTGGCCTGCGCGAATGCCGAGGAACGTAGCCGCGCCGGCGCCCATGACGTCCCATTGGTCCAGTAGACGGACTCGGTGCCAGACAGGCATCGTGCGTCGCCGCCGGGCCTCCGCGGCAGTCCGGGTGCCCCTGGGCAACATGAGGAGGAATTCGCGATCCTCATTGAGCAGGCCGGCGGAGGTGGCGAGGTCGTACCAGCCCTTGTTGAGCCGTTCCACGAGTCGCGGGTCCTCGTAATCGACGAGGAAGCCGCCGAGGATCCGCTCCCGTTCGTATCCGAGGACATGCGGTACGGCCGAGGCCGGAACCGCGTCGGGTATCACCTCGAGCCCGGCTCGCAGCAGCGGTCTGAGTACCTTGCGGTACCTCTCCTGCCGGCCCAACCCGTTCCCCTCCCCATCACCACCCCCATGAACTGACCGTGCCGAGACTAGCGGCGCAGGGGCCAGGGGCCAGGGGGCGGGTGGGTCAGGGGGCCTGTGGGCAAACACGGTCCGGCCCCCTGCCGGGCTACGCTCGACGCATGGCCGGCCGGTTCGCACCCTCCACTCCCTCCACCCGGACCACCGTTCGCGGTGGTCATACCGCCGTGCCCGTGGGGCGGGGGCGGTCCGCAGGTCAGGGCGGGAAGGGGCGGAGCTGGGACCCCGGGGGGCCGGTGGATCTCGGGCTGGTGCTGGGGCCGCTCCGCCGGGGGCCCGGGGATCCGACGTTCCGGACCACCCCCGACGGTTCCGTCTGGCGGGGCACCCGTACCCCCGACGGCCCTGCCGCGCTGCGGGTCGCCGCCACGTCCGGCGGGGTGGACGCCGAGGCGTGGGGGCCCGGCCGGGACTGGCTGCTGGAGAACCTGCCCGCGCTGCTCGGGGCCGCCGACGATCCGGCTGCCTTCGTGCCCCGGCACCGGCTGGTGCACGCCAGTCACCGCCGCCGTCCGGGGTTGCGGCTGACCCGTACCGGGCTGGTGCTGGAGTCGCTGATCCCGACCGTGCTGGAGCAGAAGGTCACCGCCGACGAGGCGTACCGCGCCTGGCGCCGTCTGGTCCGCCAGTACGGGGAGCCCGCGCCGGGGCCGATGGGCGGGGAGCTGTACGTGATGCCCGCCGCCCGGGACTGGGCGCTGATCCCGTCCTGGGACTGGCACCGGGCCGGGGTGGACATCAAGCGCTCGGGCACCGTCGTGCGCGCCGCGCGGGTGGCCGCCCGCCTGGAGGAGGCGGCCGGGATGGAGCTCGGGCCGGCCGCGGCCCGGCTGGAGGCGGTGCCCGGCATCGGCCCGTGGACCTCCGCCGAGACCCTCCAGCGCAGCAACGGCGCGCCCGACGCGGTGACGACCGGCGATCTGCACCTGCCCGGCATCATCGGCTACGCCCTCGCGGACGAGCGGGACGCCGACGACGCCCGGATGCTGGAGCTGCTGGCCCCGTACGAGGGGCAGCGCCACCGCGCGGCCCGGCTCGTGCTGCTGGCGGGCCGTACCCCGCCCCGCCGCACGCCCCGGATGCCGCGCAGCGACATCGGCAGGCTGTAGGCGGCTACCGCACCTCGATGAAGGCCTCCGGCGTCCGCGCCGGCCGTTCGGCGGCGGGGGCCGCCGGGTGGCCGACGGCGACGGCTCCCATCGGGTCCCAGTCTTCGGGCAGCGCGAGCACCTTGCGCACCACGTCCCGGCAGAACATCGTCGAGGACACCCACGCGGAGCCGAGGCGTTCCCCGGCCAGGGCGATCAGGAAGTTCTGCACGCCCGCGCCCATGGCGACGACGAACATCTCCCGTTCGGCGGCGTCCCGCCGGGCGTGCGCGTAGTCGTGGGCGCCGTCCGTCACCATGCACGGCACGACCAGGTAGGGGGCGTTCCGCAGGACGTCGCCGCGGCGCACCCGCTTGGCGATGGACTCCTCGGACTTGCCGTCGCGCCGCAGGTCGGAGATCCAGGCGTCCCGCATCGCGTCGAGCAGTTCGAGGCGTGCGGCGGGCGACTCCAGCAGGACGAACCGCCAGGGTGTGGTGTGGTGCGGTGCGGGGGCGGTGACGGCCGCGGCGACGGCGCGGCGTACGGCGCCGGGGTCGACGGGGTCGCCGGTGAAGGCGCGTACGGTGCGGCGCTGGGTGACGGCTTCCCGTACGGCTTCGGAGGTGCCCAGGCGGAACATGTCGTCGGCGGGCGAGCGGACCAGGTCGGCCGCCGTGGAGCCTTCGCCGAGCAGGTGTCCCAGCCCGCGTACGACGGCCACGGGCAGCCCGGCGGCCTTGCCCTTGACGAGGTCGCCGGCGGCGGCGAGCTCGTCGGCGGTGGCCACTATGGTCGCGCTGAGCGGGTTGCCCTGGGCGTCGGTGCCGCCGCGCAGGTCGTCGAGTACGCGTACCCCGGCGGAGCCGATGGCGACGTCGGTCAGTCCGGAGCGCCAGGGCCGGCCGAAGGTGTCGGTGACGATGACGCCGACGTCGACGCCGAGCGCGGCCCGCAGTCCGGCGCGGATCGCGGCGGCGGAGGCGTCGGGGTCCTCGGGCAGCAGCAGTACGGTGCCGGGTTCGGTGTTGGAGGCGTCGACGCCGGCCGCCGCCATGACCAGTCCCCGCCGGTCCTCGACGATCCGCAGCGTGCCGCGGCGTGCGACGACGCGTACGGTCTCGGCGTCTATGGCGTCCTCGCGGGAGTCGGCGCGGACGATGCGCCCCTCGGCCTTGGAGACGATCTTCGAGGTGACCAGGAGGACGTCCCCGTCGCGGAGGTCCGGTCCCGCGTCGGTGATGAGGCGGGCCAGGTCGTCGCCGGGGCGGACCTCGGGGATGCCGGGGACGGCCCGCACCTCGTAGGAGGGGACGGTCACCGGGCGGCCTCCGCGAGTTCCAGTGCGGCGCGGGCCATGGCGGCGGTGGCGGCGGTGTCGGTCATCATCAGCGGGACGGCCCGGCAGGGGATGCCGGCGGCTTCGACCTCGGTGACGGCGTCGGCGTCGGAGGTGTCGACGAGCCAGCCGTCGAGGAGGCCGGAGCCGTAGTGCCGGGCGACGGCGGCGGCGGTGGATTCGACGCCGACGGCGGCGAGGACCTTGTCGGCCATGCCCCGTACGGGTGCTCCGCCGACGATGGGGGAGAGGCCGACGACGGGTGCCGGGGAGGCGGCGAGGGCCTCGCGGATGCCGGGGACGGCGAGGATGGTGCCGATGGAGACGACGGGGTTGGAGGGCGGGAAGAGGATGACGTCGGCGCCGGCGATGGCGTCGAGGACGCCGGGGGCGGGCTTGGCCTGTTCGGCGCCGACGGGGACGACGGCTTCGGCGTCGAGGGAGGCGCGGAGCTTGACCCAGTACTCCTGGAAGTGGATGACGCGGCGCTCGCCGGTCTCCGGGTCGGTGACGGCGACGTGGGTCTCGACGCGGTCGTCGGACATGGGGAGCAGCCGGACGCCGGGCTGCCAGCGGTCGCAGAGGGCTTCGGTGACGGCGCTGAGCGGGTAGCCGGCGCCGATCATCTGGGTGCGGACGATGTGGGTGGCGAAGTCGCGGTCGCCGAGGCCGAACCAGGAGGGTCCGACCCCGTACGCCGCGAGTTCTTCCTTGAGGGTGAAGGACTCGTCGGTGCGGCCCCAGCCCTGGTCCTCGTTGATGCCACCGCCGAGGGTGTACATCACGGTGTCCAGGTCGGGGCACACCTTCAGCCCGAACAGGTGAATGTCGTCACCGGTGTTGCCGATGACCGTGATGTCCGCGTCGGGGACGGCGGACTTGAGTCCGCGGAGGAAACGGGCGCCGCCGATGCCGCCGGCCAGAACAACAATGCGCATGCACCGCAGTTTGTCAGGCGGGTACGTGTGCCTCGTGGGCCGGGGAGCAGCTGTGCATCGGCATCTCGGTCAGGCCGGGGAAGTAGACGTGCAGGCTGACCGCTCCGTCGAGGGTGTCGTTGACGACCTCGTGGGCGTAGCCGGGGGCGAAGACGCGCTGGGTGCCGGCGCGGTGGCTGAGCCGGCCGCGGGCGGTGTGCTCGGTGAGCTCGCCGTCGAGGACGGTGAGGATGCCGGAGGAGCCGCCGTGGTCGTGGAGGCCGCTGCCCTGGCCGGGGACCCAGCTGAGCAGCCAGACCTCGTAGCCGGGGCCGGTGCGCAGGCGGTGGTACCAGCGGGTGGTGGCGTCGTACTGGACGAGGTGTTCCCAGCCGGCGCGGTCCTCGGCGATGGACCGGGCGAGGCCGGCGAACTCGGCGACGGTGACCGGGTGCTCGCGGGCGGGCTGGAGGAGGTGCTGGACGGCGAGGATGTCGCCGGCGATCTGGAGGTCGCTCTCGACGGCGGCGGCGGGTGCGGCGGTCGGGGCGGTCGCGGGTGCGGCGGAGACGGCGTGGGCGCTGTTCATCGTGGGGATGTCCTCGACGGGTGTCAGTCGTGCGCGGCGGTTGCTGTGGGGGAGTGGCCGGAGCTCGGCGGAGCCAGGGGCTCCGAGGGCATCAACAGCTGCAACAGCAACAGCGAACCTGGGCAGCGCACAGGAACCCACGAATGGGGGTCCGGGTGGCGGCTGCGGGCGCTGACATGAGGACAAGGAGACCGGGCGGAGGGCCGGACTGTCAACCCAATGTCCGGTTTGAGGGAAAAGTTTCACCTCATCCGGTTACTGTGCGCGGAGAAAGGTTTGTGCACTCACGGTCAGGGGATGTGCCGCTCCAAGCCTGCGGGAACCGACCTCAAACCCGTCGGCGTCACTCGTGATCGGAATGTGATCTCGGCTGCATCTTCGGCCGAATCGCAACCCCTCCTCAGGGTGACGCGTCGACCTCGAACGAGGGCGGCAGTCCTGAGCGGCCTGTGGCTTGTGTCACGATTTTTGGCGATATGAACACTTTCTGTATACGCTTGGTTCCGCAGAGTGAATAAGGGCCCCAATAGCAGATCTCGGCTTGACTGCACAGGAGCCACACACTTGTAATTTCACTCGTGTCGTTACTCGGCGATCAGTAACGGCAACATCACGGGGACGCACAGACAGAGCGAGGGGCGCACATGACCGAGCTGTTTCAGGAACTGCTGGTCGAAGAGGCGGACGAGGAGCTCGGTTGGCAGGAGCGCGCACTGTGCGCGCAGACCGACCCCGAATCCTTCTTTCCCGAGAAGGGCGGCTCCACCCGCGAAGCCAAGAAGGTCTGCCTCGCCTGCGAGGTCCGCTCCGAATGCCTTGAGTACGCCCTCGCCAACGACGAGCGATTCGGCATCTGGGGCGGTCTGTCCGAGCGCGAGCGGCGCCGGCTGAAAAAGGCCGCGGTCTGAGAGCGGCGGCGAACGGCGATCCGAAACGGTCCCGGAGCACCACCAAGAACAACGAAAACAACGACAGACTGAGCAAACGGTCCGCCTCCCGCACCTTCCCCGCAGGAGGCGGACCGTCGCGTTCCGGACCTTCTCGCGACGCGGCGAACCCTCCCCTTCCCAGCCGTTAGTGTGGGGCGCTGTCCAGCAGCCTCCGAGGGCACAACACCCCCGGATCCCCAGGCCGGAGGGCCCGTACCGCGATGTCCCCGCACAGCAGCTCGCAGGCCTCCCAGCAGGCGGCCGCCACCCCCGAGTTCCCCCGGCACGTCGTCACCGCGGTCCTCGTCGCCCACGACGGAGCCCGCTGGCTGCCCGAGACCCTCGCAGGACTCCTCGCCCAGGAACGCCCCGCGCAGAACCACGTCGCCGCCGACACCGGAAGCGCCGACGACTCCGCCCGCCTCCTCACCGAAGCCCTCGGCGACGACCGCGTCCTGCACCTCGCCCGCCGCACCGCCTTCGGCGCAGCCGTCGACGAAGCCGCCCGCGGCGCCGGCACCCTCACCCCCGAGGAACTCCCCTACCTCAAGCGCCCCAGCGGCTGGGACCCCGTCAGCCGCACCTGGCGCGACGACGCCTACGACCTCCCCGACCTCCCCCACGGCGAACCCGTCCAGTGGCTCTGGCTCCTCCACGACGACAGCGCGCCCGAACCCGACGCCCTCGCCGAACTCCTGCGCGTCGCCGACGGAAACCCCGACGCCGCCTTCATCGGCCCCAAACTCCGCGGCTGGTACGACCGCAAGCAACTCCTCGAAGCAGGCGTCACCATCGCCCGCAGCGGCCGCCGCTGGACCGGCCTCGACCGCCGCGAACAGGACCAGGGCCAGCACGACCAGGTCCGCCCCGTCCTCTCCGTCTCCACCGCCGGCATGCTCGTACGCCGCGACGTGTACGACGCCCTCGGCGGCTTCGACCGCCGCCTGCCCCTGATGCGCGACGACGTCGACCTCTGCTGGCGCGCCCACAGCGCCGGCCACACCGTCCTCGTCGCCCCCGACGCCGTACTGCGGCACGCCGAAGCCGCCGCCCGCGAACGCCGCACCGTCGACTGCGCCGGCCGCTCCGCCGTCAGCCCCCACCGCGTCGACAAGGCCGG
Organism: Streptomyces sp. NPDC040718; assembly: GCF_055593565.1. Taxonomy (NCBI): domain Bacteria; kingdom Bacillati; phylum Actinomycetota; class Actinomycetes; order Kitasatosporales; family Streptomycetaceae; genus Streptomyces; species Streptomyces sp. NPDC040718. The sequence continues at coordinate 14,200 of NZ_JBVIXO010000011.1, read as the reverse complement.
CGCCGTCCACACCATGCTGGCCAACACCCCCGCCCGCGCCCTCCCCTACGTACTGCTGCGCCTCGTACTCGGCACCCTGCTGCGCACCCTCGGCTACCTCGTCGGCAAAGCCCCCGCCCAAGCCGTCGACGAACTCACCGGACTCCTCGCCACCCTGCTGCGCCCCGGCCGGATCCTCACCGCCCGCAAGGCCCGCCGCCGCCCCGCCGTCCCCGCCGCCGAACTCCGCCCCCTCTTCCCCCCGCCCGGCGCCACCCTTCGCGCGGGCGCCGAACAGCTCGCCGCCTACCTCGGGTCCGGACGTGACGGAGACCCCGCCCCCGCCGGCCGGCACGGCGGCGCCCTCGAATCCGGCCCCGGCGGCGACGACGCCGACTACCTCGACCCCGGCCGGCCCGGCCGGCTCAGGCGGATCGCCCGCAACCCCTCACCCGCCCTCTTCGCGGGCCTCCTCCTCGTCTCCCTCGTCGCCTGCCGCGCCCTCATCGGCGGCGGCAGCCTCATGGGCGGCGCCCTCCTCCCCGCCCCCTCCGGCGCCGGCGGCCTCTGGCACGCCCACACCGGCGACTGGCAGAGCGTCGGCACCGGCACCACCGCCGGCGCACCCCCCTACCTGGCGGTCCTGGCCGGCCTGTCCGCCCTCTTCCTCGGCTCCACCCAGGCCGCCCTCACCCTGCTCCTCGTCTGCTCGGTCCCGCTCGCCGGCCTCACCGCCTACTTCACCTCCCGCCCCCTCGTCACCTCCCGCCTGCTGCGCGCCTGGGCCGCCGTCGGCTACGCCTTCCTCCCCGCCGTCACCGGAGCCCTCGCCGGCGGCCGGCTCGGCACCGCCGTCCTCGCCGTGCTCCTGCCGCTCATCGCCCGCTCCGCCGCCACCGCCCACGGCTTCACCGGCGACGAGCCCGGCAGCGGCCGGCGCGCGGTGTGGACGTACACCCTCCTGCTCACCCTGGCCACCGCCTTCACCCCCGTCGTCTGGCCCCTCGCCGCCGCCCTCGGCACCGCCGCGGTCCTCGCGCGCCGCGCGCACTGGAAGACGTACGCCCCCCGCCTGCTCGCCACCCTCGCCGTACCCCTGACCGTCCTCGCGCCCTGGTCCCTCGGCCTGCTCACCCACCCCGGCCGCTTCCTGCACGAGGCCGGACTGCCCTACGGCACCGGCTCCGCCACCCCCCTCGGCCTGCTCACCGCCGACCCCGGCGGACCCGGCACCACCGGCCGGCTCCTCCTCGCCGGCATCCTCCTCGCCGCCCTCGCCGCGCTGCTCCGCGCCGACCGTCGGTTCGCCGTCCGCACCGCCTGGACCGCCGCCCTCGCCGGGCTGCTCCTCGCCGTCCTGCTCAACCGCACCGGCTGGGCCGGCCCCGGCACCCTCCTGTACGGGCTCGGGCTGCTCGCCGCCGCCGCGCTCGGCGCGGACGGCGCCAAGCACCGCGTCGCCGCCCGCAGCTTCGGCTGGCGCCAGCCGCTCGCCGCCCTGACCGCCCTCGCCGCCGCGGCCGGCCCGCTGCTCCTCGCCGCCGCCTGGGCGGCGGCCGGCGCCGACGGACCGCTGGGGCGGCGCGACCCCGTCCAGGTCCCGGCCGTCGTCGCGGAGCACTCCAACGACACCAACCGCACCCGCACCCTGGTCCTCGGCGGAGACTCGCCCGCCACCGTCTCCTACGCCCTGGTCCGCGGCTCCGGCGCCCGCCTCGGCGACGGCGAGCTACTCGCCGCGGCCGGCCCCGAACCCCGCCTCGCCAAAGCCGTCTCCAGCCTGGTCTCCGGCTCCGGGGCCAACCAGTCCGAGCAGCTCAGCGCCTTCGCCGTGCGCTACGTGATGATCCCGCCCGGCGGCTCCGCCCCCATGCGCCGCATCCTCGACGGCACCCCCGGCCTCAAACAGCGCCACCAGAACGACGGCACCGCCCTGTGGGAGGTCGAACGGCTGACCTCCCGCGTCGCGATCGTCCCCGCCCGACAGGGCCAGAGCGCCACGCTCACCGTCGAATCCGGTCCTGTGGAGGTCCACGCCGACCTCCCGGCCGGCCCCGAAGGCCGCACCCTGCGCATCGCCGACCGCGCCGACGCGGGCTGGCGGGCCACCCTCGACGGCGAGCCCCTCACCCCGAAGACGGTCGACGGCTGGGCGCAGGGCTTCGCACTGCCCACCGACGCCGGCCGCCTCGACCTCGTCCACCAGGACTCCTTCCCCCGCACCGCCTGGCACTGGGCGCAGGGCTCCCTCGCCCTGCTGCTGCTCGTGATGGCCCTGCCCGGCCGCCGCGCCCGCCTCGACGACGACCTGCCCGAGGACACCGCGCCCGGCGCCACCCCCGGCGACCGCCCCGGCGAACCCGGCCACGGCCGCCGCCGCCGGACCGGCGCGGCAGCCGCGCCCGACCCGGAGCCGGTGCCCGCCGAGGCCGTCGTCGACCCGTACGCGCAGATCCCCGCGCAGCAGGTCTACGGCGAGGAGTCGTACGCCTACCAGGAGCCCTACCCCTACGAGACGCGGCAGCCGCACCGGCCGGAGCCCCCGTACGACGCGTACGGGCAGTACCCCGGCCAGTACCCCCACCCCGGGGAACAGCCGCACTTCCCGCAGCAACAGCAGCCCCCCGCCTACGAGTACGAGCAGCAGTACGACGCCTACGGACAGCACCAGCCGCGTCCGGACGACGGGAGCCACCAGTGAAGCAGCGCGCCCCCCTGACGCTCGCGGCGGTGACGGCGGCGCTGGCCGCCGCCACCGGGCTGGCCTTCCTCACCGCCCCCGCCGCCACCCCGGCCGGCGGCGCCGCCGGCCGGGCGGCCGCCGCCCGGATGCCGGTGGAGAGGTCCGTGCTGGTGTGCCCCGCGCCCAGCTCCTCCGACATCGCCGAGACCACGTACACCTCCCTCACCCCCGGCAAGGGCGGCGGCGCGGGCACGGCCCGGCTGGCCGACAAGGACGGCAAGGCGGTCCTGGAGCCCAAGGAGCCCGGCAAGCCCGTCGCCGCCACCGCCTCCGGCGCGGAGGCGCCGGCGCTGACGGGCGCCGCCGAAGGCGCCCTGGCCCCCGGCTGGACCGCCCAGCAGACCACCAAGGTCTCCGTCGGCCACGCGCGCGGCCTGCTCGGGCTCGCCTGCACCGCGCCCGGCACCGACTTCTGGTTCCCCGGCGTCAGCACCGCCAAGGGCCGCCAGGACTACGTCCACCTCACCAACCCGGACGACACCGTCGCCGAGGTGGCCATCAAGCTCCACGGCCCCGACGGGCTGCTCAAGGACAAGCCGGGCACCCCCGACCCCGTCTTCGAGGTCGCCCCCCGGTCCACCGCCAAGGTGTCGCTGTCCCAGCTGGCCCCCGACAGCCAGCTCGCGGACGCCACCGCGCACGTGACGGCGCGCTCCGGCCGGGTCGGCGCCTCCACCCACGTCGCCGAGGACGGCACCGGCACCGACTGGCTGCCGGCCTCCGCGGGCCCGGCGGACACCCTGGTCCTGCCCGGCATCCCCGCCGACGCCACCTCCGTACGGCTGGTCGCCTTCGCCCCCGGCGAGGACGACGCGGACCTCACCGTGAAGCTGTCCGGCCCGACCGGCCCCATCAGCCCGGCCGGCAAGGAGCGCCTCCACCTCAAGGGCGGCATGACCGCGAGCCTGGACCTGGGCGACGTGACCCGGGGCGAGGCCGGCTCCCTGCTGCTGGCCCCCGCCGACCCGAAGAAGGCCGTCCCCGTCGTCGCCGCCCTGCGCGTGGTCCGCGGCACCGCCGCCAAGCAGGAACTGGGCTTCGTCCCCGCGAGCGCGCCCGTCGGCGAGCGGGCCACCGTCGCCGACAACCGGGCCGACGACAAAGCCACCGTCGTCACCCTCACCGCCTCCGGCGCCGACGCCAAGGTCCGCGTCACCGCCTCCCCGGGCACCGAGGGCGGGCAGCCCGCCGTCTCGGAGATCACCGTCAAGGCCGGCACCACCCGCGCGGTCACCCCGCCGCCGGCCCCCTCGGGCGGCAAGGGCCCCTACGCCCTGACGGTCGAGACGCTGTCCGGCGGCCCCGTCCACGCCGCCCGCACCCTGACCCTGCCGCACGACGGGATCCCGATGTTCACCGTCCAGGCCTTCGGCGACGACCGCTCGACGGTCTCGGTTCCCAAGGCCGTCGAGGACCCGTCGATCCTGCTGCGCTGAGCCCGCGGGCCCGGCACGACCGGTCAACCCCGGTACGACCAGTACGACCGGTACGGGCCCGTCAGTCCTGCCCGTACCGGGGGTCCACCGTCTCCGGCGACAGCCCGAGCAGCTCCGCGACCTGCTCCACCACGATCTCGTGCACCAGCAGCGCCCGCTCGTCCCGCGTCTTCGCCCGGATCTCCACCGGCCGCCGGAAGACCACGATCCGCGCCGGCTTCCCGTCCCGGGCCTCCACCAGCCCGCCCAGGGGCACCGCCTCGTCGTTCCAGCCCGCGTCGGGCCCGCCCGGCGGCCCCGGCACGTCCGCGATCACGAACTCCACCTCGGCCAGCTGCGTCCAGCGGCGCTCCAGCCGCTCCACGGAATCCCGTACGAGGTCGCCGAACAGCTCCGCCCGGCTCGCGGCCAGCGGTACCTGAGGCGGGGCCAGCGGCCCGCGCATCCCCCGGCCGTGCCGGTCGCGCCGCCGCTGCCGGGGCTCTGAAGGGGCCGAGGCGGGTGCCGCCGGGCGGGGAGGAAGCGAACTGTCCGTCACCCCCGCAGGGTAGCCCGCACGCCCCGGTCAGGACCCGATACGGTCACGACCTGGTGTCACGACGGTGTCACCCCCCGAACGATCCGGCCAAGATCGGGCCGCTTTGCGGACTCGCCGCCCCTCTTCGTCACCCGTGGCGGACCACGGGCGGAGTACGACACGGGGGAGCGGCCGGGGGGCGAGTCGTCGCGGCCCGGTCAAGAGTGCGGTACCGTCCAACGTCGTGAGCCTTGTACGTCGCTGTTCGCGCACCGCGTGCGGCCGCCCTGCCGTCGCCACACTGACGTACGTCTACGCCGACTCGACCGCAGTTCTCGGCCCGCTCGCCACCTACGCCGAACCCCACTGCTATGACCTGTGCGCCGAGCACTCCGAGCGCCTGACCGCCCCGCGCGGCTGGGAAGTCGTGCGCCTGTCGGACGGTTCCGGCCCGTCCCGCCCCAGCGGCGACGACCTCGAAGCCCTGGCCAACGCCGTCCGCGAGGCGGCCCGTCCGCCCGAGCGCGCGGCCGAGGCCGGCGGGGCCCGACAGGGTGGCCCGGTGGCCGGCGAGACGCGCCGCGGACACCTGCGCGTCCTCCGTTCGCCCGACTCCTGACACGCGGATCGTCTGAAAAGCCGCTCTCCGTACAAGGTAGGTTTGCTCCACCGCACAGAACCTTCAGGAGGGCAGGCAGTGGCCGCAGATCTTTCGAACATCGTCAAGGCGTACGACGTACGTGGCGTCGTACCCGACGAGTGGGACGAGCCCCTGGCAGAACTGTTCGGTGCTGCGTTCGTCGAGGTCACCGGCGCCACGGCGATCGTGATCGGTCACGACATGCGGCCCTCCTCGCCCGGCCTGTCCGCCGCCTTCGCCCGGGGCGCGGCCGCCCGCGGCGTCGACGTCACCCTGATCGGCCTGTGCTCCACCGACCAGCTGTACTACGCCTCGGGCAAGCTCGACCTGCCCGGCGCCATGTTCACCGCCTCGCACAACCCGGCCCAGTACAACGGCATCAAGCTGTGCCGCGCCGGCGCCGCGCCCGTGGGCCAGGACACCGGCCTCGCCACCATCCGCGAGCTCGCCGAGAAGTGGACCGACGAGGGCGCCCCGGAGATCCCCGCCGGCACCGTCCCGGGCACCATCACCGAGCAGGACACCCTCACCGGCTACGCCGAGCACCTCAAGGGCCTGGTCGACCTGACCGCGATCCGCCCGCTGAAGGTCGTCGTCGACGCGGGCAACGGCATGGGCGGCCACACCGTCCCCACCGTCTTCGAGGGCCTCCCGCTGGACGTCGTCCCCATGTACTTCGAGCTGGACGGGACCTTCCCGAACCACGAGGCCAACCCCCTCGACCCGAAGAACATCGTGGACCTCCAGGCCCGCGTGATCGCCGAGGGCGCCGACCTCGGCCTCGCCTTCGACGGCGACGCCGACCGCTGCTTCGTCGTCGACGAGCGCGGCGCGGGCGTCTCCCCGTCCGCCATCACCGCCCTGGTCGCGGCCCGCGAGCTGGCCCGCAACGGCGGCACCGGCACGATCATCCACAACCTGATCACCTCGTGGTCGGTCCCGGAAGTCGTCCGCGAGAACGGCGGCACCCCCGTCCGCACCCGCGTCGGCCACTCCTTCATCAAGGCCGAGATGGCCGCCTCCGGCGCGATCTTCGGCGGCGAGCACTCGGCGCACTACTACTTCAAGGACTTCTGGAACGCGGACACCGGCATGCTCGCCGCGCTCCACGTCCTCGCCGCCCTCGGCGGCCAGGAGGGCCCGCTCTCCGAGCTGGTCTCCTCCTACGACCGCTACGTCGGCTCCGGCGAGATCAACTCCACCGTCGCCGACCAGGCCGCCCGCACCGCCGAGGTCAAGGCCGCCTACGCCGGCCAGGACGGCATCACCTTCGACGAGCTGGACGGCCTCACGGTCTCCGCCGCCGACTGGTGGTTCAACCTCCGCCCCTCCAACACCGAGCCGCTGCTGCGCCTCAACGTGGAGGCCCGCGACGAGGCCACCCTGGCCAAGATCCGCGACGAGGTCCTCGCCCTCGTCCGCGCCTGACGCCCGGCCGGCGGGTCTGGGGGTTCCGGGCTCGCCCCGGGGCCCCGGCCCCGCTCCCGCCGCCTCCACCGGAGGCGGCGGGCCGCGTGTCCGAGCCCGGCAACCCGGCGCGGCCACCCAGCCGGTCCCGCGGAATCCGGCCCCGCCGGCGTTTGAGGCGCGGGGGCCCGGGGGCAGAGCCCCCGCAACGGACCCGCACCCGGACCGGGGCCAGCCCGCCCGGCAGGGCGACCCGGGCCGACGGGCGGCACCCGACCCGTCAGGCCGCACGCCCAGTGACTCGGCGGTACGCTGACCTCGCCCAAACCGCTGTAAGCGATCCGCCTCCCCGAAGGGAACCGCCCATGCCGCTCGAAGCCGGCCTGCTGGAGATCCTCGCCTGCCCCGCCTGCCACGCCCCCCTCCGGGACGAATCGGCGGACGAGACCACCCCCGAGCTGATCTGCACCGGCCAGGACTGCGGTCTCGCGTACCCGGTCCGCGACGGCATCCCGGTCCTGCTCGTGGACGAGGCCCGCCGCCCCGCCTGACCGGCCCCGCTCCCCACCGCTCGACCAGCCTGGATCCGTCAACACCGCCGGAGGCCCCCATGCTCGACGAGTCACTCCTCGACGCACCGGACGATCTCGCCCGTGCCGACCGCCGCGGCCTGCTCCGCGGCGCCGCCGAGGCCGGGGCCAGAGTCCGCACGGCGGCCCGGCACGCCACCGAGGCCGGCCTGGCGGACCTGCGCCCCGACGGGCGCCCCCGCGCCGTCCTGATCGCCGGGTCCGGCACCGCCGCCACCGGCGTCGCCGACCTGCTCGGCGCCCTCGCCGGAGCCTCCGCCCCGGTCACCCGCCTGCACCCCACCGGCGTCGCGCACGCCGCCGGGGCGCTGCGCTGGGCCCTGCCCGGCTGGGCGGGCCCCGTGGACCTGCTGCTCATCGCCACCACCGACGGCACCGAGCCCGGCCTCGCGGTCCTCGCCGAGCAGGCCTACCGGCGCGGCTGCGCCGTGGTCGCCGTCGCCCCCGAACGCTCGCCGCTGGGCGAGGCGGTGGACGGCGCGCACGGGGTCCTCGTACCGATGGCCAAGGCCCCGTACCAGGAGTACGACGAGTCCGCCGCGGCCGGTCCGGGCGCCCTCTGGGCCCTGCTGACCCCGCTGCTGGTCCTCCTCGACAAGGTCGGGCTGATCAGCGCCGCCCCCGACGCCCTCCAGCGCGTGGCCGACCGGCTCGACCGCACCGCCGAGCGCTGCGGCCCGGCCATCACCACGTACTCCAACCCGGCCAAGACCCTCGCCGCCGAGCTGGCCGACTCGCTCCCGTTGATCTGGAGCGAGGGCGACGGCGCCGGCCCCGTCGGCCGCCGGTTCGCCGCCACCCTCGCCGAGCTGGCCGGGCGCCCCGCGCTCGCGGCGACCCTTCCCGAGGCGCTGCCCGCGCACGGGGCGCTGCTCGCCGGGTCCTTCGCCGCCGGAGCCGACCCCGACGACTTCTTCCGGGACCGCGTCGAGGAGCCCCAGGCCCTGCGCGCCCGCATCGTCCTGCTCCGCGACCGGCCCACCGGCGGGCTCACCGCCGCCCCGGCCGCGCGCGAGCTCGCCCTCAGCCACGACACGGCCATCAGCGAGCTCGAACCGGAGGAGGGCGGGGAGCTGGAACAGCTCGCCGAACTCCTCGCCCTCACGGACTTCGCCACCGCCTACCTGGCGCTGGCGGCCCGGGGACACAGCTAGGCACACACCCGTGCCCGCACCACACCAGATCCAGGAAGACGACGACGATGGACCGCCTGACCAACACGATCCGCCCCTACGCGTGGGGATCCACCACCGCGATCCCGGCCCTCCTCGGGGTCGGGCCGACCGGTGAGCCCCAGGCCGAGATGTGGATGGGCGCCCACCCCGGCGCCCCCTCCCGCCTCGACCGCGGAGCCGGCGAGACCACCCTGGCAGCCGTCATCGACGCAGACCCGGAGGGCGAGCTCGGTGCCGCCGCCGTCGCCAAGTTCGGCCCCCGCCTGCCCTTCCTCCTGAAGATCCTCGCCGCCGGCGCCCCTCTCTCCCTCCAGGTGCACCCCGACCTCGCCCAGGCCCGGGCGGGCTTCGAGGACGAGGAGCGCCGCGGCGTCCCGATCGACGCGGGCCACCGCAACTACAAGGACGCCAACCACAAGCCCGAGCTGATCTGCGCGCTCACCCCCTTCGACGGCCTGTGCGGCTTCCGCCCGCCGCTGGAGGCCGCGGACCTCCTCGAAGGCCTCGGCGTCGACTCCCTCAAGCCCTACGTGGACCTGCTGCGCGCCCACCCCGAGGAGGCGGCCCTGCGCGAGGTCCTCACCGCCGTCCTCACCGCCGACCGCGAGGAGATGGCCCGTACCGTCGCCGAGGCGGCGGCCGCCGCCGAGCGCCTCGGGGGCCCGTACGAGGCCTACGCGGGGCTCGTCCACGACTACCCGGGCGACCCGGGCGTGATCGCGGCGATGCTCCTCAACCACGTACGGCTCCAGCCCGGCGAGGCGATGTTCCTCGGCGCCGGCATCCCGCACGCCTACCTCGACGGCCTCGGCGTCGAGCTCATGGCCAACTCGGACAACGTGCTGCGCTGCGGGCTGACGCCCAAGCACGTGGACGTCCCCGAGCTGCTCAAGGTCGTCGTCTTCGAGCCGAGCGCCCCGGGCGTCCTGCGGCCCGAGGGGGACGGCGAGGAGGTCTACGAGACCCCCATCGACGAATTCCGGCTCTCCCGCCACGTGCTGGCCGCCGGCGGAGCCCCCCGCACCCTCCCCGACGGCACTGCGCAGATCCTGCTCTGCACCGCCGGCGCCCCCCGGGCCGGCGAACTGACCCTCGCTCCGGGCGAGTCGGTCTTCGTCCCCGCGGGCGAAAAGACCGAACTGTCCGGAACCGGTACCGTCTTCCGAGCCACCGTGGTCATCTGACGTAGCGTCGGCCGCACCCGCAGCTGCAACAATGTGCGGCCGTAGTCAGTGGCCAGGAAGGACACCCAGCAACCATGAGCGCGTCGGGCGGTACCAAGGCGATCGTGGCGGCACTCGCCGCCAACCTCGCCATCGCTGTAGCCAAGTTCGTGGCATTCCTCTTCAGCGGCTCCTCGTCGATGCTCGCGGAAAGCGTCCACTCGGTCGCCGACTCCGGAAACCAGGGCCTGCTGCTCCTCGGCGGGAAGAAGGCGCAGCGCGAGGCGACCCCCCAGCACCCCTTCGGGTACGGGCGCGAGCGCTACATCTACGCCTTCCTCGTCTCCATCGTGCTCTTCACCGTCGGCGGCATGTTCGCCATCTACGAGGGCTACGAGAAGATCCACGACCCGCACGAGATCGAGGCCTGGTACTGGCCCGTCGGCGTGCTCGCCTTCGCGATCGTCGCGGAGGGCTTCTCCTTCCGCACCGCGATCAAGGAGTCCAACGAGAGCCGCGGCAGCCAGAGCTGGAAGCAGTTCATCAAGAGCGCGAAGGCCCCCGAGCTGCCCGTCGTCCTCCTGGAGGACCTCGGCGCGCTCGTCGGCCTCGTCCTCGCCCTCGGCGGCGTCGGCCTGGCCCTGCTCACCGGCAACGGCGTCTGGGACGGCATCGGCACCCTGTGCATCGGCGTCCTGCTGATCGTCATCGCCGTCGTCCTCGCCCTGGAGACCAAGTCCCTCCTGCTCGGCGAGTCCGCCGGCACCGCCGAGGTCGAGAAGATCAAGGCCGCGCTCGTCGACGGGGACACCGTCACCCGTGTCATCCACATGCGCACTCTGCACCTGGGCCCCGAGGAACTCCTCGTCGCCGCCAAGATTGCCGTCCAGCACGACGACACCGCGACCGAGGTGGCCAACGCCATCAACGCCGCCGAGGCCCGCATCCGCGCCTCCGTCCCGATCGCCCGCGTGATCTACCTGGAGCCGGACATCTACAACCCCGAAGCCGCCAAGGCCGACGGCCGCTGACCGGCCCCCCGGACGCACGCGAAGGCCCCCGCAGCTCACCGGCTGCGGGGGCCTTCGTGCGTACGGGGCGACCTCCGTACGGTGCCTGTTTTACGACGACACGTCCGCGCGCTCCCCCGGCGCGCCCGCGCCCGCCTCGGCCGGGACGGCCGGCCCGCGCACCTCGGGGGCCCGCGCCGGCGCGGGAACGGCCGCCCGGACACCCCGGGCGCGCGCCCGCCGGGACGCGAAGCCCAGCACCGCGCCGACGGCCAGCAGCAGCACACCGGCCAGCTGCCCCCAGACGGCCAGCTTCGCCATCGGGTACATCACGACCCTGGAGGCGACCTTGCTCACGGGCACCGGCCCGTTGTTCGCGTACTGGGAGCCGTCGGAGTTCATCCGGTTGTCGGCCATCAGGAACACGGATCCCTTGGGCACCTTCACGTCGAAGCCGACCGCCGACGGGTTCTTCCATTGCTCCAGGTACGGCTCGTCCAGCGGCACGCCGTTCAGGATCAGCCGGTACTGGCCGGTGATCTTGCTGCTCGGCTTGTAGCGGATGCGGTCCCCGCCCACGGCGACGACCCGGTTCATCTGCGTCTTCTGCAGGGACCACGGAACGGAGGCGAGGACGACGTCCCCCCGGCGCAGCTTGCCCTTGACGACCGGCTCCAGGTAGATGCTCTCCCCGTTGGTGTAGGTCGGCGCCATCTGCCAGCCGACCGCCTTGCCCTCCGTGTAGCGCGACGGCGGGTTCACGGCCTTCGTCACCGTCACCCCACCCAGAACGAGCGCTCCGAGCACCAGCAGGACGATCGCCGCGATCCCGCGTCCGCGTCCTGGCCTGTGTTCCATTTCGTCCCTTCCGATGTACCTGCCTTGCATCGTAGGTCGACGCGGAAGCCGCCAATGCCGTCGGGGCCCTGGTGTGCCAAGTCCGTACATACCGATTCGGACACTGCCCGCACGCCGCCGGGTCCCGCACCGGAGCGGTGCGGGACCCGACGGCGTGGGTGCGGTCCGGCGCTACCGGATCTCGCTCAGCACCTCCAGGACGGCCGGTGCGTCCGGCGCCGACCGGAGCCGGTCACGGAAGCCGGCGTCCATCAGCTTGCGCGACAGCAACGCCAGGATCCGCAGGTGCTCGTCGCCCGCGGCGGCCTCCGGCACCGAGATCATGAAGACCAGGCGGGCCTTCGTGCCGTCCGGGGCGCCCCACTCGATGCCCTCGGAGGACCGGGCGAAGCCGACCGTGGGGCGGGCCACCGCGTCCGTCTTGGCGTGCGGTATCGCGATCGACTCGCCGAGCCCCGTCGTGCCCTGCGCCTCCCGGGCGAGGGCCACCCGCACGAGCTCGTCCACGTCCCGGACGTTCCCGGTCGAGGCCAGCATCTCGGCCATCTCGCGGATCGCCGCCTCCTTGGTGTCCGAGGCCAGCTCCGTCCTGACCGTCCGCGCGGTCAGGTACCCGGACAGCACCTCCGGCTCGGCGTCCGCCGCTGCGGGGGTGGCGGGCGCCGCCTCCGCGTGCGTCCGCACGGCCGTCCCACCCGTACCGGCCCCGGCCGCCGCGCCCCCGCCCACGCCGGTGAGCACCGGCTCCGGCACCGCGGCCCCGGCCGGCGCGGCCTTCCCGCCCCGGCGCTCCTTGATCTCGATCAGCGCGTTCGTCGTCAGCGCGGTCACCACCGTGCCGATGGCGATCGCGATCAGGAACCACACCCAGCCGCTGATCGCACCCAGCGCGGCCACGACCGGCCCGCCGTGCGGCACGTGGTCGCCCACGCGCGCGACACCGGCGACCGCACCCGCCACCGCGCCGCCCAGCATGTTCGCCGGGATCACGATCGCCGGCCGGGCCGCCGCGAACGGGATGGCGCCCTCCGAGATGCCGAACATGCCCATGAACAGCGCGGCCATGCCCGTGTCGCGCTCCTGCTCCGAGTACAGCTTGCGGCGCAGCACCGTCGCCAGGCCCTGGCCGAGCGGCATCACCGGGATGGCCGCCGCGCACATGCCCATCACCGCGTAGTTCCCGGACGCGATGAGGCCCGTACCGAAGAGGAACGCCGTCTTGTTGACCGGCCCGCCCATGTCGAAGGCGATCATCAGGCCGAGCAGCGCGCCGAGCAGGATCGCGCTGGTGCCGGTCAGGCCCGACAGCCAGGAGGTCAGGCTCTCGAAGACCCAGGAGATCGGCTTGCCGATGACGTAGATGAAGAACAGGCCGAGGGCCGTCGTGGCCACGATCGGGATCACGATGATCGGCATGATCGGCTGGACGACCTTGGGGACCCTGACCTTCCTGATCCACAGGACCAGGTAGCCCGCCAGGAAGCCCGTCACGATCGCGCCGATGAAGCCCGCGCCCGACTTCGAGTCGTACAGCGCGCCCGTGTTCGCGATGAACCCGCCGATCATGCCGGGCACCAGCGCCGGCCGGTCGCCGATGGCGTACGCGATGTAGCCGGACAGGATCGGGATCATGAGGGTGAAGCCGAGGGCGCCGATCTGGAAGAGGTGGTCCCAGAAGGTGCCCGGGGTCGTCGCGTACCCCTCGGCCGTGGCGTGGCCGCCGAGCGCCAGCGCGATGGCGATCAGCAGACCGCCGACCACCACGAAGGGGATCATGTACGAGACGCCGTTCATCAGCGCCTTGTACGCGAGGCTCCGCTCCTTGCCGCCGCCCCCGCCGCCCGCACCCCCCGCCGGGGCCGTGCCCGTCTGCACCGGCGCGCTCTGCACGCGCTCGATCAGCTCCTTCGGCCTGTGGATGCCGTCGGCGACCCCGGTGGACAGCACCCGCTTGCCGGCGAAGCGCTCGCGGTCGACCTCCTTGTCGGCGGCGATGATGATCCCGTCCGCCTCTCTGACATCGTTGTCAGAGAGCACGTTCTCGGCCCCGATCGAACCCTGGGTCTCCACCTTCATGTCCACGCCGAGCTCGGCGGCGGCCTGCGTCAGCTTCTCGGCCGCCATGTAGGTGTGCGCGATCCCCGTGGGGCACGCCGTGACCGCGAGCAGCTTCAGGCGCTTCCGCCCGCTCGCACGGTCACCGGGAGGGCCGGCTGGACTGGTCACTTGAATCTCCTTCACGCCATTGGTCCGCGAGATCGCGCGCGCGAACCGATCCACCGGCATCCTGCAACAGACAAGGGGTGGATCAAAAGTCCGAAAGGCCCCGAACATCCCGCCGCATGGCCTGAAATCGAAGTGCGACTTGTTCCCGTCCCCACTGGGGTCCGCTGCGCCGATCGGTGTAGATTCGTCATCAGTGTCAGGCGTCGCTGCTGATGGCGGTCGGGCGGTCCTCGTGACCGGCCGAGGGGAGAGAGGGCCCCGCGGCGGACTGTGCTCAGTGCACCGGCCCGCCGTGTGCACGGCCCAGCCGTACCCACCTCTCGAACCATGAGGAGCAGCACCCATGGACTTCAAGGTCGCCGACCTTTCCCTTGCCGCGTTCGGCCGCAAGGAGATCACCCTGGCCGAGCACGAGATGCCGGGTCTGATGTCGATCCGCGAGGAGTACGCCGCGGC